>NZ_JBEPZB010000001.1:0-139688 GCF_041641055.1 Microbacterium sp.
ACCAGCAGGCGGCGCAACCGGCGGAGCAGGCGGCGCAACCGGAGGCGCAGGCGGCCCAGCCGGCGGCGTGGGCGGACCCACCGGCGGCGCAGGCGGACCCTGTTCGCTCGCGGCTCCGGGGTATCCACCCGGCACCGGCGACCCGTCGGCCTCCGTCACGTACTCCCCCCAGCGGTGGGTGTGGTCGCGAGCCGCTGCGGCGGCCGCCGCGGCGCTGACGCTGTCGATGAGATGGAGCGCGTCGTCCCGCTCGAGGCCCGAGAGATACCCGGTGATGAGCCCCTGCACCGAATGCACCTGAGCTCCCGACACGCGCTGCGCCCGGTCGATCGGCCCCTGCGACAGCGACACTCCCTGCAGTCGGGCGAGCGGGAAGATCGCGAGCTTGCGCCACACGATGCCGCGGCGCAGCAGGAGTCCGAACTCCGTCAGCGCGTAGCCGTGGCGCTTCCAGGACAGCGGTCGTCGCCACCAGGCGCGACGCGGGATGGTGCGGTACGGGTCTCCCTCGACCGGACCGAGGATGCCGTGCTCCCACACGAGCGGGATGTCGGCGACCGGCGCATCCGGAAGGATCAGCGCGAGCACGCGCTCGACGTCTGCCCGCTTACCCACCGGGAGCACCACACTGAACTGCTGGGCGGAGCCGGACGACTGCTGCGCGGCGCTCTTGCCGCTCATGCGGTTGATCCGGATCGTCCACCAGCCGAACGGACGCCACAGCAGCGACTGCGTGACCTCGACCGCGAAGATCCGGCCGGGTGGCAGAGTCTCGGTCACGGTGGTCAGCAGGCCGTAGGTGATCCGCACACCGTCGCGCGTCGGGGCGATCGAGTAGCGCAGCGACTTCGAGATCTGCGCCCAGGTGATACCCACGACGGCGATGACCATCGGGATCCCGATTCCCAGGCTGATGCCGAGACCGAGGAGCCCCTCGATCGGGTCGTCGTCGAAGACGGAGGCGATGGCCATCGAGCCGATCGCGACGCCGAAGATCACTCCGAAGAACACCAGCCACAGCAGACCCGAGATCGCCTGGGACCCGATGAGCCGTCCCGTCGGGATCTTGACGATGCTCTCGGGTTCGACGTCGGCGAGGTCCACTCCGGCGAGCAGACCGTTGACGCCCTCGTTCATCGAGCCCACGAGCTGTCCGCGGATGGATCCGGGTGCGCCGGGTGCTGCCGATCCCTCCTGCGGGACCGGCTGGGCACCGGGGGCGCCGATGAGCCCGGACTGCCGCGCCGCCCGTGCTCCCGACGCGAGACGGAGGATGTCCGACCGGACCGACTCCGCCCGAGCGGTCGCGAGGTACTCGAGTTCGACGTTGGAGTCGGTTCCGGCGCCCGCCACCTCGAGCTTCGCGAGTCCGATGAGACGAGCGGGGAACGGGCGCGTGAGGTTCACGCCCTGCACGCGGTCCAGCGGAGCGCGGCGGTGCGAGCGGAAGACGATGCCCTTGCGCACCTCGACGTGGTCGCCGGTGATGCGGAACTGCTGGAATCGCCAGATGAACCAGAAGATCGCCACGAGCACCAGGACGAGCGCGAGCACGCCGAGCAGCACCACGAGGATCAGGTTGTTCGAGAGGACCCAGTCGACGGGGTCGCCGCCGTTGTAGTCGTCGTAGTGCGCCTCCTCGGGAGTGAAGAGGTCGACGACCCAGGCGATCAGCCGGTCACGCAGGTTCGCGATCGCGATACCCGCGATGATGATCAGCGCCAGCCCGCCCTTGAACAGGGGGGTGAGCGGATGCATCCGATGCCACTCGCCGTCGGCGAGCGTCGCGTTCTCCGCACGCACGCCGCCCTGCTCTCCTGATGGGGAGGCGGATGCGGGTGCGGGCAGCTGCTGGTCGCTCACAGGCCCGTCCGGCGGGTCTCGGCGACCTCGATGAGCGTGTCGCGCAGGGCTTCGGCCGCAGCCTGGGCGAGGCCGGGGATCTGCACGCCGGTGGTGGCCGCCGCGGTCACCATCTTGAGCTGCGAGACGCCGAAGGCGCGGTCGAGCGGACCCTGTGTGATGTCCACGAGCTGCATGCGCCCGTAGGGGACGGCGATCATCCGCTGCCAGAGGATGCCCTTGCGGAAGACGATGTCGTCCGCGCGGAGCATGTATCCGATGGCCTTGGCCTGTCGGGGCAGGATCACGAGGGTCAGCAGCGTGATGAGGATGATCACGCCGGCAGGGATCCACACCCAGGTCTGCTGCAGCCACAGCGCGAGGACGGCCGCGATCCCCAGCACGACCGCGATGAAGATCGCGTTCTGCACGACCTGCGAGACGACGTAGCGCGGCGAGATCTGGTGCCACGACCCGTCGAGCTCGAGCCTCGCCTCGCTGCGCGCGGTGCGCAGCTGCGAGTACGTGCCCCGGTCCAGGGCTCCGAGGTCAGTGACCTCCGCCGAATTCAGCGGGGCCGGGGTCCCCGGCTCGATCTGTGGGTTCTGAGTCATCAGGATCCTTCGGCAGTGTGCAGAACTGTTCGGCGACGAGCGCGGCGATGACGAGCACGATCGCACTTCCGATCAGCGCCAGCATCGCCACAGTCGACCCTACCGGGGGATCGATCGGCCTCGACAGGAGGAACGCGAACAGTCCGGCGCCGAAGCCCGCCATGATCGCTCCGAGCAGGCTGGAGGCGCGGGCGAGGGTGACCGCCCTGGTGGCGCGGAACGGGTCGATTCGGACGCCGTCGCGGACGCTCGATCGCACCGGCCATGCGACCCCCAGGGAGGCCGCCCCGATGAGCAGCAGCAGCACCGGAAGCAGCAGCGACGGAGTGAACGTCGTGCGCCCCATCGCCGTCAGCATGTGGTCGAGCACGAACCCCCCGGCGCCCGCGAACACGGCGAGGACGATGAGGACCCCCACGGAGGTGCGCTTCACGACGGGTCCTCCGCACGCAGCCGGGCGATGAGGTCGGCGATGGGGCCGTGCCCGGGGAGCGCCGCGCGCTGGTCGAGTTCGAACCACGGCTCGAGGACGAAGAGCCGCTCGGCTGCGCGCGGATGCGGCAGCTGCAGGTCCTCCTCGTCCGAGGACTCGTCGCCGTAGGCGATCAGGTCGAGGTCGAGCGTGCGATCGCCCCAGCGCTCATGGCGCTGACGTCCGTGTTCGTCCTCGATGGCGTGCAGCATGCCCATCAGGATCGACGGGGCGAGTCGCGTCCTCACGAGCGCCACCGCGTTGACGTACCCCGGAGCGTCGGGGTCGGGACCGTCGAGACGCAGGGCCACGGTCTCGACGAGCGACGACAGCCGGACATCGCTGACGAGAGGAAGGCGGGCGATGCGCTCAGCGGCCGCACGGATCGTCGCCTCGCGGTCGCCGAGGTTGGCGCCGAAGGCGACGACGGCGACCGCCTCCCGGCGACCGGGACGGGGGCCGGGGACGCTCGGCGGGTTCGCCAGATTCCTGCTCATCGCGGCTCCTCTGCGGCCGGCTGCTTCTGCGACCGGTGCACGGTCACGGCGACATCCGAGAAGGTGAGGGCGATCGGCGCGTGCGGCTTGTGCACGGTGACGGAGACCTCGCGCACGCGATGATCGCTGAGCGCCACCTCCGCGATGCGCTCGGCAAGCGTCTCGATCAGATCGACGGGTTCACCGGCGACGACGGCCGCGACCTGCTCGGCCAGCTCGCCGTAGTGCACGGTGTCGGCCACGTCGTCGGATGCCGCGGCATCCAGCAACGGCATCCTCAGGCGCAGATCGACCGTGAACTCCTGCCCGTTCTCGCGCTCGTGGTCGTAGACGCCGTGCCTGCCGAACACCGTGAGGCCGGTGAGGACGATCTCGTCGAGGGAACCCATGGTCATCCTTCCCAGGCGTGGGCGATGGCGAGGGCATCGCGAGTCGCGCAGACGTCGTGCACCCTGACGGCCCAGACGCCCGCGCGTGCGGCCAGGGCGCTCGTCACGGCGGTGGCCAGGTCGCGGCGAGCCTCCGACACCTCGGCGTCGGTATGCGCTCGCTGCAGCGTCTCGGCGAGGAACCGCTTGCGCGAGGTGCCCACGAGCACGCGGGGCCCCAGGGCGACGATCTCGTCGAGACCGCGCAGCACATCCCAGTTCTGGGCGCCCGCCTTCGCGAACCCGATACCGGGATCGACGATCAGGCGCGACGGGGCGATCCCTGCAGCAGCGGCCGCACTGACCCGCTCCTGCAGTTCGCCTGCCACTTCGCGGGCCGGCCGGTGGTACTCGGCGCGGGCATACATGTCATCGGAGAATCCGCGCCAGTGACCGATGGCGTAGTCCGCACCGGACCCCGCGACGACGGCGAGCATGTCGGCGTCGGCCAGCCCCCCGGAGACGTCGTTCACGATGCGCGCCCCCGCGCGGACGGCGGCTGCGGCGGTCGAGGCGTTGAGCGTGTCGATGCTGACGGGCGCTCCGGCGGCCACGAGCCGCTCGATGACGGGGAGCACGCGCTCCTGCTCGACCTCTGCTCCGACCCGCTCGGCTCCCGGCCGAGTCGACTCCCCGCCGACATCGAGCACCGTGGCGCCGTCGGCGCGCATCCGCAGGCCGTGCTCGACGGCGCGATCGACGTCGAGATAGCGTCCGCCGTCGCTGAACGAGTCCGGCGTGACGTTCACGATGCCCCAGATGCCTGTCATCCGTGCGCCGTCCCCGCGCCGGAGGACCCGATCAGCGCGATGAGCTCCGCGCGTGCGATCGGCTCGGTGTACTCGCCGCGGGCGGCGATCGTGAGGGTCGATGCCTCGGGCTGTCGCCCGCCGCGCATTGTCACGCAGCCGTGGCTCGCATCGAGCACCACGAGCACGCCGCGGGTGTCGAGGTGCTCCGCGATCGTGTCGGCGATCTGCTCGCCGAGGCGCTCCTGCACCTGCGGCCGCGTGGCGAGGATCTCGACGACCCGCACCAGGGCGCCGAGTCCGACGACCTGCTCGCCCGGCAGGTACGCGATGTGCGCGCGACCGGCGAACGGCAGCAGGTGGTGCTCGCAGACGGAGCGGAAGCGGATGTCCCTCAGCAGGACCGCGCCGGACGCGAGAGTGTCAGGGGCAGGGCCACGCGTGACGCTGATCGTGTGCGCGAGCGGCGCCCCGGCATCCTCCCCCACTCCGGAGAAGAACTCCGCGTACAGGTCTCCCATCCGCGCCGGCGTCTGCTTCAGACCGGGGCGGTCGGGATCCTCCCCGATCGCCTCGAGCAGTTCCCGCGTGAGCCGCTCGACGCGTGCGCGGTCGACTGCCACGACTCAGGCCGTCGCAGGTCGAGCCTGCCCGGCGCCCGCCGAGCCGGACTGCGTGCGCGGTGCCGCTGCCGGCGCCTCGACGGACGCCGCGAGGGAGACGTCCTTCTTGGGAACCTCGATCGGCGGACGCTCCGACACGGGCCGGGCCTCGCTGGACAGCCAGAGGGGACGCTCGGGGAGCTTTTTGATCTCGGTGAAGATCTCCGCGATCTGGTTGTGGTCCAGCGTCTCCTCCTCGAGGAGGGCGAGCGCGAGCCGGTCGAGGATCTCGCGGTTAGCGCTGATCACCTCGTACGCCTCGTTGTGCGCCTGCTCGATGAGTGCGCGCACCTCGGCGTCGACCCGCTCGGCGACCTTCTCGGAGTACTCCCGGCCGCGGCCCATGTCGCGCGCGACGAACATGTCGCCGCCCTCGGAGCCGAGCTTGACCGGACCGACCTGCGTCGTCATCCCGTACTCGATCACCATCTTGCGGGCGATCGAGGTCGCCTTCTCGATGTCGTTGGACGCGCCGGTGGTGGGGTCGTGGAAGATGATCTCCTCGGCGACGCGGCCGCCCATCGCGTAGGTGAGCTGGTCCTGCAGCTCGTTGCGCGTCACCGAGTACTTGTCATCCAGCGGCAGCACCATCGTGTAGCCGAGCGCCTTGCCGCGCGGAAGGATCGTGATCTTCGTCACCGGGTCGGTGTAGTTCATCGCCGCCGCCGCGAGCGCGTGACCGCCCTCGTGATAGGCGGTGATGAGCTTCTCCTTGTCCTTCATCACACGCGTGCGACGCTGGGGGCCGGCGATCACACGGTCGATGGCCTCATCGAGGGCGCGGTTGTCGACCAGCTGCGCGTTGGAGCGGGCGGTCAGCAGCGCGGCCTCGTTCAGGACGTTGGCGAGGTCCGCACCCGTGAAGCCGGGGGTCTTGCGGGCGACGACCTCGAGGTCGACGCTCTTGGCCAGGGGCTTTCCCTTGCTGTGCACCTCGAGGATCTTCTGACGACCGCGGAGGTCGGGGGCGTCGACGCCGATCTGACGGTCGAAACGGCCCGGGCGCAGCAGCGCGGGATCGAGGATGTCGGGACGGTTCGTCGCCGCGATCACGATGACGTTCGCGTTCGGGTCGAAGCCGTCCATCTCGACGAGCATCTGGTTGAGCGTCTGCTCGCGCTCGTCGTTCCCGCCGCCCATGCCTGCACCGCGGTGACGGCCGACCGCGTCGATCTCGTCGATGAAGATGATGGCGGGCGAGTTCTCCTTGGCCACGTTGAACAGGTCGCGCACTCGCGATGCGCCGACACCGACGAACATCTCGACGAAATCAGAACCCGAGATCGAGTAGAACGGGGCTCCCGCCTCGCCGGCGACCGCGCGGGCGAGCAGCGTCTTTCCCGTTCCCGGAGGGCCGTACAGCAGCACGCCCTTCGGGATGCGAGCGCCGATGGCCTGGAACTTGGCCGGGTCCTGCAGGAACTCCTTGATCTCGTGGAGCTCCTCGATGGCCTCGTCCGCACCGGCGACGTCGGCGAAGGTGACCGTCGGCGTCTCCTTGTTCACGAGCTTGGCCTTGGACTTGCCGAACTGCATGACCTTGCCGCCGCCGCCCTGCATCGAGGACAGCAGCCACCAGAACAGCAGGCCGAGCAGCACGAGCGGAAGCAGGAGAGAGAGGATGCCGTCGAACCAGGTCGCTCGCGGCACGGCGTCATTGAAGCCGTCCTTGGGATCCGCGTCGTTGATCGCCTTCACGACCTCGTCCGCGCGAGCCTCGACGTAGTAGAACTGCACGTTCTCGGAGCCCTCGAACGCCTTCGACAGCGTCATGTCCACGCGCTGGTCGCCATCGGTGGTGACGACCTCGGTGACGGACTCGCCGGCGAGCAGCTTCAGACCCTCCTGGGTCGTGATCTGCTTCGGCGCGCCGAGGTTCGAGATCAGCAGGAAGCCGCCGAAGAGCAGCAGACCGATCAGAGCGACGTAGATCAGCGGATTCCGAGTGAGCTTCTTGACATCCATGGTCGGATCAGCGTATCGCGCACGCCCTAGGTGGCCGCTGTGCGTTCACCCACGGCGTAGCGGTGTCGGCAGAAGCGGTTCAGCTGTAGACGTGGGGCGCCAGCACCGCGACGTCGCGGAGATTGCGGTAGCGCTCGTTGTAGTCCAGGCCGTACCCGACCACGAAGTCGGTGGGGATGTCGAAGCCGACGTACTTGCAGTCGATGACCACCTTCGCAGCCTCCGGCTTGCGCAGCAGCGCCAGCACCTCGATCGACTCGGCGCCGCGCGACCCGAAGTTCTCGAGAAGCCAGCTGAGCGTGAGTCCGGAATCGATGATGTCCTCGACGATCAGGACGTGCTTGCCGTTCAGGTCGGTGTCGAGGTCCTTGCGGATCTGCACGACGCCGCTGGACTTCGTGCTCGCGCCGTAGCTCGACACGGCCATCCAGTCCATCGGGGCGTGGAAGGGCAGCGCCCTCGCGAAGTCGGCCATGACCATGACGGCGCCCTTGAGCACGCCGACGAGGATCAGGTCCTTCCCCTCGTAGTCGATCGCGACCTGAGCGGCGAGCGAGTCGAGCTTGGCGAGGATCTCCTCCTCTGTGACGAGGATCTGGTCAAGGTCGTCCTGGATTTCCGCGGCGCGCATGGATCGATTTTAGGTGACGCGCACCGATGCTCCCGCCACGGATCAGCAGAGGCACGAGCGATATTCCGGGTGCGTCCGCAGCATCCGCACTACTCTGGGCGGTGTGACGGGCGGACGCCCCTGACGGAAGGAACTTCCCATGGCTCTCGACGACATCCTCACGCAGGTCCCGATCGATGACATCGCCGCGAAACTGGGGGTCTCCCCCGACGTCGCGAAGACAGCCGTCGAGCAGGGCGGTGCGGTGCTGCTGGGCGGCCTCGCCAAGAACGCCTCCACGCCGGAGGGCTCCTCCGCCATCGAGGACGCATTGAAGCGCCACGAGGGAACGGCAGGGGCTGCGAAGGTCGACGACATCGATCAGGCCGACGGCGGCAAGATCGTCTCGCACATCCTCGGCTCCGACAAGGAGAAGGTGACGCAGAAGCTCACCGAGTCCAAGGAGACCGCCGGCATCGACTTCGGCAAGCTGCTGCCGATCCTCGCCCCGATCGTGATGGGCCTGATCGCCAACGCGAACAAGGGCAAGTCCACGGGCTCCGGCTCCGCGGAGGCACCCTCCGGTGGCGGCGGGATCGGCGACGTGATCGGCGGACTCCTCGGCGGCGGCAACTCCTCCGGCGGCTCCTCGGGCGGCGGCATCGGCGACATCCTCGGCGGGCTCCTCGGCGGCGGCAACTCGTCCGGCGGCGGAGGCGGCATCGGCGACATCCTCGGCGGTCTCCTCGGCGGCGGCAAGAAGTAGCAGACCGCCTGGAGACTCAGCACTGCGGCCTCCCTCGAGGGGGCCGCAGTGTCGTCGCTATCGAGCAGTGAAGACGACCCGCCCACCGGCACGGGCAGCCGAGCACCCCGGCAGGTCGATCGGCCCCTGACCCGACCAGTCCGTGACCAGCCTCGCCACCTCCAGCGTCTGCAGCCGGGTCAGGCTCACGCCGAACTCGCTGTCCACGACGAGGCGGATGATCCGGTTGCGCAGTGCCGCGGGGTTGGCGGCGAGGGCCGCGACGCTCACCGAGATCCCGGCCTCCGCGTGCTCGACGATGTCCTCGATCGTCTCGTGGATCATCTCGTCGAACGCCTCGGCGTCCTCCCGCAGCTGTTCGGCGGTGCGGACGAGAGCCTCGGCGATACCCGGACCGAGCTCGGCCTCCAGCACCGGCAGCACCCGCTCGCGCACCCGCACCCTGGCGAACCTGTCGTCGGTGTTGTGCGGGTCGTCCCAGACCTCGAGTCCGGATGCCACGCAGAACGCCCGCGTCGTCTCGCGACGCACGCCGAGCAGCGGCCGCACCCAGCGGAGGCCGTCGTCGTCGGTGCGCGTGACGGCCATGCCCTGCAGGCTCGCGGCACCGGACCCGCGAGCGAGCCCGAGCAGCACGGTCTCGGCCTGGTCGTCGAGCGTGTGGCCGAGGAGCACCGCCGAGGCCTTCACGTCGGCCGCGGCATCCGCCAGCACTCGATACCGGGCCTCGCGTGCCGCGGCCTCGGGTCCCCCCTCGCCTCCCACGTCGACCCGCACGATCAACGCGCCCAGGCCGAGCGCGGTTGCCGTCTGCGCAGCGCGCGAGGCGACGGCATCCGACCCGTCCTGCAGCCCGTGATCGACGGTCAGCGTCCCCACGCGGATCCCCCGCTTCGGTGCTTCGAAGGCTGTGGCTGCGGCGAGCGCGAGCGAGTCGGCTCCCCCCGAGAGCGCGACGACCACCGTCGAGCCCTCCGGCAGATCGGCGAGCGCGGTGCGCACGGCCAGGCGGATCTCGGCGATTGCGGGTGAGAGTGAGGGCACGCGTCCACGCTAGCCTGGCGCCGTGACTGAACAGGTGCTGAGGTTCCGGACCGAGCGGTTCAAGGCGTTCGTCGACGCGGTCGTCGCCATCGCGATGACGCTGCTGATCCTGCCTCTGATGGAGTCCGTGTCCGAGGCCGCCGCCGACAGGCTGACGACCGCCGAGTTCTTCACCGAGCACTCGGGCCAGCTGCTCAGCTTCGGTCTGAGCTTCGTCCTGATCGCCACCTTCTGGATGGGCCACCACCGGCAGTACCGCGACGCGGAGTGGATCACGGCGCCGCTGCTGTGGATCAACGTCGCATGGATGGCGACCATCGTCTGGTTGCCTGTGCCCACTGCGATGATCGGTCAGATGGACACGGATGCCCTGCAGGCCGTCGTGTACATCGGCACCCTCATCCTCACCCAGGTGACCACACTGGCCGGCTGGCTGTACCTGCTGCGCCACCCCGACCTTACGACCACGCCTGCCGAAGTCGCGCAGGCCGGGGTGATCGGCGACCTCGCGGCGATCATCCTGTTCCTGATCGCGCTGGCCATCGCCGTGTTCGTCCAGCCCTACGGCTACGCGGGTCTCCTGGTCCTGCTGCTCAGCGGCGTCGTCACGAAGGTGCTCCGGAGGATCGGCGGACGCCGCGCAGGCGGCGACTCGCCGGGGAGCGCCCCGCGGGTAGGCTAGTGCGCGGCATCCACCCGTCTTTTCTGAGGAGCACACGCATGGGCGCACACGACGCCGTCATCGAGATCCCGCGCGGCAGCCGCGTGAAGTACGAGGTCGACCACGAGACCGGACGAGTGCACCTCGACCGCGTGCTCTACACGACCTTCGGATACCCGGCCGACTACGGCTACTTCGACAACACCCTCGGCGAGGACGGCGACCCGCTCGACGTGCTCGTCCTGCTCGACCACGCCATCTACCCCGGCGTCGTCGTCGAGGTCCGCCCGGTCGCCGTGCTCAAGATGAGCGACGAGGCCGGTGGCGACGACAAGCTCGTCGCCGTGCTGTCGAAGGACCCCCGCTGGGCCCACATCCAGGACATCGGCGACATCGCCGAGTACACCAAGAAGGAGATCGCGCACTTCTTCGAGCACTACAAGGACCTCGAGCCCAACAAGTGGGTCAAGGTCGACGAGTGGGGCGACGCGGCAGAGGCGCAGCGCATCCTCGACGAGGCGATCGTCCGCTTCGGCGAGCAGGGCCACTGACACCTGCCCGACGGGCCATCGGCCCGACGCACGAGACCCCCGGTTCCGCTCAGCGGCCGGGGGTCTCGTGCGTGACGGAAGGAGGCTCAGACCGAGACGCCCTTGCCCGCCATGAAGTTGATGGGGTTGGTGTAGCCGCCGTTGATGTAGACCTCGAAGTGGAGGTGGCATCCGAACGACCCGCCGGTGTTCCCCGCGTAGGCGATGACCTGACCGGCCTCGACCCACTGGCCGCTGCGCACCGCGTAGCCGCCGGGCTTGATGTGGGCGTACCCGGTCGCGATGCCGCCGCCGTGCTGGATGCGGATGTAGTTGCCGTAGCCGCCGTTGTAGAAGGCTGCGTCCACCGTGCCGGAGTGCGCCGCGTAGATCGCCGCACCGCAGCCGTTGGCGAGGTCGACGCCGTAGTGGTAGCTCGAGGAGCATCCGCCGGAGTCGCAGATCGGCGTGCGAGGACCGTAGCCCGAGCTGCGGTGACCGCCGTGCGGGCGCACCCAGCCGCCGCGACCGGGGCTGCCGCCACCGCCGCTGCTGCCGCCGTCGTTGCCTCCGGCGTTGGCTGCGGCCTCGGCGGCCTCACGACGCTTGCGCTCCTCTTCGGCCTTGCGCACGCCCTCCTTGTAGCTGGCGACCGTGGTCGCCGTCTTGCTCTTGAGGGCGGCGAGCTGAGCCTCCATGGTGGCGAGGTTCTCGGTCTGCTCGTCGAGAGCGGCCTGGGCGGCATCCGCGGCGGCCTGGGCCTCGACCATCTTCTGTTCGGCGACCTGCTGCAGGCGGTCGCGCTCGGTGCGCGCGACGACGGCCTGGTCGCTCAGCGACTGCGCCGAGTTGCGGGCGGCGACCGCGTTGTCGTAGACCGACTGGTTGTACTCGAGGAGCTTGTCCATCGTGCCGAGGCGCGAGAGCAGCTCGTCGGCGTTGTCGGCGGAGCCAGCGAAGAACAGCTCGAGCGAGGTGTCGTCCCCGCCGTTCCGGTACAGCTGCGCGGCGACCTGACCGGCCTTGGTGGCCGCCTCGTCGGCGATCGCGGCCTGAGCGTCGGCCTGCGTCTGCAGCTCCTCGGCGACGCGGATGGCGTCGAAGAACTCCTGCTGGGCGACGTAGTAGGCGTCGGACGCGATCTGGGCCTGGGCCTGGGTGTCGGCGACCTTCTGGGTGAGGCTCTGGATGAGCCCCTCGATGCGCTTGACCTCGTTGGCCTTGGCGGCCTCGTTCTTCATGGCGTTCTGGACGTCGTCCCAGCTCGGGTACGACGCGGCGTAGGCGGCGGTCACACCGGAGGTGACGCCGAAGGCGCTGAGCGCGACGACACTGAGAGCGCCGAGGCTGATGGCGCTGCGGCGCGTCAGAGAGCCCTTCTGCCAGAAGGCCTTGCTCTCGGCGGGCGTGGGCGCGCAGCCGCAATCGTCGGATGCCGCCGCGGCAGCATCCAGCGTGGAGTGCTTGTCGTTCACACGGCCCCTTCCGCCGGTTTCACAAATGCCACACTAACAACTTCTTTCACATCCGCACCAGGTGGCGGACAGCATCAGCGAGCACAGCGATACGAGTCCATCGTCCTCCTGAACACGCCCGGGAGGCAGCAGGCTCGCCCTCGATTCGCGTTTTGCTCGGATCTTCCCTTATGCTTGAGCGTCGGCAAGGAAGTCCCCTGGGACTGACTTCGGCCCCATCGTTTAGCGGCCTAGGACGCCGCCCTTTCACGGCGGTAGCACGGGTTCGAATCCCGTTGGGGTCACTCCTTCCGATACAATTGAAAACAAGTATGGCCCTGTAGCGCAGTTGGTTAGCGTGCCGCCCTGTCACGGCGGAGGTCGCGGGTTCAAGTCCCGTCAGGGTCGCTCTAAGCGACGGGCCCTTTTCTTCGAAGAGGGCCTTTCGTCTAGATGCGACAGGTTCGCCGGTCGCACGGCTCTGTAGCTCAGTTGGTAGAGCGCACGACTGAAAATCGTGAGGTCACGGGATCGACGCCCGTCGGAGCCACAGGGTGATCATTACAGTCACCTTAGGAACCCTCGCCTAGCTTCTACATGGCGGGGGTTTCCGCTTTTCCCGGCGACTTGTGCCGGTCGTCACGCGCTCCACCCACGTGATGACGCGTATTCCTGGATGCTGTCGACCATCCGCCCGACGAAAGGGTCGTCGCCCAGCTGCGCTCGCGCGGCATCCGCCGCCGCCGCGTAGGCGATCACGATGCCGTCCGTGATCTCATGGGCGCGCGCCTCAGCCCAATCGCGGTCGACACCGATCCGCGCCCCCACCCTGACCAACGAATCGACGCCGATCCGCCCGACGTTGTACTCGCCCTCGATCGACATGGCCAGCTTCGGGCTGCTGCCGCCCCTGGTGAGATACGGAGCGAAACTGCCGAGGTCGTAGAGCGGGGCGAGCGTGGCACGGTCGCGCCGCAGCAGAAGCGAGTAGTTCTTCGCGTGCGCGTCGGTACCGAGAGACGCCACCGAGAACACGAGAGCCTCGTAGAACTGTCGTGCGTTGTTTCGTCGGTCTTCGGCGTCAGGCAGGGAGTTGATGAGGCGGGCAATCGCTGCGACTCCTGGCCCACCCTCGGACTGATACTTCCTATCCGGCGGCACGCTCAGCGCCTGACAGAGGTCCTCCTGATGGAGGCGATGCCAACGTCCGTCTTCGAGCCGGCGGTCGTAGCGCGTGGAGACGAACACCGCGTGGCCACGTTCGGTGGTCACCAAGAAGTCGTCAGCGACGTGAAGCCGCAACTCACGCGCCGCGGCCATCGTCATGAACTCGTTGATGTGATGGTCAGGATAGGGTGCGACCGCTGGTTTGAGTATGTGCGTGGTCGGTGTCGAATCCTGCGGCACCGCCCATCGGTCCTGCTCGGTGCGGAACAGCGCGACTTTCGGTTGCGCACCGGGAAGACTCCAGCGTGCGTCATCCGTACGCCTCCCCCAAGTGTCACCGTTGCGGACAAGGTCCGCGACGAGCTCCGCGAAGTCGGTATCGGTGAGTTCTCTCACATCGCCATGACGTTCGGCTGCGTCAGCGCTCGCCTCACCGGGCGGAAGCAGCTGCACCGCACCGGCCGCGTCACGACCGATGTGCGAGAGCAGCGCGAAAGGATTGCTGGCGCTGACACGGTACTCGCGTCCGAGTTCCGCGAGCCGGCCCGTGCTGTCGGGAAGCAACCCTTGCAGGAAAGCGCGCACCGGCTTGTTCTTGTGCCCGGCGCGCACAAGCGGCAGGGAGAGTGAGAGCGGCGTGGCTCCACGTCGGGCCCGGTAGTCGGTGTCGTAGGTGAAGGACAAGGCGCCGCCAGCCGACTGTTCGACAACGCCGATCGCGGTGCCATCGAGATACGCGAACAGTTCACTCGCCATCGTCGACCTCGCTGACGTCGACGACGAGGCCGAGTTCCCGGAGAACGCGCATGAGCCGGAAGAGCGTGACGGTCGTGGACCCGTTCTCCAAGCGCACGACCCACTCGCGAGTAACGCCGGCGCGGCGCGCGAGCTCAGCTTGAGACATACTCAGACCTTCGCGACGCTCAGCGACGAGGGCCCCGAAGTCGGACGCAGCGCGTACTTCCATCTCCACCTCGCAAGTGACTTATAACGCACAACTATATATGTGACTTATAACGCACACAAGAGGAAGTGACTTATAGCGCACACTCCTGATGGTGCCGGAACGCGCCACGCCCACCACTCGACCCGGCCCCGCCGCCTCACCGGCGGTCGTACTCGTCTCGCGCAGCGAGCACCTCTTCGATGTGCCCCTCAGCCCAGCGGCCGAGAGCGGTCAGCGGCTCCCGCAGCGTGAGCCCCAGCCCCGTCAGGTCGTACTCGACCCGCGGTGGCATCTCGTCGTATGCGGTGCGGGTCACGAGGCCGTCGCGCTCCAGGTCGCGGAGGGTGTCCGCGAGCACTTTCGCACTGATCCCACCGACGCGCTCGCGGATCGCGCCGAACCGAGCGGGGCCGTCGCTCAGCGCGATCACGATCATCGCTGTCCACTTGTTGGCCACCCGGGCGAGCGATGTCCGGGAGGGGCACGTGGGCAGCATCACATTCCAGACCGGATCATCCATCGAAACCGCCTCCCTTAGTTACGTTGAGGTAACAGGTTACCGAATGTAACCATTATGTCACCACCACCGAAGGAGAGAATGATGACCGACCTCAACCCCGCCACCATCGCCCGCACGTACTTCGACGCCCTGGGCCGCGGCGACATCCCGACCGTCATGGCGCAGTTCAGCCCGGACGTCGTCTGGCACCAGCCGGGCGCCCACCGCTTCTCCGGCGTGCACACCGGCATCGAGGGCGTCGGCGCTCTGCTGGGCGGCATGATGGAGATCTCTGCCGGCACCTTTGCCCTCGCCGTCACCGGCCCCGCCATGGTCAACGGCGAGCTCGTCGCCGTACCCGTGCGGTTCTCCGGCCGACGCTCGGACATCTCGATGGACATGGGCGGCGTCGACCTGCTCACCGTGCGCGAGGGGAAGATCGTCGAGGTGCACCTCTTCTCCGAGGACGCGCCCGCGGAGGACGCGTTCTGGGGCCAGCACGACTGACGCCGTCAGGGGCGCGCGTCGAACCGCCGTCGGTAGTCCGACGGCGTGCATCCGAACGCGGTGCCGAAGTTCTGACGCAGGGTCACCGGGTTCCCGAAGCCGCACGCCGCAGCGACCTGGTCGACCGAGAGGCTCGACGTCTCCAGCAGGCGTCGAGCCTCATCGAGTCGTCGAGAACGCACCCATGCGGCGGGCGTCGTGCCGGTCGAGTCGCGGAACGCGCGCACGAAGGACCGGCGACTCATGCGAGCGGCTTGCGCCAGTCGGTCGACGGCGAGGTCGTGAGCGAGATTCCGCATCGCCCACGCTGTCGCGACCCCGATCGGATCGTCGGCGGCACCCCGCGGCACCGGACGCTGGATGTACTGTGCTTGACCGCCTTGGCGATGGGGCGCGACCACGAGGCTCCTCGCGACCTGATTCGCCGCCTCGGCGCCCAGGCGGGATCGGACGACGTGCAGGCAGGCATCGAGCCCGGATGCAGTGCCGGCCGACGTCATCACATCCCCGTGGTCGATGTAGAGCACTCGGGCGTCGACCACGACGTCGGGGTGCGCGCGGGCCAGCCTGTCGGCGGCGTTCCAGTGAGTGGCGGCGCTGCGCCCGTCGAGCAACCCGAGGTCGGCCACCGCGATGGCACCGAGGCAGAGACCGGCCACCGCAGCACCTCGGCCGTGCGCGGCCACGACCGCTCGGTGCGCAGCGGGATCCCAGGCCGTGCCCCCGTCCCCCCAGGATGGGATCACGATCAGATCTGCGTCGGATGTCGCCTCAAGTCCCTGCACCCCGCTCAGGGTGTACCCCTCGGCTGTCCGCACGGCACCGGCGCGATCGGCGAACAGGATGCTCTCCCATTCGCCGAGTCGTTGCCGTCGGACTTCGTCGAACACCATCTGTGGGACGGACAGGTGGAACATCGTGACGCCATCGAAGGCATAGATCGCGATCTTCATCCGCACCCCTCTGTTCGATGGCCTGATTTCATCGTATCGCCGCCTCCGTGCCAATGGCCCCCGACGCCGACGCGCAGCAGACTGGCAGGAGTCGCCGCACTCGCGGCCCCGATCGAAGGAGCACCCATGACCGACGCGAACCGCGCCCTCGTCCTCGTCGACATCCAGCAGGAGTACTTCGATGGACCGCTGACGATCCAGCACCCTCCGGTCGACCGATCGCTCGCCCGCGTCACCGCTGCCATCGACGCGGCCGCTGCGGACGGTGTGCCGGTCGTCGTCGTCCAGCACACCGCGGGTGATGACGCTCCTGTCTTCAACCCCACGACCGTCGGCTTCGCCCTGCACCCCGACATCGAGGCCCGTCGAACGAGCGACTGGACGCCGATCACCAAGCGGTTCAGCTCGGTCTTCGCCGGCACCGACCTCGTCGACTGGGCACGTCGCCATGAGATCGACACGGTCACCCTCGCGGGCTACATGACGAACAACTGCATCATCGCCTCCGCAGCGGACGCCGAGATGCACGGCATCCAGGTCGAGGTGCTGTCCGACGCGACCGGTGCGATCAGTATCGCGAACGCCGCTGGTCACGTCGATGCGCGCACCGTCCACGAGACGCTCATGGCACTTCTGCACTCCAACTTCGCCGCCGTGGCCGACACCGACACCTGGATCGGCGCGATCACAGACGGCGCCTCGCTCCCGAAGGACAACCTGCTCACCTCCGCGCAGGCAGGCGCCGCGCTGTTCGTTGCGCAGAACTAGATCACGCGGAGCCGGTCGCCGACACTCCGACGCCTCAGGCGGCGAGCAGCGTGCGCAGCTGGCCGGCGATCTCCTCGACGACCTCGTCGACCGACAGGTGGACGTTGATCGAGGCGGCCATCGTCAGGAACATGACGGCCGAGACGATGCGGGCGCGGGCGCGGGCGACCTCGGGATCCACGCCGCTCGCGCGCGCGATGACCTCGGCGACGACCTCCTCGGTCTGCGCCGTCAGCGCCAGCGCATCCCGGTGGTGCGGCTCCTCGGGATCCCCGAACACGATCTCGCGAAGGTAGGTCCGACCGTTGTCGATCTGCTTGCGGTTGCACTCCACGACCGGTCGCACGACGGCCAGGACCGCAGCTCCCACGTCGTCGATGCCGGCGGCATCCGCTCGGCCGCGATCAATGGCCTCGGCGTACATCGAGTTCTGCACGAGCAGCAGCAGCTCGCCCTTCGTTCGGGCGTAGAGGAAGAGCGTGCCGGTGCCGATGTCCGCTCGATCGGCGACCTCCTGCGTCGTGACGTCGTCGACCCCGCGCGCGGCGAACAGCTCCCCCGCGGCGGCGGTGATGCGCTCGAGCTTGTCGCGCTTGTTGCGCTCGCGACGTCCGAGGGGCGTGGCATCGAGCGACATCGGTCCTCCTGGGAACAAATACTGATCAAGCTCAGTTATGAGAATAGTCACTATCGCGCGAGTGAGAATCGGATTCATTCTTTCACGCGTCCGCCGGCCGATCCCGGCCGGCGGGGCTGCCGAAGTGACTCGACAGAAAGCTCACATCATGCCCGCACTCTCAGGAGCAGTCGTCCTCGTCACCGGCGCGAACGGCGGCATCGGCTCGCACTTCGTGAACCAGGCCCTCGCCCGCGGTGCGGCGAAGGTCTATGCCTCCGCCCGCACCCCTCGCGACTGGGATGACGAGCGCATCGTCCCCCTCACGCTCGACGTGACCGACCCGGCCTCGATCGCCGCGGCCGCCGCCGCTGCCTCCGACGTCTCCGTCCTCATCAACAACGCCGGAGCGTCGGTGTCCAGCCCCGGCATCCTCTCGCACACCGACGAGGAGATCCGCGCGAACGTCGAGACCAACTTCCTGGGACCGCTGTTCCTCGCACGGGCGTTCGCCCCTCTCCTGTCCGGGCGCCCTGGCGCGGCGATCATCGACATCCACTCCGCCCTCAGCTGGTTCGCGGTCGCGGGAATCTACAGCGCGACCAAGGCCGCACTGTGGTCGGCCACGAACTCGCTGCGCATCGAACTCGCCCCCGCCGGTGTGCACGTCGTCGGCGTGCACGTCGGCTATGTCGATACGGCCATGGCGGCGAATGTCACCGACCCGAAGCTCGATCCCGCCGCGCTGGTCGCCGCAGTGCTCGACGCGACCGAGGCAGGCGAGTTCGAAGTCCTCGCCGACGAGACGTCGATCCAGGTCAAAGCCGCTCTGAGCGGCCCTCTCGAGGCGCTGTACCCGCAGCTCGGACAGAGCGTCCGCTAGCGGGCGAGCGGCCGATCGGGGCGCCGCGGTGTCCCGATCGGCCGGCATCGCTCACGGAACGGCGATGACGGCCTTGCCCCGGAACCCGCCCGCCGACAGCGAGTCGAGCGCGGCCTCCGCCTCGTCGAACGGGAACACACGACCGACGACCGGACGGATGCTGCCCCCGTCGACGAGGTCGGCGATCCGGCCGAGCTGCTCACCGCTGGCGCGCATCCAGAGGAAGGAGTAGTCGACCCCGAGCCGCTTCGCCTGAGAACGGATGCGACGGCTCAGCGCACCGATGGCCAGGCGCACCAGCGGGTTCAGCCTCGCCTGCCTGGCGAACGCAGGCGTCGGCGGGCCCGAGATCCCAATCGCCCTGCCACCGCGGCGCAGGACCCGGAGCGACTTCTCGAGATTCTCGCCCCCGAGGCTGTCCAGCACGAGGTCGTACCCGCTGAGGAGCTCCTCGAAGTCCTGGGACCGGTAGTCGATGACGTGATCGGCGCCCAGCAGACGGACGAACTCGGCGTTCGCAGCGCTGGCCGTCGTGGCGACCTCGGCACCGAGATGCCTCGCGAGCTGGATCGCGATCGAGCCGACACCTCCGGCTCCCGCATGGATGAGCACCTTCTGCCCCGGGCGCACATCGCCGAGCTCGACCAGCGCCTGCCACGCCGTGAGCGCGACGAGCGGCAGCGACCCGGCCTCCTCCATCGAGACAGCCGCCGGCTTGTGAGCGACATCGCTCTCGTCGATGGCGATGCGCTCGGCGAATGTCCCGATGCGGTGATCGCGCGGGCGCGCATAGACCTCGTCACCGGGGGCGAATCCACGGACACGCGCACCCACCCGGATCACGGTGCCGGCGAGGTCGTGCCCCAGAGTGATCGGCAGCCGGTACGGCAGGATGGGCGCGAACTCGCCTGCGCTGATCTTCACGTCCAGTTGGTTCACCCCTGCGGCCTGCACGCGCACGAGTACGTCGCGCTCACCGACGACCGGCTCCGACACGTCCGCCTCACGGACGGGCGTCTTGTACTTCGAGAGGACGAACGCTCTCATCGGGCGCCTGCCTGCTTCGTGTACGAGGTGATCGGGGTGCGGTGGAATGCGTTGACCATGGGGGCCCTCCGGTGGGTCTCGAAAAAAGATTGAACTCTATTATGAGCACGCTCAGTTTGCTGTCAAGGTCGCGGTTTCATCGAGGACGTCGAAAGTTTCACCCCCGGATTCATGCATCCACATTGAAACCGCGCCTAGTATGCCGGTATGGGACTAGATCAACCCGCGGCGTCTGGGGCGCAGCGGAACCTCGGGCCGGAGGAGCTCTTCCGCCGCCTCGCCACATCCATCGCGGACGGCACGTACGCGCCCGGGGCCAAGCTGAGCGACAAGGCGATCGCGGACGACCTCGGCGTGACCCGCACGCCCGTGCGCGAAGCCGTGCAGCGCCTCGCCAGGGCGGGCCTCATGGAGGTGCACGCCAACCGCTATTCGATGGTGACCGACATCACCGATGAGCGTTCGCGGATCACTCGCGAGTTCGCGGCATCGCAGGGCGGCGAGATCATCCGCGAGGCGGCGCTCGCGCTGTCAGAGCAGGATCTCGTGATCGCGTGCGAGCTGATCCGCGACGCCATCGACTCCGTGGAGTCGGGCGGAGGCTGGATCGAGGCCCACGTCGCGCTGTTCGAGTTCCTCACCGACAGAGCACTCAACGACCTGTACCGGCTGATGCTGACCGACTTCTGGTATCTCGTGTTCCGCGACCTCTACCTCGACGAGCCGCGCGTGAACACGCGGGAGTCGTTGGAGGAGCTCGAGTCGGCGATGCGCGAGCGCAGCGCGAACGCGGGAGTGCGTGCGGTGCGCAGGATGCTCTCGCTGAAGTAGCCGAAGGACGCGGTGCCGGAAGAGGTTCCGGTCCTCCCGCGCCCGAACGGGGAGGACCGGAGCAGTCGATGAGAAGGTCCGCATGCGCACCCACCCCCATGGGTACTCAAGACCGAGAGAACTCGAGGCACCATCCGGTTCGACCGACGGAGAGCGGCGATGATCGCGGCTCGTCGTGTTCTCAGCGTATGGCGGGGGCGCCGACGACGCTCATCGGGGCCTGACCATTGACTCGGGGGTTGGCGACTGCTATGTCGCATGCGCAGGATGCTGGTCGCCCAGGATCACAGGATCAGCCGGTGTACGTTCCACCCGTTTCCCACCTTGGTGCGGGCGCCGAATGCGGATCCGAGCCACGGATAGAGCCAGAGGGAGCCGGCCGAGTCTCGTGCCAGCAGGTCGGGTCGCCCGTCGCCGGTGTAGTCGGCACCACCTGTCAGAGCGGTCACCCCGCTCCACCCCTGGCCCACCTGCGTCGGCGCGCCGACGCCCGACCCGTTCCCCGGGTAGAAGAACAGCTTCCCCGCCTTGTCTCTGGCCATGATGTCACCGGCGCCGTCGCCGTTGAAGTCGCCCGCGACCATCGCGTCGTTGTTGGCCCACCCTTGGGCGATGGTCCCCGCTGCGGTGACACCTCCCCCGCCGGTGCCCGCATACAGGTACAGGTACCCGTCGCCTCCCACTGCGACGAGATCCGCGATGCCGTCGCTGTTGTAGTCAGCTCCCCCCGAGATCATCGTCAGGCCGTTCCAGCCGCGCCCGATCTGTGACGCGGCGAAGCGGTTGCCTCCCGTTCCGCGATAGAGCCACAGGCTTCCATCGGTGCGTGCTGCGACGAAGTCGCCCCTGTTGTCTCCGCTGAAGTCTCCGTGGACCATGAGTCGCGTCGTTCCCCAGCCGGAACCGAGGGCGACTGAGGCCCACCCGCCCTTGCCGTTCCCGTTGTACGCGGTCATCCGCCCCGCACTGGACACGCCGAGGATGTCGGCCTTGCCATCGGCGTTGTAGTCGGCGTTGACCGGCTTGGACGGCCGAGGCTCGAGAGGCGCAAGCGCCGTGACATTCACCTGACCGCAGATGAAGTATCTGTTCGTGACATTGACTCCGTTGCGGAACATCTCGAAGTGAAGATGAGGCCCCGTGCTGTTCCCGGTGCTTCCCACTCGACCGAGGACTGTCCCCCTAGGGACGACCGCCCCCACTTTCACAGCCAGAGAGCCGTAGACCATGTGGGCATACCGCGTCGTGTGTCCACTGGGGTGGGTGATCACGACCTGCGAGCCGTAGCCGCTCGTGGCGTTGGAGTTGGTGGCGGTCGTCACGGTCCCGCCTGCAGCCGCGTAGATGGGCGTATTCGAGTTGAGGTTGATGTCGACGCCCTCGTGAGTCGGGCGGCTTCCCGCGGGACACCCCTTCACGAGATGTGCGACACGCCCGCTCACGGGCATGACGAAGATGCCCTCGGCCGCAGCGGCCTGCGCGGCGGGAGGTGGAACGAGGACTCCCGCGACGACGGCGATCGCCGCGACGACTCCCGCGAGGAGTCGGGACAGGCGGTGCACAGCTGTCCCCGGACGGCGATTCGGTTGGTTCATGAATACAAACGTATGGAATGACTCGTGATCTGCAAGCATCCATCCGCATAAAAGATCAGAATCAGCTCCGTCCGCGCCGACCGTCGGACATCACCACGGGCAGATCCCGCATCACGACGACACTGTCGAACACGGCAGCGCCCTCGGGCAGGGCCTCGAAGAAGGAGGACCGCAAGCCGTGCACTCGGGCACCCTCGACGTTCCACCCTTCGGCGGTCAGCGTCACCGCCTCGGCACGACGCTCATCGCGTCCGAGAGACCAGCCGACGCTTCCGGAGCGGTAGAAGTCGGATGCCTCCTGCACCGAGGGGAAGAACCCGCTGGACCACTCCCCTCCCACCTCGACATCAGCATGGATGCTGTGCCCACCTGCTTCCATGGTCAGCGCGTAGCGGTCGGCGGACTCCTCGACGCGGAATCGCGCCCTCCGGTGGACGCCGGGAAACAATCGCCCTCCGAAGAGCACCGGATGCCATGCGGAGCTGTGACGCTCGAAGATGAAGACCCCGCTCTCGACGCCGTGCTCTCCATCCCATTCGACTGCCATGCGGTGGGCGGCGTTCTCGGAGCGCAGGCCAGCGCGACCGGGCATGCCCAAGGGCTTGATGGACTCGAGACCGAGCACGCACACCCCCGCAAGAGCTGCGCCGTCGACGATCTGCGGGCGGAAACCGGTCGGCAGAAGGGTCGCCGCCACGCGGGGATCCACCCGATAGCTGATCAGCAGACGCCTGCGGAGCCGGGCATGGACGCTGTGGATGATCGTCATGTTTTTGAATATAGCCCCATAGCGAAATTCCTACCAGCATGACCCGGTCGACCGAGCGCTCTACATTGGAGGCGTGGACAACGCACTGCTCTTCGTCGTCGTGATCGCGGCCGTCCTCGTCCTCGCCGTCTTCCTGCCGCGATGGATCCGAAGGTCGAGCCGATCCGCCGGCGACAGGGCGGGTCAGCGGTACGCGGAGGGTCGGCGGAGCGCGATCCTCGACGAGCTGTCCAGGACCATCGTCGTCCATGCACCGGAAGCCACGGTGCGCGAGCTCGTCGACACGGTCGCGCTGCAGCAGCCACGCCGATTCAGCCCCCTTTCCGACGGCCGCTACGGCATCCGCTTCGTCGAGCCCGACGATGCCGTGGCGCGGCTCGTCGACGATCCGCAGGGCACACGTCTGCAGCTCGACGGGTTCCGCGAGTACCTGGGGATGCCGAACACCTCGGCCTCCTGGGCGGAGTTGCGCACCCGTGTCTCCGAAGCCGCGGTCGCTCGCGGGCTGACCGCACACGACGGCCCCGCGGCGGCCCACCGTCGCGACCCCGAGACCGAGCGGTGGAACATCGTCTGACCGCGGTCGAGCTGTATGCCGCGTACCGATTCCCGGATGATGAGATCGGGTGCACATCTCCCTGCCGTCGCAAGTAGGCTGTGGTATTGCCGACGACGCACCGACTCGCTCGCAGCCGGCATGCGGCGGCATCATTCACCTCACAGTCTCAGTCCCTGTGACCTGCGCCGGAAAGGCTGACCCATGAGTGCTTCCCCCGACAACGACCGGACTCCCGACTTCTTCGACAAGCTGATCGAAGAGACGCCTCGGGAGCAGTCCGGCTTCACCGCGTCCTTCCGCGGCTACGACAAGGCCGAGGTCGACTCCGCCCTCAGCGCGTTGCGCAATCAGCTGCAGCAGGCCAAGGCGGATCTCGCCGAGACCGAGGCTCGCCACGAAGACGCGGTCGAGGAGCTGCGCGAGCAGGAGCGGACCGCTCGCGACGAGCTCGAGGCCGAGCTCGTCGCCCTCAAGGCGAAGGCGGCCGAGACGGAGCAGCAGGTCGCGACGCTGACCAACGAGCTCGTCGACACCCCCCGCGCCGACGGCCAGGAAGCCCCGTCGCGCGAGCAGTTCGAGGCCATCCTGCGTGTCGCCGAGGAGCAGGCGAACGTGCTGATCCAGAACGCCGCCGTGCAGGCCGATCGCCTGATGGCCGCCGCTCGCGAAGAGGTCACGACGCAGCGCGCGGAAGCTGACGCCGACGTCACCCGCATCATCGCTCAGGCACAGCACGACGCCGACCAGGTGCGCCTGAAGATCGACACCGAGTACACCGCGCACCAGGCGACCCTCGAGCGCGAGGCCGCCCACGCCGCCGAGAAGGTCCACCAGGCGACGCAGGAGGCCACGGCGATCCGCACGGAGGCGGAGAAGGGCGCCGCCGCGTTGCGCTCCCTCGTCACGCGCGAGACGACGCAGCTGCGTGCAGACGCCGAACGTGAGGTCCGCGAGATGAACGCCCGCGTCCTCGAGTTCGAGGAGACGCTCACCCGCCGTCAGGACGACGCCCAGCAGGAGTTCCTCGTGCTGCACAATCAGGCCGTCGCGCACGCGGAGCGCATCACCACCGACGCCAACGAGCAGGTCGCCGCATCGCTCGAGCACGCACAGCGCATCTCGGCGAAGGCCGACGATTACGAGCGACTGATGCGCTCGCAGGCGCAGACGATCGAAGCGGATGCTCAGGTGCGCGCCCGCGACACCCTCGATCGCGCCCGCGTGAAGTCGCAGAAGATCGTCGACTCCGTCACCAACCACACCTCGACCGTGCTGCGCGACGCCGAGGACCACGCCCGCCAGCTGCGCTGGCAGCAGCAGCAGCTCGCCAGCTTCATGGCGGAGGTGCGTGAGCTGATCCGCCCCGATGGCATCTTCAGCGACGAGGCGACGGCGCTCGGAGCCGTCGCGACGGTCGCGGACGACGACGACGCCGAGGTCGAGGTCGTCGGCCTTGAAGCCGTCGAGGACGACACGGCAGAGGACGACTCCCCCTCAGAGGAGTTCCGCGGCGATGAAGCACTCGAGGACGAGCTCCTCGACGACGACGAGACCATCGACGGGAAGATCACCATCGAGGTGGTCGAGGCCGACGAGAAGACGTCGCGCTGAGGTCATCGCACACGAGAACGGCCCCATCCCGAAGGATGGGGCCGTTCTCGTCTGTCGGTACGGATGCCGCCAGCAGAGGATGTCGGATCAGGCGCGGCTGAACTGCGATGCCGCAGGGCAGTCGAACGGATCGCGGGCCGCGAGCCCGACGCGGTTGAGGTACTCGATGACGATCGCGTAGGAGCGTCCGAGGCTCGTCTCGGTGTACGGCACGTCGTTGGCCGTGCAGTAATCGCGGACGATCTCACGGGCCTTCGACAGGTGCGGGCGCGGCATGTTCGGGAACAGGTGGTGCTCGACCTGGTAGTTGAGACCGCCCATGAGCCACGTGGCCCACCATCCGCCGCGGATGTTGCGCGACGTGCGCACCTGCTTCGAGAAGAAGTCGAGGCGGGCACTCGGGTCGATGATCGGCATGCCCTTGTGATTCGGCGCGAACGAGGCGCCCATGTACACGCCGAAGACGGCGAGCTGCACGCCCATGAAGGCGAACGCCATGCCGAGCGGCAGCATCAGGAAGACGGGGACGAGCACGATGGCGAAGCGCAGCGCGATCAGGCCGAGCTCGATCCAGCGCCCCTTGGCCTTCTTGCTCGTCACGAGGTGCTTGATGCCCAGGAAGTGCAGGTTCAGGCCCTCGAGAGTCAGCAGCGGGAAGAACAGCCAGCCCTGCTTGCGCGTGATCAGTCGGATGAGACCGCGCGACTGCGCGGCATCCGTCTCGAGGAACGAGATCGTGTCGACCTCGATGTCGGGGTCCTTGCCCACCTGGTTGGGGTTGCCGTGATGCTTGGTGTGCTTGGAGTCCCACCAGGAGTAGCTGATGCCGACGACACCGGCGGCGAGGATGCGTGCGAGGCGGAAGTTCGCCGGACCCGATGACAGGATCTGGCGGTGCGCGGCCTCATGCGCGAGGAAGGCCACCTGCGTGAGGATGATGCCGAGCGCACCGGCGATGAGGAGCTGGAACCAGCTGTCGCCGAGGAGGATGAAGCCGGTGATGGCGCCCCCGAGGGCGACGGCGAGGCCTGCACCCACGAAGATGTAGAACCAGCCGGCGCGCTGCAGGAGTCCGGTCTCGCGGACGACCTGGGACACCTGCTTGTAGGCGTGGGTCATCGGCGGGATCTCTGCGTTGCCGGAATACGTCTGGCGCACCGGCCCGAGCGTGGCTGCGGTCTTTTCGACCTGTGAAATGGAGATGTTGCTCTCCTGTCGATTGGAGCCCTTGAGCTGTGGAAAGCCCAAGGCAGATCGCCCAACGCTTACCTCAGGCTAACCCGCCGCACATGCGCTGTGGGGAATACGTTCCGACTCTGTGACAACTCTGTGTGAGGTCACAGGAGGCGGTCAGGCGCGCGCTCGCCGCGGACGACGCGACAGTCCGCGCGGCAGGCGGAAGGAGAAGGTCGATGATCGGCGCTCCGGCACGCTCTCGAGTGCCGCGCGGGCCTCGTCGAGAGAGGCGAAGGAGCCGAGCGCCGTCCCGCGCTGGTCGCGGACGAGGTGGACGGTGCCGTCGAACTCGATGAAGCCGGCGAACTCGCCAGCCCTGGTCGCGACGTGCACGTCGGTGTCGGCCTGCTTCCAGGTCAACGGATCGGAGGAGGGAAATGTGGTCGTGGTCATGCTGATACTCATTGCTGTGTGACGGGCGCGCGTTGTCGCGACCCGCAAAACGGTGAGATCGAGGGCGGATGCCGCGCGCATCGATGTGCGTGGTCCGTAATGGCCCTGATCAGTGGCTCCGAGGCGGCCTAGAGGGGGGCCAGAACACACGGTGCGCACTCAGTCTAGCAGATCCCGTGCGAGGGGGCCTGTCGCACCGGTCTGCCTCGCTCAGGGTCAGTCGACGCCGACCACCAGGGCCGCCGTGTACCCACTGTCCGTGTCTCCCGTCATCGTGGCGAGCTGCAGTGCGGCGGAGTCGTCTGCGAAGACGTTGTCACTCGACAGGCTGATCTGCGCGAGGTTGCGGGCCGAACCCTCGTAGCGTGGATCCGCGTACACCGCCGAGCAGGCATCCTCCGGGAATGCGAGTTGCGAGGTGACGATCGCCTTCGCCGAGTCGGTGATCGCCTCCACGTCCGGATACACCTCGAAGTGGACGTGGGGCCAGCGGCCCGCGTAGCACCCGGGGAAGATCGACGAGAAAGCCACTCTCCCGTCGGCATCCGACACCTGTACCCCTCGGAGGTAGGTGACGTCCTCGAGACCCGAGGAGTACATCGAGTACTCGCCCTGCGCCGTGCAGTGCCAGGCGTAGACCGCGACGCCCGCGAGCGGCGCACCGTCGTTCGCGAGGTCGCGCACCTGGAATTCGATCTCGAGCGGGATGCCGTCGGCGGTCGCCGAGCCGTCGATCGATGTGGTGATGTCCGCACGGACGATACCCGACCGCTCGAGGATGTCCGGGCCGTTCGAGCCGTCTCCCGGGTATGGCCCTGCCGTTTCCTGGGGGATCTCTCCTGCGGCCGTGCTCTCCGAGCCGGCGGCGCTGCCGGCGCCGGGCGTCGCTGACGATCCGCCGTCGACCGAGGGGGCGCTGGCGGCGGGCGTGCACGCCGCCAGCACGAACGCACCGACGCCGAGGCCCGCGAGGGAGAGGATCCCCCGCCGGGTCATCACGGTGCGGATGTCGAATGCGGCGCCCTGATCGACCACCTCCTCATCGACGCGGTCGAGCAGTCGACCTTCGTAGGTGGGACCCTCCGGTGTATGGACGGGTTCGGGGATCCGGCTCATGATCGTGTTCCTCTCGCGGTTCGGGCGTGGATCCCATGCTGACCGTCGAGTCGATCAACGCCCCCTGTCCGCGCTATGCGCCGCCTATGAGCGCCTCTCCACCGGCGGGTGCAGCACCAGGACCACCACGATCGCGATGAGCACGAGTGCCGAGATCGCGACCGGGATCGGCAGCGCCGCATCCAGCAGCACCACCACGGCACCGAGCGGGACCACGGTATTGACCACCCGGTCCGCGTTCGCCCGGATGGCGACCCACCAGATCCCGAGCAGGAAGATGGCGATCGGTATGGTCACGGTGAACGACGCCTGCACGTTCGAGAGGTGACTCACCCCCGTCAGCACGTCGAGTTGCACCTCGATACCGGCCGAGAACGCGGCGGCCGCCGCGAACACGATGTAGTGGGTGTACCCGTAGCGCAGCGAGGAGGCGAAGGTCGTGATGGCGCGGTGGTGCGGGGCCCAGAAGTAGATCCACCAGAGCGACGCCGTGACCGCGAGCGTGAGCGCGGAGATGGAGATCAGAGGGACGAACGACTCCAGCTCGTGGCTCGCGTCGATGATGGCGTTCGCCGAGGCGAGCAGACTCTCACCCAGCACGATCAGGGTGAACAGTCCGTATCGCTCGGTGATGTGATGGGGGTGCCACGGCGTCTGCCTCCGGTACTCGGCGAACACCGGGACGCTGATCTCGAGCAGCGCGCAGATCACGAAGGCGACGATCTGCGGCGGCCCCGACGGCACGATGAGGAAGATGATCCACAGCACCTGGACCACGGCGATGCCGATCGCGTAGCGCCGTGCCGCCGAGCGCAGCTCGCCCGCAGCGCGCGAGGCGCGCAGCCACTGCGCGATCATCGCGACGCGCATCACGATGTAGCCGATCACCGGCACCCGGAAGTCGCCGTGCTCGAAAGCGGCGGGGATACCGGCCGCGAGCACCAGGACACCACCCATCTGCACGATCGTGGTCACCCGATACAGCCAGTCATCGGTGTCGAAGGACGTGGCGAACCAGGTGAAGTTCATCCACGCCCACCAGACGGCGAAGAAGATCATCGCGTACGAGGTGATGCCGTGGACGAAGTCGCCGTGGCTCAGGGCGTGGTGGAGCTGCGCCGAGGCGATGCTCACCGCCACCACGAACACGAGGTCGAAGAACAGCTCGAGGGTGCTGGCGGGACGGTGGGGCTGGGCGGGGTCCCGTGGGACCATGCGGGTCAGACGCAGACGCGGCGTGGAGAGGGAGTTCACGCCGGTCAGGATAGCCGCGTCTCTCGGCCGCCGAGTACACCCCTGCAAATTAGTTCGTCCAGTCGCGTGAATTACCTTCCGCTGAACGATCGCTTCCGCTAGAGTGAACGAAGTCTGCAGTGCCTGCTGCCAGCGCCACCGTGTGGGACGGTGATCGCACCTCCGTGATGTGGGATCACGGTTGCAACAGGAATCCCGAGGGGTCGGGATGCAGACGATGCCATGGACGTGGGGTCCGTGGTCTGGGGAAACACTGGGGAAATCATGGCGCACTGGGGAATTCTGCGTACATACACGGCTCAAGGGGCCTCGGCATGACTTCCGTCGAGGATGCCCTGAGCATCTCTCGCACGGGTTCGGTCTTCACGCCGATCGCCGCACCGCGAGCCGCCAAGTCGCTCACACGCACGGTGGTCACACCGCGCGTGTCTGCGACGCTGGAGCGACGCCGCCAGTGGGAGCGGCGTTATCGGATGCGACTGCGGATCTCGGATGCTGGGGTCATCCTGTTCGCGGTCGCGATCACAGCAGCGGTCCAGCTGATGGCGGGTGTCGCAGGGGAAGAGGCCCTGCGCAGCGGCATCCCGCTGGCCACGCTCTGGTATCTGATGCTCAGCGCTCTGCATACCCGTGATGCAGCGCTGTTCCGTGCCAGCGCCACCGAGTACCGCGGCGTGGTCCACGCCAGTGGGCTGGCGTTCGGGATCATCGCCATGCTCAGTGTCGTGCTGGGTTGGCAGACGATGCAGCTCGTGCTGCTCGTCGGCCTGCCGCTCGGTGTCCTCCTGCTGCTCGTCACCCGCTGGGCGTGGCGGCACTGGCTGACGGCGCAGCGTGCGCAGGGGCGTTTCGCCTCGCGCACGCTCGTCGTCGGCAACAGGGACGATGTGGAATACGTCGTCCGCACGCTGCATCCGATCGGCGCCTCCGGTTACCAGGTGGTGGGCGCGACGCTGCTCGACGGCAATGCACGCGACGTCGAGGTCGGCGGCGCGCACTTCCCGGTCCTCGGCAACGTCAACTCGGTGTCGACGGTCGCGGCCGAGCTCGGCGCCGACACGATCATCGTGGCGAGCCGTCCCGACGGGGAGCCCGACTTCGTGAAGCACCTGAGCTGGCAGCTCGAGGGCACCGCCGCCGAGCTCGTCCTCTCCAGCCGTCTCACCGACGTCGCGGGTCCGCGGATCTCCTTCGCACCCGTCGAGGGTCTCCCGCTGATCCAGGTGCAGATCCCGTCGTATGAAGGCGGCCAGCACGTGCTCAAGCGCGCGCTCGACATCGCTGTCGCGTCGGTTGCTCTGATCCCGATCGCACTGATCACCCCCCTCCTCGCCATCCTGGTCAAGCTGGACTCCCCGGGACCGCTCTTCTTCTCGCAGGAGCGGGTGGGCCGTGACGGCCGCACGTTCAAGATCATGAAGTTCCGCTCGATGAAGACGGATGCCGAGCAGCAGCTGGTGGCGCTCAAGGCTCAGAACGAGGGCGCGGGTCTCCTGTTCAAGATGAAGGACGATCCCCGTGTCACGCGGGTCGGCAGAATCCTCCGCAAGCTGTCGCTCGACGAGCTGCCGCAGTTCTGGAACGTCCTCATCGGCGACATGAGCGTGGTCGGACCGCGCCCGCCGCTGCCGAGCGAGGTCACGGCGTACGACGGCACCGTGTTCCGTCGCCTCTACATCAAGCCCGGCATCACGGGTCTCTGGCAGGTCTCCGGCCGCAGCGACCTCTCGTGGGATGAGAGCGTGCGACTCGATCTGCGGTACGTCGAGAACTGGTCCGTGATGAACGATCTTCAGATCATGTGGCGCACTGCCAAGGTCATGGTGCAGCCCAGCGGGGCATACTGAACGAATGACTACCGCGTCGCGCTCCGCCGAGAGCCCTCCCGTTCTCGTCGCCGTCACGACGTTCCGTCGCACAGAGCTGCTTCCACCGCTCATCGCCGCCATCCGTGAGAACGCGGGAGCGGCGGGGGCCAGGCTCCGCATCGCCCTCGTCGACAACGATCCGCTTCGATCGGCGGAAGCGGAAGCCTCCGCTCTCGGTGTCGACTACGTCTCCGAGGCGACGCCGGGCATCGCAGCCGCACGGCAGGCAGCGCTCGACGCGGCGCGCGACGGTGAGCTCGTCGCGATGGTGGACGATGATGTGCTCCCCCAACCGGGATGGTTGGATGCGCTGCTTTCGGTCTGGTCGTCCGATCGGCCCGCAGTGGTGATGGGGTACGTCGACTACGTCTGGCCAGAGGGCACCGACCCGTGGATCATCGCCGGGGGGTTCATGCGGCGTCGACGTCGTACCACCGGGCAGCGCCTCGATGCACTGGCGACCGGGAATGTCCTCGTCGACGCGGCACAGGTACGCGAACTGGGCGTTCGCTTCGACACCAGCCTCGGTCTCGCCGGCGGCGAGGACATGTTGTTCGGGCGCGCGCTGCTCGCCGCCGGGGGCGCCATCGTCGCCTCGGCGGACTCCGTCGTCCGCGATGAGGTGCCGGTAACTCGCACGTCCCGCGAGTTCGTGCGGCGCCGGACGGTCTCCCAGGGACAGATGCGCACGACCCTGCTCACGCGGCATCCCTCCGCAGCTCGTCGTGTGGCACTGCGCGGGGCGCACCTCGTGGGCGGTGTCATCCGCCTGCTCGTCTTCTCCGCGAGGGGTATGGTCGCGCGCCTGCGCGGTGACATCGCCGCCCACGCGGTCCTACGCCGCCGCGCCTGGTTCGCCGAGGGACGAATCCTCGGCGCGCTCGGTCGCATCACACCCGAGTACGCGCGCGCTGCATCCAGCGCGGCGGGTGCATCCAGCGCGGCGGGCGCATCCAGCGCATCCTGACGACTCGACCACTCGCGCTCCGGGGCCCGTGGCTGCCCTGAACCACACGAAGTGGCGCGCCACCCCTGTCCCTCCTGGCGACCCGGGTCCGCCGTCACCGCCTCCGACCGGTTCGGACAGTTTCTCCTCTGCTCCGTCCTCGGGGCCACATGCCGTCCCTGGCCCGCCTCCTCGAGCATGCGCCCGCCCCCGGGGAGCATGCAGAAAAGGGGGCGCATGGCCGAAGCCACGCGCCCCCCTTCCGCGTGCAGATTACTGCGGGATCACAACCGCAAACCGCTCGAACGAGATCTTCGTCGTGGGATTCGTCGACGCTGAGCTGCTCGACGTCTTGATGCCCACGCCGCCGGCCGCCTGGAGGGCAGCCGTGGAATCCGTACCCTGCAACTGCCAGTTGGCGGGCTCCGTCTGCCCCTCGACCCACACCTTGGCGGCGATGGTCGTGGGGCTGGTTCCCGTGACGGACAACCGTGCGTGCAGCACCTGTCCGGCGGTGTACGTCGTCGGCAGCACGAAGCTGTTTCCGATCGCCGTCTCATCGCGGAGGATGTACACCCGCACGACGCCCGCCGGCTCCAGTCGCACCCTCGCCGAGTAGACGGAGGTGCCGACAGTGCGGCCGTGGAGTGTGATGCTGGTGGTGCCGCCAGCCGATGCGACATCGGAGGCGAAAGTCGCATCCAGCACCGCGCTGGTGCCCGAGACGGCCAGGCGGCCCTCTCTGGTCTGCGACGGCGCCAGCGAGATGGTGCCCTTTCCGGCCGCGACCGAGAAGGCGGCGTTCCCACCGGTCGTGGCCCAGGCGCCTCCGAGGTCGGACGCACCCCACCCACCGGTGACGGCACGATCGAACTCGTCGGTGGCCAGCGGCACGGGGTCACCCGGGTCGGGCGGGTCCACGACGGGAGCCGTCACCGTCACCGGCGCGGTGACGGCGTTGGTCTTGCCCTTGTCGTCGGTCACCGTGAGCGTCACGTTGTACGTACCTGCGGCGGCGTACGCGTGCGATGCGGTCGCGCCGGTCGCCGTCCCCCCGTCTCCGAAGGTCCAGGCGTACGAGGCGATCGTCCCGTCCGAGTCGGTCGACGTGCGACCGTCGACGTTCGCGGTCAGAGCGGAGACGGACGAGGTGAACGCGGCCGTGGGCGCCTGGTTGACGGGAGCCACGACGGCGCCCGTCACCACCTTGTAGTCGTCGATCGTGACGACGGTCGATACCGAGGAGACCGAGGACACGGCCATCTTCAGCCCGACGGAACCCGCCGCCTGCAGCGCAGCCGTCGTGTCGGTCGCCTGCAGCTGCGGGCTCGTCGGCTCCGTGGTGCCGGTGCGCCAGACCTTCAGCGCCAGGCTCGTCGGAGAGGTGCCTCGGACCGACAGGGCGATGGAGAGCTTCTCCCCCGCGGTGTAGTTGCCCGAGAGGAGCACGCTGTTGCCGATGGCGGTCTCGTTCCGGAGCAGGTACAGCCGGATCGCACCGGTCGCTTCGACCTTCACCCGGCCGGAGTACGTGTCGCTGCCGACCTGACGCCCGTTCACGGTGAAGTTGAATGCACCTCCGCTCGTCGCATTGCTCGAGGCGAGCGTGAGCGAGGTCACCGTGTTGGTCCCCGAGACTGCGGCGAGACGTGCTTCGCGTGTCGCCGCAGGTGCGAGCGCGAACTTGCCCACACCGTCGCCGACCGAGAAGGCTGCCGAGCCGCCCGTGGTGGTCCACGCGCCGCCGACATCTGCGCTGCCCCACGATGACGATGCGGTCCGCTCGAACGCGTCCTTCGCGATGACGTCTTCCGTCGCCGCCGGCGCGACGGTCACGGATGCCGTGACCTGGTGCGTCGCGCCGTCGTCGTCCGTCACCTTGAGGGTCACCGTGTAGGTGCCCGCCGCGACGTAGGTGTGGGTCGCCGTGGCGCCCGATCCCGTCGCACCGTCACCGAAGTTCCAGGCGTAGGCGGCGATCGTTCCGTCGCTGTCGCTGGATCCCGAGCCGTTCGCGGTGATCGACATGCCGTCCGCACCGCGGACCACATTCGCGACCGCCGTCGGCGCGACGTTCGCCGCTTCGACCGTGATCGACTTCGTGGTGGTGGCGGAGCCGCCGCGGTCGTCGGTCACCGTGAGCGACACCTCATAGGTGCCGGAGGCGGTGTACGTGTGCGCTGCCGTCGCTCCGGTGGCGGTCGCGCCGTCACCGAAGTTCCAGGCGTACGCGGCGATCGAGCCGTCGCTGTCCGCGCTGGTCGAGGCGTCGACCGAGAGAGCCAGGAAGTCCTTGCTCTCCGTGAAGGCCGCCGTCGGCACGACGTTCGGGTTCCGCGCGATGACCTCATGGCTGATCGACGAGGTGAGTGAACCGCCGTCGCGCACCGTCAGAGTCACCGTGTAGGTGCCCGCTGCGTCGTACACGTGGGTCGGGGCGACGCCCGTTCCCGTCTGCCCGTCACCGAAGTCCCAGGTGTATGCCGCGATGGGGCCTTCCTGGTCGGTCGAGGCGGAGGCGTCGAACGCGATCGAGAGATCCGTCGCCGCCGTGGTGAACTGCGCCACCGGGAGCTCGTTCGGCGTACCGGTCGAACCCAGCTGGTAGTGCTGCAGGACCTGGCTCGCCGTCAGCGGCGAGGCATAGACGGCCGGTTCGTCGAGCGAGCCGACCCAGAAGGGGTCGCCCTCCCACGTCGTGTCGCCCCCGAGCCGCCAGTAGCCGCTGTACTGATCGGCGGTCGCGACGCCGTTCGATGCGACCTCCGTGCCGTCGACGAACAGCTGCATGCCGTTCGCGGACTGCTGAGCCACCACGTGGTGCCACTGGCCGTCACGATAGGTGCTCGGGGCGGTCAACACCTGCGTGCCGCCGCTGTAGACACCGAACTTGAGCCGACCGGTCGAATCCATGTAGATGTGACGGTCGTAGTTGGCACTCGCGTTGGCGTTGTTGGAGTTGCTGTTGCCGAAGCCGATCAGCTTGCCCCCACCCGTGGACGTCGTCTTGAACCACGTCTCGATCGAGTACGTGCTCGGCGAGACGTACTGACGATCGCTGATCACGGTCTGACGGTTGTTCCAGGTGGAACCGAACTTCGACGACGTGAAGCGGATCGCCTTGTTGGTGGTCCCGGCGATCGCGCCGGTCTGGCCGCGCTGGATGGTGGCGGTGCCGTTGGTCTTGTATCCTCCGGTGCTCGCGTCCCGTCCGGCGTCCGCCGCGACGGTGCCCGTGGTCTCGTTGAGACGCCAGAAGAGGGTCGGATCGAGGTCGTACACGGCCTTGCCGTACGCGTCGGCGGGCGCTGCCGGCAACGCGGACGTGCGGCCCGAAGCCACCCAGTGCGCGTCGACATCGTTGCGCGAGATCGCCGTGGAGTAGACGGCGACGTCGGCGATGCGTCCGTTCAGGAAGTTCGAGGAGCCCGCAGAGGGCCAGCCGCCCTGGCTGTCACCGCCGACGCGCCAGTAACCGGTGTAGTCCTGTCCGGTCGTGGTGTCGGTACGCACGCCCACCCTCACGCCGTCCACGTACAGCACCATTCCGGCGGAGCTCATCGTGCCGACGACCTGGTGCCACGCACCGTCGTTGTAGCCGCTGTTGCTGGTGAGCGTGCGGGTTCCACCCGGGTACACGCCGAACGTGATCTGACCCGTGTTGCTCAGGTAGATGTGGCGGTCGTAGCTGCCGGAGACGCCGGTCGGGTTGTTCCCGAAGCCCACGATCTTGCCACCGCTGGTGCTGGTGGTCTGGAACCAGGCCTCGACGGAGAACGTGTTCGACGCCACTTCGGAAGACGACGACGCGGCCGTCCCCGTGGAGCCGTTGAACCCGGTGGACCCGGAGGTCTCTCCCTGTACCTGTCCGGGGAGGCCCCGGGTGGTGCCGCCGGCCAGCTTCAGATCATTGCCGGTGACCCAGTCGATCCCTGAAGTGCCGGTCGCCTCGTTGAGCGGCCAGTAGTACTTGGGAGCCGAGTCGAGGATCGCCGTGTTGTACGTGTTCGCGGTGCCGGAATCGGCGGCCGTGACGGGTGTCCAGTCGGAGGTCGTGGTGTTGCCGTTCGGGTCGGTGACCTTCACGCGGTACTCGTAGACCTGACCCGCAGTCACGGCGGTGTCGGAGTACATCATGCGCGGGCGCACCCAGAACGTCGAATCAGCCGTGGTCGAGTAGACGGGCTGCGCGATGTCGCGGCGGTAGACCTCGTAGGTGAGCTTGGCATTGTCCGCGTCGTAGTTCGCGGGCCAGGCCACACGCACCTGGCCGGCACGGAAGGACTGCGCGCTGATCTGATAGGCGCCGCCCTTGATGGTCGGTCCCACCTTGTTCGGTGCGGTGCCCGGCTTCGCGAAGCGGACCAGACCCTGCTGGGCCGTGCCGCTCACGGCGGTGAACTCTCCTCCGTAGACGAGGTAGTCCCCGCCTCCGGTGACCGACCACGCGGCCTGGTTCATGCCGGACACCGTTCCCGGCTGCCAGGTCGGGTACCAGTGCAGCAGACGCGCGGCAGGGTTGCCCGTGAAGCTGCGGTATCCGTAGATGTCGGGCGTGATCGTGCGGTTCGACGGGTTCTTGTCGAACGCGAGGGAGAAGTTGAAGTTCCACGGGTCGAGCTGCGGGAACTCGCCGATGTTGCCGCAATAGTGCGAGTGCGCCGCGGTATACAGGGCGCCGCCGGTCGGGTACACCGAATAGGTGTCGCCGTGGCAGTCCTCCATCCACACGATCGAGCCGTCGCTCCAGCTGGCGCGGAAGGCGCCCTCGAAGTCGTCCTCGGTCTTCGAGCCGCCGAAGTCGTAGCCGCTGCCGTACACGCTGTCGCCGTCAGAGGCGAGCGAGTAGATCGACGATGCGGTCCCCGCGTTGCGGACGACGTTGTTGATCGCCCAGGGCATGCTCGCGCCCGTGGTCGCGTCGAGCGCGGCCATGCCGCGTCCGGGGTTCGTCGATCCGTTGGTCGACGTGAAGGAGCCGGCGATGACGACCTTCGACTTGTCGGGCGACACCACGACGGCGCGCGCGCCGTAGCCGCCCGCCAGCACCGGGTTGAAGGCCTGCACCGCACCGGTCGAGGCGCTCAGCGCGGCGACACCCGTGCGGGTGGTGTTGTTGACGTTGGAGAACTCGCCCGTCACGTACACGGTCGTGTCGGTGGCGACGATGCCCTGGACGATCGTGTTCGTGCCGGGGGTCCAGTTGGCGATCAGCTGGCCGGTCGCCGTGTTGAACGCCGCGAGGCGGTAGCGGTTCTGACCGTCGACGGCGGTGAAGCCGCCGCCGATGTACAGGCGCGTGCCGTCGGGTGAGACGGCGGCGGCGAGTACCCGGCCGTTGACCTGCGGGTTGAACGACATGTCGAGCGCACCGGTGGCGATGTTGTACGCGAGCAGGTTGGAACGAGGCGTCTCGTTCGTCCCGGCCGCCGCCCCTGCCGGGCGCGCACTCGTGAACTGACCACCGGCGAAGACCTTGTTGCCGGCGACGGCCTGGGCCCAGACGATGCCGTTGATCTGCGTCGTCGGGAGCGCATCGGCGCTCACCGTGGCCGGCAGAGTCGGATCCGTCGGCGCGGTGTCCGCCTGCGCTGACGGCGCAGCGAGCACCGACCCCAGGAGCCCGATCACCAGAGTGGCGACGACCGCGATCGCGATACGGCGGAAAGATGATGATCGCGACGTGAAGTCATGATCGATTGAATCGAGTCGTTGGACTCGCATAGCGCCTCCCCATAGGCACTGCCGAAGAACGGCAAGCATGTTGGATTCCCCCGCGTCCCCCATAGACGCATCCGCGCCAAGACTAGCGCACGGAGTCCAGTCCCGCCACTACGACTTTCGGCCGATCACCTCGGAGGTGCGTGTCACTCCGCCGGAGCTCGCAGGATGGTGGCAAGGTGTGCGCACATCTCCTGCGTGGTGAAGCTCTGCTCGACCGTCCGGCGCCCCTCGCGCCCCATCGCATCCGCCCGGATCGGATCGTCCAGCAGGGCCAGCAGGCGGTGGGCCATCGCCTCGTCGTCACCGACGGGAACGAGATGGCCGGTGCGCCCCTCCGACACGTACTGGCCCATGCCCGGGGTGTCCGTGTTGACCACCGGGCGTCCCGTGGCCAGGGCTTCGAGCGTGACCGTCATGCCCGAGACATGCAGATTCGGACGGGTCGCGGTCGCGACCACGCTCGCGGTCGCATACAGCTCGCGCAGCTCGCCGTGCGTCATCCGCGGCACGATCTCGATGCCGTCCGGCACGCCTGAGGCTGAGCTCTGCACGATCAGCTCTGCGTCCGGTCGCGCATCGCGGACGCGTGCCAGAGCGCGGAAGAGCGTCTGGGGATCACGATCGCGATCGTTGCCGATGCTCACCACGCGAGGACGCGTGGGGTACGGACGCGCGGAGAAGAACTGCGCATCCACCCCGAACGGCACTGCGACGACGCGGGGACCGTTCGGACCGAACAGCGCACGCAGCGGAGCGACCTGTGCCTCGCTGAGCACCCAGAGCGCCTCCGCACGCCCGAGCACCTCGATGAGTCGAGCCGGGACCGTACCGCGCTCGACCATGTCGGTGAGCCAGATCACCCCGGAGATGAAACGAGCATGCGGTCGCATCACCTGCAGACGGAACGCGGCGTTCTCGTCCCATGTGAACGCGAGCCCGGGGCTCGGACGGCGTCCGATCCCCGCCCGCGCGCGCAGCCGAGCGACACGCCCCGGTGCCGGAAGATCGAGCACCTCGACCGCTCCGGACTCGCGCAGGCCGTCCAGGCCGTACGGCCACACGCTCGGGACCTCACCGCGCGCGTGGCGCTCCTGCCATGCGGTGACCGATTGCTCAGCGGGGAACCCCCACGACAGGGGACGGTCTGCTCTGCGCGGTGTCGACACCCCGCCAGGATAGCCGCGACCGAACCGACGCCGAGCCCCGGCTCAGGCATACTGATGCGATGCGCTCCGATTCGACCTCCTCGACGCCGACGCTCCGCATCGCCCTGATCGGCACTCGCGGGATCCCCGCCGCCTACGGCGGATTCGAGACCGCGGTGGAGGAGGTGGGACGCCGACTCGTCGACCGCGGCCACCGGGTCCTCGTCTACGGTCGGGACGCCGGCACTGTCGGCGACACCCATCTCGGGATGCGCAGGGTCACGCTCCCCGCCGTGCGTCAGAAGGCCCTCGAGACCCTGAGTCACACCGCCCTCTCCACGCTGCACGCGGTCACGAAGGCCCGCCCGGACGCCGCGTTCGTCTTCAACGCCGCGAACTCGCCGTTCCTCCCGCTCCTTCGGGCCCGCCGGATCCCGGTGGCGCTGCACATGGACGGACTCGAGTGGCGGCGATCGAAGTGGGGCTCCCGCGGCAAGGCCTACTACCGCTGGGCCGAGGCGTTCGGCGTGCAGACCGCCGACGCGATCATCTCCGACGCCCCGGGGATCGCCGACTACTACGACCACCAGTTCGACGTCCCCAGCGAGCTGATCCGCTACGGTGCCCCGCTCCTCGACGACGCGCCCGCGGACGGCATCGCACGCCTCGGTCTCGAACCCGGCGGGTACCACCTCGTCGTCGCGCGCTTCGAGCCCGAGAACCACGTGCGCGAGATCGTCGAGGGATACGCGGCGTCCGCGGCGCAGAAGCCGCTCGTCGTCGTCGGCTCGGCGCCGTATGCAGCCGAGTACACGGCCGCGATCGACCGCATCGCTGCGGCGGACGACCGCATCCGACTCCTCGGCGCCGTGTACGACCAGGAGCTCCTCGACGCGCTGTATCACCACGCGTACACCTATCTGCACGGGCACTCCGTCGGAGGCACGAACCCCTCGCTGCTGCGAGCGATGGGTGCGGGCACCGCCGTGGTCGCGTACGACGTCGTGTTCAACCGCGAAGTCCTCGACGGCAGTGGGTGGTACTTCGAGGGTCCCGCCGACGTGGCCCGAGCCGTCGACGCCGTCGAGGCCGATCCGACCGCCGTGACCTCGAACGCCGAGGCGATGCGTCGCCGCGCCGCCGAGGCGTTCTCGTGGGACGATGTCGCCGCCGCCTATGAGGAGCTCGCGATCCGCATCGCCCGGGGTGAGTCGATCCATCCCACCGCACGCCGTGCGCGGCGCGCGCAGAGCGACTGGCCGGGCTAGCCGACCTCCGTCGGGGCCTCGGCCCTCGGCTCCTCCCCCGTCCCGAGCAGACGCTCGCGGTGTCGGTGGATGTAGATCGAGTACGGGATGATCTGGCACACGATCAGCGCGAAGGAGACGCCGATCAGCGGACCCACGATGCCGAGGAGCGGGGTGAGCACCAGCGAGAGGATGATGCTCACGGTCGCCATCGCGAGGGTCGGCACGACCTGGAACCGGATCCCGGGCTTGTCCATGATGAACATCCCCAGCGGGTACACGGCGGCCGTCAGCATGATCATGCAGCCGAAGGCGAAGATGGTGAGCGTCCGCACCTCGAGCTCGCCCTGGGTGATGAACCCGAAGAGCCACGGCGAGACCCACCACACCAGGAAGGTGGCCGCAGCGATCGCGCCCGCGAAGATCAGCGACAGCAGGAACGGTCCGCGACGCAGTTCTCCCTTGTGCCGCAGTCGGGCGAACTGCGGCCACAGCGCGACACCGGCGGCCATCACCAGACCGTTGAGCGCGAAGAAGACCTGGCCGGCGACCCCGTACTCGGCCACATCGGTCGGCGTGCCGAACTGCGCGAGCACGTAGCGCTGAGATCCCACGGCGATCGGATAGGTCACCATCTGGGCGAGCATCGGCCAGCCGACATCCATCACCCTGACACCGCGCACGCTGCGGAAACGCAGCAGCATCCGGAGCGCATCGGGGATCAGCGGGGCGGTCGATCGTGTGACGAGCGCGAAGCCGACGATCGCCGAGAACAGGGACGCCCCATACGACGCGATGGCCAGATACGAGTCGAAGTCCCGACCTCCGAACGTCAGCATCAGCCACACGCCCCCGAGCGTCACGGGCGAGATCATGCCCTGGACGAGGATCACGATGTGGTTGCGGCGCTGTCCGAGGAGGATGCGGAACCAGACGCCGAGAGTGATCGACAGGCTGAACAGAGTGACGCAGAGGAACGCCGCGAGCGCTGCACCGGGAATCGCACCCGCGTCTCCGAACAGAGCCCGCCAGCCGCCCGTCACGAGCAGCACGGTGTTGATCAGCATCAGCCCGGTGGCGAACATCAGCAGCACCCGGCCCACGGACGTGATCTGCAGACGGAGCCTGCGATCCGTCCGGATGTCGTCGCTGGTCGCGACGGCGTTGACCAGGACGGCCCCGCTGCCCAGATCGGTGAAGGTCAAAAGGGACGGGATCGTGATCAGCAGCGAATAGAGCGCATAGTGCTGGATGTCGGTCTCACCGAGGATCATGCGGGTGGTGATCACTCCGCAGACGAGCGAGATCACCATCGTCAGCGCCCGAGCGCCGAGGGCGAGAAGCGAGTTCACGACGACTACCGGAGCGCGCCGCGACGCAGGAGCCGCGGACCCAGGCCCTTGGCGCGTTCGTCCGTGTAATACGGGTTCTTCGCCGCGCCTCGCACGCCGTTGAGCACGATACCGAGCACCGGAGTCCTGGTGGACTCGAGGGAGGTGAGCGCTCGCGTCAGATCTGCGCCCTTCGTCCGGTTCGAGCGCACCACGAACAGCGTGCCGTCAGCCATCGTCGACAGCCACAGGGCATCACTCACCGACAGCACGGGCGCCGTGTCGATGATGACGTAGTCGTAGGACTCGCGCGCCTCCTCGACGACCCGGTGAAGGCCCCCGCTGGAGAGCAGCTGCCCGGGGTTCGGCGGTTGAGCGCCGGCGGTCAGGATGTCGAGCCCGGGGCGTCCCCACTGCTGGACGGCGTCGGCGAGCTCCGCATCGCCGATGAGGACCGTCGTGAGGCCGACGGCGCCTTCGAGCTGGGTGTACCTGGCGGTGCTCGGCCGGCGGAGGTCGGCTTCGATGAAGAGCACGGAACGGCCGCCCTCGGCGAGCGTGATGGCAAGGCCGAGGCTCACCGACGACTTGCCCTCCTGCGCGGAGCACGAGGTGACCAGGATCACGCGCCGGTGCTTGTCGACCTCGACGAACTTGAGACTCGCCGCGACCTGACGCATCGCCTCCGCCACCCGTCCGTCCGGCTGCGATCGGATGACTCGGGCGATGGCCTGCTTGTCGGCGGCCTCGGGGATCTCGCCCAGCAGCGCGACCTCTGTGACCTCGCTCAGAGACCGCGCAGTGGTGATCCTCGTTGCCAGGCGGCGGCGGAGGATGGCGAACACCACACCGGCCACGAACCCGGCGCCGGCGCCGAGGATCACGTTGTTGCGCGTGTTCGGCGACACCGGGACGGTGGGCGTACGGGCCGGCGAGATGGTCTCGATGCGCACCGCGGGCTCGCCGTCGGCACTCGTCGGCGAGACGTTCCGGACTGCTTCGGCGAGTTCCTGCGCGATCGCGTTGGCGGTGTCACTCGCGCTCTCGCCGTCGGCGTCCGTGACGCCGATCTCGATCACGACGGTGTTGAGGGGCACGTTGACGTCGATCCGCCGGGCGAGCCGGTTGGGCGTCTCATCCAGACCCAGCTCCTCGATGACCGGGTCGAGCACGGTGGGAGAGCTCACCAGCAGCGTGTAGGTCTGGACCAGGCTCTGCACGTAGTTCGACCCCTGGAGCAGCTCGCTCGTGTTCTCGCCTCGAGTGGGGATGACCATGACCTGGGACTCGGCACGGTACTCGGGATCGACGAACTGCGAGTAGGCGTATGCGGATCCGCCACCGACCAGGGTCAGGAGGACGATCACGATCCACTGGCTCTTCAGCGATTGGAAGTAGTCCTGCAGTGTCATGTGTCCCCGTATCCCCTCGACACAACGCGACGCGACGTCGCGAGATGCGTCATCCGCACCATTATCGCCTATGTTTGAGGATCGAACCGGAGTCGACGGTTCCACGAGGGGGAACTTGTGACTGACAGACTGATCTTCGTCTGCGAAGCCAACGTGTGCCGATCGCCGTTGATGGAGATCGTGATGCGTGCGCAGCCCGGCATGAGCGACTGGCACATCTCGAGTGCCGGCACCCGCGTGGGTCCCGGCGGGCTGGAGATCTGCCAGGTCTCGGCATCCATCGCCGACGCCGAGTCGGGGAACACCGCGAAGCAGAAGCGGGCGCATCGCTCAGAGGCGCTGGATGCGGATACGCTCCGCAGCGCAGACCTCATCCTCACCGCGAGTCGTGCGGAGCGCTCCGCCGTCGCCGCGCTCGTCCCCGAGGTGCGCTCTCGCATGTTCACGCTGCGCGAGGCCGTCCACCTCGGCGCGGAGCCGGTGCCGGAGCGAGAGCTCGAGCTCCAGGCCCAGTTCCGTTCCGATGCGGAAGATCTGCGCGGAGTGCGCCGCTATGCACAGGCGCTGCACGCGCGACGCGGCTTCGTCACACTGCCCGCTGCCCGTCGAACCCTGTTCGGCGCTCGACGCCGCAACCCGTACGACATCGCCGACGCGCACCACGGGTCGGACCGCGAGCATGAGGCGATGCTGCGGGCCACCGTCCAGGACGTGAAGCACTTCCACGGACAGCTCGACAGGTTCCTGGACGGCGCGCTGTCGTCGACGGAGGCGGCACCGCAGACCCCGGCGGAGACGGCGGAATCGGCGTCGAACGAGCGTCCGGGAACCGCCTCGAACACCGCGACGAAGACCAAGACCAAAGCCAAGGCCAAGACGGCCTGACCCGACGGTCCGCGCCGACCCCGAGCCCTCGATCAGCCGCGCGCTGCGCTCTGCATGAACTCCGCGACGGACCGCCGGTAGGCCTCGGGAGCGAACCGGCGGACGGCGGCACTCCGGTCGGCCTCCGCTCGGGCGACGAATGTCGACCAGTCGTCGACGATGCGCACGAGCGCCTCGGCCAGCTGATGGGCGTCGCCGCCTTCGACGAAGAGGGCGGAGTCGTACTCGCCGACCGCCTCCCGCAGCCCCGGGATGTCGCTCACCACGACCGGGCGCGCCGCGAGGATCCCCTCCACGGCCGTGTTCCCGAACGATTCGTCCTGACGGGACGGCACCACGATCGCGTCGGCGTCGGCGAGCACCGGCCAGATGTCGGCACGGAATCCGTGGTGGACCACATGGTCCTGGAGGCCATGTGCGGCGATCTGCGCCGTGAGCTCGTGGCCGAACGCCTCGTTGCCGGCGAAGACCGCTCCGATCAGCTGAAGGGTCGCGTCCACCCCGCGTTCCCGCAGCATCGCCACGGCCTCGAGGGCGACGTCCGGTCCCTTGCGGTGCGAGATCCTGCCGACATAGACGACGCGGAAGCCGTCGAGACGTACGCGCGCCGAGGGCACGTCGGTCGGGGAGGCGACCCCGTTCGGGATCACCGTCGACCGACGGGCGAGGGCCGGGATGCTGTCCCCCACCGTGCGCAGCGTGAACTCGCTGTTGACGATCAGCCGATGCGACGCCAGATGCGGCGCGTAGAGCACCAGGTTCACGACACGGGCGGCCGAGGCCTCGGCCTCATGCACGTGCGTGACGGTGGGCACTCGCAGAAGCCGGCCGATCACGGGCCACAGCGGCAGGACGATCGTGCTGACGTAGAGGGCGCGGGGACGCAGGCGCCGCACGATCGTGACGGCCGCGACGCTGCCTCGGATCACATCGCGCACCGTGCGCAGCCAGTTGCGGGGCCGGAGTGCGGACTTGCGCAGCACGAAGGTCGGGGGGATGAGCACCTCCACGCCCGCGGCCTGGAGACGCGGAACCAGCGGTCCGCTCTCGGGCAGTGCGACCACGACACGCTCCCCTGCCTGCCGAAGCCCGATCGCGCTCTCCAGCAGCATCCGGTCGGAGCCGAACAGCTCCCACCCCGCATGGACGAGGAGGAAGGGGGCTCGTGTGTCTTGGGTCACGCCTCCATTGTGCCCGCTGACGGAGCGTCGTCGGCCCCGGACGCGATCCGCCCGCCGCCGCCCCGGAGGACGACGACGGGCGGATGGACGGTTCAGCGACCGCTGCCGAGGAACTCGATCCCTGCCGCGACCCCGAGCAGCGTCGCCACTCGGGAGCTGAGCGGGACGGCGACCGAGGCATTGGCCTTGATCTCCTCCGTCATGGACCCGAAGGGCTCAGGGCGTGCGGTCATGGCATTCACCCACGTCCGGTTCTTCGCCGCCGCCAGCGCCTGCGGGGTCTGGAACGTCTCGTAGACATCACCCGAACCGCCCCAGGTCACCATCGAGGGCCCGCCGGTCGAACTGCTGAACAGGTTCCCCGTGATGCTGAGGTTCCAGGTGTCGACTGCTCGCCCCGTCGCGGTGTCATGCGCGAAGATCGCTCGAGGTCCGCCCGCTCCGAACACGTTGTTGTTGATCGAGATGTTGCGCGTGATCCAGGTGACCGTAGGATCGACCCCGCTCACACGCGGGTCACGGCCCACCCGATGAGTAGCCTGTCTCCGCTCGTCCTGCATCAGGTTGATGTCATGGCGCGAGTTGTTGCCGAGGTCGTTGTTGGTGATCAGCACGTTCTCGCTGTCGAAGATCCGGATGCCCTCCTTGTTGTCGAAGGTCTGGCTGCGGGCGATCGTCACCTGCGACGAGAGCTCGGCGTGGATGCCGATCTCCGTGTTGTCGTTGGAGGTGACATCGACGATCTTCACATCGAAGCAGGACTCGTCGAACCAGGTGCCGCTGCCGACGTTCCGGCTCGTGTCGACGTTGCTCATCAGAACCCCCCGCGAGCGCGTGACCTTGATCCCGCCCGCGACCGGGGCGCCGTTGAAGCGCTCCACGTTGTTGTCGGTGAACAGCGAGTCGGTGACGGTCGAGTTGTACGCGGTGGTGAGCGAGAACCCCAGCAGACCGTTGCGACGGATGGTGAGGTTGTCGACGGTCGCCCTGTCGTTCCCGACGAAGAGACCGATCGTGGCGTTGTCCTCGATCACGAGGTCGCGCAGCACGGTTCCGACGTTGTGCATGCGCACGGTGCCGAGCACGTCGTACGAGGTCGCGTAGCGACGCACGCCGAAGCCACGCAGCACCGAGTTCGCCGACTGCACGTTCAGCGCCTGCGGGAGATCGCTGACGCGCACCTGGCGGCCTGCCGGGTTGGTACCCAGGATCAGGCGATCCGAGGCGTAGTCCACCGCGAAGGTGCCTGCGACGACCTGCGAGGCGGACGCCACCTGCTTCTGAGCGACGCCGTCGATGAACAGCATGTCCGGACGGTTCGCCGTGGGGTACTTCGGGTCGACGAACCAGCTCGCGTTGCCGTTGAGCATGTCGCTGCTGAACTCGGCCGTCCATCCGCCGCTCACCCAGGTGGACCCGGACTGACTCCACGAGGAGACCCTCGTCGAGCCGTCGAACCACACGGCCTCACCGGGATACGCCTGGATCGTGAGCGTCTTGCTGAAGGGCACGTTGACGGACTCGTGATACTCGCCTCGGCGGATGACGATCGTCGACCCGGCGGGCGAGGCGTTGACGGCGGCCTGGACGGTGCGGAACGGTGTCTCGGCGCGGCCGTTCTGAGTGCCTGACGTCGAGGCGCCGTTCACGAACACGGCTCCCTGGGGTACCGGATACGACGCGGTGCCGACGGTCGCGGACCCACGGGTCGACGTGTTCGGCTGCTCCGGCTGCTCCGGCTCCGTCGGCGGCTGCTCCGGCTCCGTGGGCGGCTGCTCGGGCTCCGTGGGCGGCTGCTCCGGCTCCGTCGGCGGCTGCTCCGGCTCGGTCGGCACGGTCGGCTCCTCGCCGCTCAGCGGCGTGGTGGCGACCAGAGCGGTGAGCGAGTCCAGCTGGAGCACGGTCTGGCCCTTGGCGCTGCTGGACGCGTAGCCCCACACCGCGAGTCCTCCGGCGGCGGACAGCCGCTCACTCGATCGATCTGTCGCCGTGAGCTGGGGCGCTCCCGGCTTCTCGCCTCTCGGGGTCAGCCGCGCCTCGAACACGACGGCGTCGGTGCCGGTCACGCTCGCATCGAACGTGACCCACGAGTCGCCGAGCAGGCTCGTCGGAAGCAGGACCGACTTCAGCTCGGTGTCGACACGGCCCTTGCTCCGCACGACAGACAGCTGCGGCCGCCCGTCGGCGTCGCTGAAGACGCGCACCCGATAGGACGATCCGTCGCTCTGCACGCGGGTGGTGAACGCGTAGTAGCTGCGCCCGCCGCTCTCGGTGAGTCGGATGTCGGCCGAGATCCTCACGTCGTCGGCGCTCACCGCACGAGGGGTCAGGTACGCGGACTCGCCAGGATCGAGAGCGATCGCGGCTGCCTCGCCGTCGACGCTCGCCACGGTCGTGCGCGAGGACCAGGACGAGTAGGCGAGGCCGTTGTCGGAGCGCCCCCATCCTGCGGTCGCGTCACGGGAGAAGTCGTCGTCGAGCAGCACGACCGGTGCGGTCGCCGCGGCCGCACGCTGTTCGCCGGCGGCAGCATCGGCTGAACCGTCCGGCGCCGCCGCGTCGACAGGCGACTCGGTCGTCCGCTCGGCGTCATCGGCGGGGGCGGTCGGTGCCGGCGCGTCGGTCGGGGGCGCAGTCGCGGCCGGTGTGGATGTCGGATCGGGGTCTGGCGTCTCAGCCGCCTGAGCGGGGGCGCCGATAAGGCCGACCAGCAGGGCGCCGGCGGCGATGGCCGCGGTCGTTCCCGCGGCGATCTGATGGGAGGGGTGGGGTCGGGTAAATGTATGTCGCAAACGCAACAGCTTGTCTCCTTGGGGTTTCAGCCCGCGTACACCGCGCCCCTCCAGCTAGCCCCCTCCGGGCGAGATGGTGTGCAGTTTCGGTACGCACCGCCTACCCGGAGGGCGACGGCCAGAGCCAGTCTATACGGAGACGGCGCGTCGATCGTTGTGAAACCGAGATATTACGTAGGATCCGCCGCCGGAGCATCCCCCGACGGCGCGGGGACGGCGCTGCGGATGAACCGCATCTTGCCGCCGACCTGCGGGATGCCGTCGACCAGCTCGACGGTCACCGGCACGAGGCCCTTCGTCGCGAAACGCAGTCGTGCCGCCGCGGCGTCGATGCCCCGCTGTGCGTCCGGCGCGTCGCTCGGGATGCACCTCAACGTCACCGAGTAGTCCGCCTCCTGGACGATCTCGAACTGCCGGATCGAGAGAGGCGAATCGTCGAAGATGTGCCCCAGAGCGCCGGCGATCGTGGTGCCGTCCGGCAGACGGACGGCGTCGGAGGAGCGGCCGGAGATGGCGCCGAGTCGCGGCAGGCCTCGTCCGCAGGCGCACGCCCCGGGAAGGATCCGACTGATGTCCCCCAGCCGGTATCGCACGATCGGGAAGACTCGATTGGTCAGGTCGCTCACGATGACCTCGCCCTCGGTGCCGTCCGGAACCACCGAGTCGTCGGCGTCGACGATCTCGATCCGGCGGGCGTCGGCGAACACGTGCAAGCCCGTCTGGTGCGCGCATTCGCCGGCCATCCACGGGATCTCCGCCGACCGGTAGTGGTCGAAGCAGGGCGCTCCGAACGCCGACTCGATCTCGGCCCGAGTGCCGGCGGTGAGCGGCGCGGCCGTCACCGCGACCGCCCGCGGAGGGGTCACCGAGAGGCCCAGCCGCTGCATCCTGCGCACGGTGTCGAGCACTCCCCCTCCATAGCCGATCAGGAATCGGGGTCGCACCCGGTTCCAGGCCTTCGTGAAGTCGATGACGGCCTGATCGGTGATCTGGAAGGCGTCGAGCTGGACACGCCGCGAGGGCAGCCAGCCGACGTCGTGCCGCAGCCGGGCGGCGCCGGTGAGAACGTGGCGCGTCACGATGCCGCGGTCGTCCCAGGGCCTGACACCCCACCACTGGAACAGACGCCACTCGAGCGCCCTGGCCGGGAATCGCAGGTCGCGCAGCAGGTGCAGGGGCAGGCCCGTGCTCCCCCCGGTCTTCGACACCATGCTGGTGCGGTCGTTCGCCTCATCGGTGCGGATGCTGTCGAAGTTCTCCCGCAGCATCGCCTTGTCGACGATCGGAAGCGCCGAGAACGACGCCGGGTCCTCTAGCTCTGCCGCCGTGAAGCCGTGCGACGAGTACAGGTCCCGATAGAACGCGCTGTGCTCGAAGGCGAACCGCGCATGTGCGGCGGAGCGCTGCGCGGACACCTCCGCGATCGCGGCGCCGTCGAGAGCGTCCATCGCCAGGAACTCGCGGTACGCGTCGAGGCTGCTCCGGCCGCCCAGTGCCGTCTTCAGCCGGAACGCCGCCTCGCGCATCATGCGCGCGCCCCCGTGCTTCCGCGCGGCGTGCGTCGTGCACGGCGATCGCGGAGCGCGGCACGATAGGCGCGGGCATGAGCGGAACCGGCGTCGGCCCACTCGCGCCGGGACAGATCAGGGCGCGCTGCCCCGTCGATGCTCCGCACCGCGTACAGGGTGTCCAGGAGGCGCCGACCGTCGAGCTCGTCGTCGTACATCTGCACCCACTCCGCCCCCACCTCGGCGGCGAGCGCCTCGTTCGGGGCGTTGCGCGGCACGAGCACGGCACGATCGAGGGAGAGCGCGGCGAGCACGCTGCCCGAGTTGTGCATGAAGCGGTAGGCGAGGACGACCAGCTCGGACGAGGTGACCAGGTCCACGAGCTCGTCGTCGCTCAGGAACTCGAGCTGCAGGGTCACGCCCGGAAGGCCGGCGACCCGTGCCCGCAGATCCTCGGCGAGCTCCGCGCTGGAGGCCTTTCCGCCGATCACCATGCTGATGGAGGCATCCATCTCGACGGCCTGCGCGTAGGCGTCGACGAATCCCGAGACGCCCTTGTAGCGACGGACGCCGCCGAAGGTGCCCAGCCGGCCGGGGACCGGTGCCGCGTCGGCGGCGGGCCGGTACCAATCACGGTAGTGACCGTGCAGGATCAGAGACTGCGCGGTGCCTGCCGGCAGCGGGGTCGTCTCGTTCAGGACGATGCGGTGATCCGCCTGCCGATCGATGCGTCGCAGCAGCCACAGCCGCGCGGCGTTGTCGTCGGGCAGCTCCAGGTTGTGCACCGTGCGGACGACGGCGATACGACGGTCGAGCGTGTGCCGCAGAGCGAGCAGCGAGGCGAGGACGTACTTGCCGACGGACGACACGGCGCTGCCGCCGTGCAGCTTGACCTCCGGCCAGTGCCAGTGGAAGACGTCGTACCTGCCGAACAGCGCACCCCGCCACGAGAAACGCAGGTGCTCCACCTCGCTCGAGGCGGCGAGCGCGGCGTCGAGCATGGTGATGTACGGATTCGTGGTGACGCGCGGCGCTCCGAACGACTGCATCACTCGGAGCGGTCTGGCGGAGTCAGCCATGGCTGTCCAATCCTCGGATCGAGCGGTACCAGCGAAGCGCGGCGAGACACAGCATGAGAGCGTTGACCGCCGCCAGCGCCGTGTAGACGAACATGAATCCGGGCTGCCACCACAGCAGGACGAACGAGAGGCTGAGGAAGCCGTAGTCGGTGGGGATCACGGCGATGGAGTAGAGCGAACCCGATCGCCAGGCCTCGCGGGGGGCCTCGTCCGTCGCCACGGGGGACTGCAGCCGATGGATCCGGCGGAGGAAGTCGGCGGCCATGATCCCGAAGAAGAACGTGTTGGCGATCGCGGCGAACGCGAGCGGCACCAGCAGCCAGATGTCGTCGATCTCGTAGAACCGGAACCAGCACACGAGCACCGCGAGATGGATGGTGGCCAGCTTCAGCGAATCGAAGAAGTGATCCAGCCACTCGCCGGCGAGCGACCCGGTGCCCGTGAGGCGCGCGAGCTGTCCGTCGGCGGAGTCGAGGGCATAGCCGAGCACGAGCAGAGCGGCCACGGCGATCGACGACCACACCGTCGGCGTGAGCAGGGCGATCAGCGCGACGCCTGTCAGGGTGCACAGCGCACTGACCATCGTGACCTGGGTCGGGGTCATCTTCAGGACGTACGCGGTGGCCGCGAGCGGTCTGCCGAGCGGTCGATTGACGTAGCGCGAATACGCAGCCGCGCCTTTCGACGACTTCTGCGCCTGCTTCAGCCGCGACATGGCGGCTCGGATCTCTGACACGACAACTCCCCCAGGCGGCGCCGAAATGTAGCCTTCACTATATCGACAGGGCCTTCCGCGCGGAGGGTGGATCCGTCGCGACCTGGGAGGACCACCGATGAGCACGTCTCGTGCACTGGGGATCATCGTCGTCAACTACGGCTCGTCGCAGCTGCTGGAGAAGAATCTGACGGCGACGGCGAGGGCGGTGCCGACCGCGTCGATCGTCGTCGTCGACAACTTCTCCAGCGCGCAGGAGCGCGACCGCGTCGAGGTGCTGTGCGCCGCGCAGGGGTGGCGATTGGTCGCCATGCCCGACAACGCGGGCTTCGGCGGCGGCGTGAACGCGGGCGCCCTGGTCGCGTTCGGCGACCTCGGGGTCACCGACATCCTCCTGCTGAATCCGGACGCCCACATCGATGCGGCATCGATCGACGCCCTCGCCGACGCGACCGCCGACGGCATGACCCTCGCGTCACCGCGCGTCGAGGACGAGCACGGCCGCACCTGGTTCGCCGGGATGGACGTCTACCTCGCCGACGGCTCGATGGGCGGCCCTCGGCGGCGGCGCGAGCAGCCGGACGCGGAGCGGATGCCGTGGCTGAGCGGTGCCTGCCTGTGGTTCTCCCGCCGGCTGTGGGACAGCGTCGGCGGATTCCACGACGCGTACTTCCTGTACTGGGAGGACGTCGACATCTCGGTGCGGGCGAGCCGGGCCGGCGCACGGCTGGTCGTCGTGGAGGGCGCCCTCGCCGTGCATGACGAGGGCGGCACGCACCGATCGGCCTCGCAGCGGCCCGAGGAGAAATCCGAGCTGTACTACTACTACAACATCCGCAATCGACTCCTGTTCGCGGGCCTGCTGCTGGAGCCCGAGGATGCCGAGGCGTGGTCGCGCTCCGCCGCACGCAACGCGTGGCAGGTGCTGCTGCGTGGCGGTCGGCGGCAGTTCCTCCGTCCGCTGCCGCCCCTGCGAGCCGCGTGGCGAGGTGTTCGCGACGGGAAGCGCCTGTTGACGACCGCTCGATCGGGTTCAGGCACTTCGGTCTAAACTCTGATCACGCCACTCGTGTCGACGGGTGGCGCCGCGCGGTATCGGTCATGGGGGTCACACGGTGGATGCACACGAGGGATCGGAGTCCACTCGTCGTCGAGGGTGGATCGCACTGTCTGTGCTCGTCGCCGTGATCGTCCTGGCCGTCGTGGCCGCATTCGTCGTGCCGCCGCTGCTCTCGGGCGGAGGAGGCACCGCGCCGTCGCCGTCGTCGACGCCGACCGTGCCGCCGCGCGACATCGTGAGCCCCGACGCGCCGCGAGCGACGCAGACGCCGACTCCCGCCCCCACGGAGAGCGAGGGCGCCTTCCCCGAGCTGTCGCCGGTGGCTCCCGACGCCACGATCGTCGCCGACGACGGCATCGAGCTCTCTCTGTCGAGCCTCCAGGCCGTGCAGGGCGAGGCGACGTCGGCCGGAGAGACCTCCGGCCCCGCGATCCGGGCCACGGTGCTCGTCGTGAACACCGGGAAGGAGCCTCTGGACCTCGAGTACGTCACGGTAAACGCGTACTCCGGCAAGGATCGCGCTCCCGCCGGCACGCTCACCCAGCCGGGCGGCGCTCCCTTCGAGGGCACCCTCGCACCCGGAGAATCCGCCGAGGGCACCTACCTGTTCTCCGTCGCCGAAGCCGATCGAGAAGACGTCACCATCACCGTGGACTACCTGTTCGGCGCGCGGACCGCCGTGTTCCGCGGGGACCTGCGCTGATCCTGAGCCGACGCATGCTCCAGGCGGAGAAGTACACCACGACGTCGATCATCGCCGCCGGTGCTGCCGCCGCATCCGCCATCCGCTACCAGTTCGGCCCCGGTGTGAGCCTGTCGCTGTTGACCGCGGTGGCCCTGCTCCCGGTGTGGTGGCCGGCGATGAAGCAGTTCCGCTTCGTCCGCCCGCTGCTCGGGCTGGCGGTCGTCGCCGCGGTCTGGGGCGCGGTGCTGACGAGCACGGAGACGATGCGACCGACATCCGCGTCACTCCTGCTCGAGCAGACGTTCACGCTGCTGTCCCTCGCGGGCGGGATCGGCACGCTGCTCTGGGCGCGCACCCAGCTCGGCATCGGCGGCACCGCCGTCGCCTTCGGCCTGGGCGCCCTGGCGAACGTCGCTCTCACCGGCGGCAACTCGGCGAACCTCTGGAAGTACTCGCTCGCGGTGCCGGTGATCATCATCGTCCTGGGCCTGACGTCGACGAGCGCGCGACGCTGGCTCGATCTGCTGGCGCTCGCCGTGCTCGCCGGGATCTGCCTGGTGTCGGACTCGCGCTCGATGACCTCGTTCCTGCTCCTGTCGGGGGTGATCGTGCTGTGGCAGTCCTTCATGCCGCCGGGGAGGAGACGACCCCGTCCGCTGCAGACGCTGCTGATGCTCGGGGTGCTCAGCCTGGGCGCGTTCAGCCTGCTGCAGGCACTCATCCTCGACGGCGCGCTCGGCGATGCCGCACAGCAGCGCACCCAGGCGCAGATCGACACCTCCGGATCCCTGATCGCCGGCGGCCGTCCCGAGCTCGGCGCAGCCACCGCGCTGATCTCCCATCGACCGCAGGGATTCGGGAGCGGCGTGCTCCCGACCTCGCAGGACGTCTGGATCGCCAAGACCGGGATGAGCGGCCTGAACTACGACCCGAACAACGGATACGTCGAGGGCTACATGTTCGGCGGTCAGTACGAGGTGCACTCGGTGCTCGGAGACATGTGGCTCCGCTTCGGACCTGTGGGGGCCGTCTTCGCGATCATGCTCGTCGCCTGCGCGGTCTACGCGGTCGCCCGCAGCGTCTCGATGCGCGCGGCGTCGGGGCTCGCGGTGCTGCTGACGCTGCTCGGGGCCTGGGACACCTTCTTCAGTCCGCTGCTCACGTCCTCCCGCACCCTCGCGCTGCTGTTCGCGATCACCGCGATCCCGGTGGCCGAGGTCATCAGACGGAAGGCGGCGTCGACGGCTCTTCTCACGCCGCTCTCGGTGCCTCCGCACTCGAACCGATAGAGTCGATCCGTACGACTGTGGGGGTCGTCGTGGATGGCGAGGGGAAGCCGTCCTCTGTGTGACGCCACCATGGACATCGACGTTTTCACGAGGGGGATCATGAAGGGCATCATTCTGGCGGGCGGTTCGGGCACTCGCCTGCATCCGATCACCCTCGGAGTCTCGAAGCAGCTCATCCCGGTGTACGACAAACCGATGGTCTACTACCCGCTGTCGACGCTGATGCTCGCCGGCATCCGCGACATCCTGGTGATCACCACGCCGCACGACGCCGCCCACTTCGAACGCCTCCTCGGCGACGGCTCGCAGTTCGGCATCTCGCTGACCTTCGCGCAGCAGGAATCCCCCGACGGCCTCGCCCAGGCCTTCACGATCGGCGCAGACTTCATCGGCGACGACAGCGTCGCTCTCGTGCTCGGCGACAACCTGCTGTACGGCCCCGGCCTCGGCACGCAGCTCAAGCGCTTCGCCGACATCGACGGCGGCGCCGTGTTCGCCTACTGGGTGGCCGAGCCGGAGGCATACGGCGTGGTGTCCTTCGACGGCGACGGACAAGCCGTCTCGCTCGAGGAGAAGCCGAAGGATCCGCAGAGCAACTACGCCGTGCCCGGACTCTACTTCTACGACAACGACGTCATCGAGATCGCCCGCACGTTGGCACCCAGCGCACGCGGCGAGTACGAGATCACGGACGTGAACCGCGAGTACCTCGAGCGCGGCAAGCTCCAGGTCGAGGTGCTTCCCCGCGGCACCGCATGGCTGGACACCGGGACGTTCGATCAGATGACGGATGCCGCCGACTACGTCCGCACGATGGAGCGTCGCACCGGCATGAAGATCGGGGTCCCGGAGGAGGTCGCCTGGCGACAGGGCTTCCTCACGGACGACGAGCTGCGCGACCGCGCGGACGCCCTGGTGAAGTCGGGGTACGGCTCGTACCTCCTCGGACTCCTCGAGAGGGGGCGCGCATGACCCGCCTGCTCGTGACCGGCGGTGCCGGCTTCATCGGATCCAACTTCGTGCACCACGTCGTCGCGCACACCGACGCGCACGTCACGGTGCTCGACAAGCTGACCTATGCCGGCAACCGCGCCTCGCTCGCCGGTCTCCCCGCCGACCGCGTCGAGCTCGTCGAGGGCGACATCGCGGATGCGGAACTCGTCGACTCGCTGTTCGCGGGCGTCGACGCGGTGGTGCACTACGCGGCGGAGTCGCACAACGACAACTCGCTGCACGATCCGCGTCCGTTCCTGGACACCAACATCATCGGGACGTACACGCTGCTCGAGGCGGCGCGCCGTCACGAGCGCCGGTTCCACCACATCTCGACCGACGAGGTCTACGGCGATCTCGAGCTCGACGATCCGCAGCGCTTCACCGAGAGCACGCCCTACAACCCCTCCTCGCCGTATTCGTCGACGAAGGCGGGGAGCGACCTGCTCGTGCGGGCCTGGGTGCGCTCCTTCGGCGTGCAGGCCACGATCTCGAACTGCTCGAACAACTACGGCCCGTATCAGCACGTCGAGAAGTTCATCCCGCGCCAGATCACCAACGTCCTGCGCGGCATCCGTCCCAAGCTCTACGGGGCGGGGCTCAACGTGCGCGACTGGATCCACGCGGACGACCATTCGTCCGCGGTGCTCACGATCCTCGAGAAGGGTGAGATCGGGGAGACCTATCTCATCGGCGCGGACGGCGAGAAGGACAACAGATCGGTGGTCGAGCTGATCCTCACGCAGATGGGCCAGCCGGCGGACGCCTACGACCACGTCACCGATCGTGCAGGACACGACCTTCGCTACGCGATCGACTCCACGAAGCTGCGCACCGAGCTGGGATGGCAGCCGCAGTACTCGGACTTCGAATCGGGACTCGCCTCGACGATCGACTGGTACCGCGCGAACGAGGACTGGTGGGCTCCCTCCAAGGACGCCACCGAGTCCTTCTACGCCGCCCAGGGACAGTGATGACGGAGTTCGGCAAGGCGCTCACCGTCACCCGCACCCCGATCCCCGGGCTGCTGCTGGTCGATCTGCCCGTGCACGGCGACTCCCGCGGCTGGTTCAAGGAGAACTGGCAGCGCGAGAAGATGGTCGCCGCCGGTCTGCCCGACTTCGGCCCCGTGCAGAACAACGTGTCGTTCAACGACGCGATCGGCACCACCCGCGGCATCCACGCCGAGCCCTGGGACAAGTGGGTCTCGGTGGCCACCGGCCGCATCTTCGGGGCCTGGGTCGACCTGCGCGCCGGCGACACCTTCGGCGCGGTGTTCACTGCGGAGATCGATCCGTCCAGGGCGATCCTGGTGCCGCGCGGGGTGGGCAACTCGTACCAGACCCTCGAGGCGGACACCGCATACACGTACCTCGTGAACGACCACTGGTCGCCGGACGCCGCGTACTCCTTCCTCAACCTCGCCGACGAGACCGCCGCGATCGCCTGGCCGATCCCGCTCGACCAGGTCGAGATCTCCCCCAAGGACCTCGCCCACCCGCGGCTCGCCGACGTGAGGCCGATCGGCCCTCGCACGACGCTGGTCATCGGATCCGCGGGGCAGCTCGGACTCGCTCTGCGTGCCGCCCTCGGCGATGCCTCGCACGTCGAGTACGCCACCAGGGAGGCCCTCGACCTCGCCGACCCCGACCTTCCGAACGCTCGCCGCTGGCGCGACTACGGCACGATCATCAACGCCGCCGCCTACACCGCGGTCGACCGGGCCGAGACGCCCGAGGGACGCACGCAGGCCTGGGCCGCGAACGTCGCGGGCGTCGCCGCGCTCGCGCGCATCGCGACGGAGAACGGCATCACGCTCGTGCACGTGTCGAGCGACTACGTGTTCGACGGGTCGACATCCGCGCCGTACCTCGAGGACGATCCGGTGAACCCGCTCGGCGTCTACGGGCAGACCAAGGCCGCCGGCGACGCCATCGTCGCGACGGTGCCGCGGCACTACGTCGTGCGGACCTCCTGGGTGATCGGCGAAGGACAGAACTTCGTGCGCACCATGGCGTCGCTGGCGGACAGAGGGATCGCACCCCGCGTCGTCGCCGACCAGATCGGACGCCTCACGTTCACCGACGACCTCGCCGCGGCGATCCTGCATCTGCTGGCCGCGGAGGCGCCTTTCGGGGTCTACAACGTCACCGGCGGCGGCGAGCCGCACTCGTGGGCCGACATCGCCCGCTCGGTCTATCGAGTGACGGGCCACGATCCGGCCGCGGTGAGCGATGTGAGCACGGCGGAGTACTTCGCCGGCAGCGAGGCTCCGGTCGCGCCCCGACCGCTCAACAGCGTGCTCGATCTCGGCCGCATCATCTCGACGGGGTGGACGCCCCGCGATGCGGACGCCGCGCTCGAGGCGTACCTCGCGGGCCCGGTCGACTGACGCGCTAGAGCTCGCCCGGCTTCATCGCCTCGGCATCGATCGCCCGGATGATGCGCAGCGCGGCGGTGTCGGGCTTCGGCTCGCTGCCGACCGGCTCGGTCCTCCTGCGGCGCTGCGGCGCGTACACGACCAGCGAGTGGAACAGGAACCGCGCGAAGAACGCGACGATCAGCGAGAGTCCCGTCGCGAGCACGCTGGAGATGTGCCAGGACTCGACCATCAGCGCCATCACCGGGATGCGCAGCGCGGCCTCGACATTGTTGAAGGTGAAGGATGCGGCGAAGCGACCGCCGAGCCCCCGGGCGTCGGTGCGCATGTCGGCGAAGACGAAGCGCTCCTGCAGGATGAAGTTGCCGATGATCGTGACCTCGGCACCGATGATCGCCGCCCAGATGTACGGCACACCGGTGGTCGTGAGCAGCCACATGATGCCGAGGTTGGCGAGGGCGCCGATCAGCCCGATCAGGGCGAACAGCGACATCTTGCCGAAGCGCAGTCGCGCCAGATGGGCGACGAAGGTGGCACCCTGCCGCAGGCTCGCCTTGGAGGTGCCGTGCCGACGCTCCGCGAACTCCATCGGGATCTCCGCGATGCGCAGATCGGTGCGGGCGAGGATCTCGAGCAGGATCTTGAAGCCCTGCGGCTTGAGGGCCGGCAGATCGAGGCGACGCCGATCGACGAGGAAGAATCCCGTCATCGGATCGGTGCTGCGCGCGAGTCGGATGGGGAACATCGCCCGCGTCAGCCACGTGGCGGCCCTCGACACCCCGAACCGCACGGCAGTCCCGAGGCCGCTGGTGTCCCCGCCCCCGATGTACCGCGACGCGGCGACGACATCCGCCTCACCCTCGTCGTGTCGACGCAGCAGCGCCGGAAGCAGCTCGGGCGGATGCTGCAGGTCGCCGTCCATCACGATGCACAGATCGGCGGATGCGGCCTGCAGGCCCACCACGACGGCGCCGCCGAGTCCGCCGGTGTTGTCGTCGCGGTGGATCACGCGGACCGGCAGCGGAGCGTCGGCGGCGACGCGATCGACCTCGGCGGCGGTGTCGTCGGTGCTGTCGTCGACGAACAGGATCTCCGCGTCATAGGCGGCGAGCGCGGTCGCGGTGCGGGAGACCAGCTCGGCGACGTTGTCGCGTTCATTGAAGGTCGGCACGATGACGGTGACCGCTGTCCTCACGCGCCTCCCCCTTCGGCTGTACCGGAATCCACTGCGGAGTCCATAGTTCCATGGGTTCCTATGGGCAGCGAAACCCGTACCTGCTAGGCTGGCCCGATGCGGCTGTGGGAGTCGCTGAGCGGATGGGGATCCGCTCTCTGGGGAATCACTGATCTGGGGAGATCATGGGGACGCGCATCGGCTACGCCGTTGGTGCCTTCGACTTGTTTCATGTCGGGCATCTGAACCTTCTTCGTCACGCCAAGCAGCACTGCGACATTCTCGTCGCCGGTGTCGTCAGCGATGAGATGCTGCGGCAGGTGAAGGGCATCGAGCCCGTCATCCCGACCGCCGAGCGGGCGGAGATCGTCCGTCACATCTCGTTCGTCGACGACGTCTACGTCGAGACGACTCCGTCGAAGATGGACTCCTGGCGCGAGGTGCAGTTCACGCACTTCTTCAAGGGCGACGACTGGCGCGGGACCGACAAGGGACTCCGCCTCGAGCGCGAGTTCGCCGAGGTCGGCGTCGAGGTCGTGTACTTCCCGTACACGGCGCACACGTCGAGCTCGTCGCTGCGTCGTGCCCTCGATGCAATCACGGCGGGTGCGAATCTCGGCGGCGCCCCCGTGCTCGCGACGCGCTGAGTCGAGTGCTCGCGACGCGCTGAGTCCAGTGCTCCCGACGCGCTGAGTCCAGCTCCCGACGCGCTGAGTTCAGTTCGTCACGCCGAGCAGGCTGCGCGCCATGCGGGCGACATGCGGCGGGGTGTGCGCCCCGAGCCAGACCGTCCACTGCAGCTGCGGTTCGCCGCAGGTCCATTCGACGCACCACGAGTGCACCGCGGTCGCGAGCCGCTCTCCCTTCGCATGCTGACGGACGCCGTCGCCACGCAGCAGCCACCGGACGGACACCCCTTCGGGCACGTCGATGTGGCGGAACTGGATGCGCGCGGATGCCTCGATGAGGATGACCCCTTCGGCGTCCCACGGCATGCGCGCCGCGATCGAGGCGATGGCACCGGCGTCGGTCGAATCACCGGCGATCAGCACGACACCCGCGATGTTCTCCCAGTCCGGATCCTCTACGTGCTCGCAGGCGGTGCTCATGCCTTCAGCATAGGTAAGGTAACCCTTACCTCGCAATGGCTTGCTGCCGAGACGGCAGGATCCGCTGTCGGCCCTCGCTCAGCCGGGCGGTTCTAGGCTGGATGCATGACCTCTCCTGCAGAATCCGCCATCACGATGTTCGGTGCCGACTGGTGCCGCGACTGCATCCGCACGAAGAAGCAGCTCGACTCGCTCGGCATCGAGTACACCTACGTCGACCTCGTCGCCGAGCCCGCGGCGGCAGACGTCGCGAAGGAGATCTCGGGCCGCACGAACATCCCCGTGGTGGTCTACCCCGACTCCTCGCACCACGTCGAGCCGTCGAACGCCGATGTCGAGGCGAAGCTGCGCGAGCTCTCGCTGATCTGACCGGAGGAGGCTCGTCGCGCACCGATACACTGGCGCGATGAGCACCGAGGCTCGGCCCGAACGAGCATCCGTCCGCCTGTCCGCGCGCACCATCGCGCTCTACGCGATCGGCTCGCTCGGCACCGGCGGCTACGCCACTCTGCCCGGGTTGGTGCTGACGTACTTCCTCACCGACAACCTCGGCGTCGCGGCCCTCGCCGCCGGCTTCATCGTGACCGCAGCCAAGATCTGGGATGTCGTGATCGATCCGCTGATCGGCGCGGCATCCGATCGCCAGTACCGCCGCGCCGGCTCACGCCGCGGCCTCATGGTGCTCGGGGCGCTCACGCTCCCGGTGTTCTTCGCCCTGACCTTCGCCGTACCGCCGTCGTGGGGGCCGGTCGCCGGGGCGATCTGCGTGCTCCTCGCCTTCCTCGGCACCGCCACCTCGTTCAGCCTCTTCCAGGTGCCGTACGTGGCGCTTCCCGCAGAGCTCACCTCTGGCTACGACGAGCGCACGCGACTGCTCGGCTGGCGCGTCGTCGTGCTGACGGCCGCGATCCTGCTGTTCGGCGCCGGCGGCCCCGAGCTGCGCCGCGCCGGCTCCGATCCCGTGTCCGGCTACCTGCTGATGGGCGTCGTGGCCGGTCTCACGATCGGCATCGGGATGCTCATCGCCTCGCGCGCGGCGGACGCTGCCGCGCCGCAGCGCACAGAGGCACCCTCGAAGGGCGGAGAACCGGTCGACACCCCGCCGACGCGCATCCGCGAGCAGTACTCCGCCGCACTGGACACTCTGCGGCGCAGTCAGCCGTTCCGCGCGCTGCTGGGCACGTTCCTGCTGCAGGCGCTCGCGACCGGCACGATGCTCGCCGCGGCGCAGTACGTCGCCACATGGGTGCTGCGCTCCGAGGACGCCGTGACGCTCGTCTTCCTCGCGCTGGTCGGCCCGGCATTCGTCGCCACCCCGGCATGGACCGCTGTCTCACGCCGCATCGGCAAAGAGCGGGCGTTCGCCATCGCGAGCACGGTCTTCCTCACCGCCGCGGCATCGCTCATCGTCGCCGCCTGGGTGCCTGGAGCATGGATGTACGGATCGATCGCCCTGGCCGGGATCGCGTATGCAGGGCTGCAGTCCCTGCCCATGGCCATGCTCCCCGATGTGATCTCCCACGATGAGCGCCGCAGCGGCGCCGGTCGGGCAGGCACCTTCACCGGCGTGTGGACTGCCGGCGAGACGATCGGCTTCGCGCTGGGCGCCACCGCGGTGTCGCTGACCCTCGCGGCGACCGGGTATGTCTCGACCGTCGCCGGGACCACCGCCACGCAGCCCGATACGGCCGTCACGGGCATCGTGTGGAGCTTCAGCATCCTTCCGGCTGTGCTGATGGCGGCGAGTCTGCTGACGCTGCGGCGCTACCGCCTGCGGCGCCACGACATCGACGCGTGAGGGACGCCTGAGAGGGACGCGGCCTAAGCTGGGATCCCGCCCGAAGGAGACGCCGATGACTTCTGCGACCACCCCGTCCACCACGACGAAGGCCGCGGCCGACGCCGCCGATCTCGGCGAGGCGGAACGGGAGCGCCTCGACGCCGCGATCGCCGAGCTGCACGTCGGAACGCGAACGTGGTCGGCTCTGACGCTCGCTCAGCGGGTCACGCTGCTGCAGGCGGTGCGCACGAGCGTCGCAGCCTCCGCCGAGGACTGGGCACAGACGGCCGCCGCCTCGAAGGGCCTGGACGGGCGGCATCCGCTGCGGGGCGAAGAGTGGCTCAGCGGACCGTACAGCGTGCTCGGGGCACTCGACGCCTACATCGAGACCCTCACGCGACTCGCGGACGGCACCAACCCCCTGGACGGTCTCACGGTCGGGCGGGCCCCGGGCGGTCGCACGGCGGTGCAGGCGTTCCCGCTCACCGGCATCGACCGCATCCTGCTCTCCGGCTACACCGGAGAGGTCTGGCTGAAGCCGGGAACGACCCCACGCGGCGCGCGCGCCGCCGCGGGTCTCGCGCAGCGCACCCCCACGGAGTCCGGCGGCGTCGGCCTCGTGCTCGGCGCGGGCAACATCACCTCGATCCCCGTGCTCGACGTGCTCTACGAACTCCTGGCCCACAACCGCACGGCCCTGCTCAAGGTCAATCCCACGCAGGATGCCCTGGTGCCGATCTACAAGCGCGCCTTCGCGCCGCTCATCGGTCCAGGGCTGCTGCGCATCGTGCGCGGCGGGCCAGCGGTCGGCGGCTACCTGACGACGCATCCCGACCTCGCGCACGTGCACATCACCGGCTCTGCCGCGACCTTCGACGCGATCGTCTGGGGCACCGGCGCTGCAGCGACGCGTCGTCGTCGCGAGAACCGCCCGCAGCTGAAGAAGCCCATCACGGCCGAGCTCGGCGGCGTCTCGCCCATCATCATCGTGCCCGGCGAGTGGACGGAGGCCGACCTCACCTACCAGGCCGAGCACGTCGCGACGATGCGGCTGCAGAACAGCGGGCACAACTGCATCGCGGGCCAGGTCGTCGTGATGTCCGAGGACTGGCCGCAGGCCGAGCAGTTCCGCATCGCGCTGCGCCGCGCCTACGCGCAGGCCCCGGAGCGACCGATCTGGTACCCCGGGTCACCCGCGCGGATGGACCTCGCCGCCGAGTCATACCCGGATGCGCTGGTGCTCGGCGATCGCGTGCTGGTCGAGCTGGACGAGGACGACGACGCCGGGGCGCTGCAGACCACCGAGTACTTCGCTCCGGTGCTCGGTGTGGTGTCGATTCCCGGCACCGGCCAGGCGTTCCTCGATGCGGCGGTCGCCTACGCGAACGACCGGCTGCAGGGCACGCTCGGCGCCAACCTGCTGATCGATCCGGCGACGGAGAAGTCACTGGGCTCCGGGTTCGGACGCGCCATCGCCGGGCTGCGCTACGGATCCATCGCGATCAACGGCTGGACCGCCTTCGGATTCATCACGCCGACGCTCACCTGGGGCGCGTACCCCGGCAGCACGATCGATGATGTCGGCAGCGGGATCGGAGTGGTGCACAACGCGCTTCTGCTCGACGACGTGGAGCGCTCCGCCATCCGAGGGCCGTTCCGTCCCTTCCCCCGGTCTCTGCCGGTGCTGAACGGCGGGGGGCGCCTCAGCATCCTTCCCAAGCCGCCGTGGTTCGTCTCCGCCCGGACGGGAGCGGCGGTCAGCGAGGGACTCACCCGGTACCGCGCGGACGGCGGCCTGATCGGCCTGCTGAAGACACTCGCGAAGGCGCTGCGCGCCTGAGAGCGCCGTCGTCAGCGCGCGGCGGTCGTCAGCGCGCGGTCGTCAGAGCGCGAATCGGTCGGTGGCCTCGCGCAGCGCGCGCTGGATGCCGGGCTCCGTGGCGGAGTGCCCGGCGTCGTCGACGACCACGAACTCCGCCTCCGGCCAGGCGGTGTGCAGGTCCCACGCGGTCATCATCGGCGTGCACACGTCGTGTCGCCCCTGCACGATCACGGCGGGGATGTGTCGGATGCGGTCGACGCCGGCGATCAGCTGCCCCTCGGTCCACCAGCCGCGGTGGACGAAGAAGTGGTTCTCGATGCGGGCGAACGCGGTCGCCGTCCGCGGAACCGACATGGCCTCGATCTGCGCGGCGTCCGGACGCAGGGTGACGGTCGACGCCTCCCACCGCGACCAGGCGAGGGCGGCCGGCTCGTACACGGCGGGATCGGGGTCGAACAGGCGTCGGTGATACGCCTCGATCATCCGCGACCTCTCGAGCACCGGGATGGGGGCGATGAACTCCTCCCAGAGGTCGGGGAAGAGAGCCGCGGCACCTCCTTCGTAGAACCACTCCAGCTCCTCCCGGCGCAGCGTGAAGATGCCGCGCAGGACGAGTTCGCTCACCGCCTCGGGATGCGCCTGGGCATAGGCGAGCGCGAGTGCGCTCCCCCACGAGCCTCCGAAGACCTGCCACCGGTCGATGCCGAGGTTCTTGCGCAGCAGCTCGATGTCGGCGATCAGGTGCGCGGTCGTGACGAAGCGGAGGTCGGCGTCAGCGGCGCTCGCGTGCGGGGTGCTGCGCCCGCAGCCGCGCTGGTCGAGGAGCACGATCCGGTAGACCTCCGGATCGAAGAAGCGGCGCTGCCACGCGGAGGTGCCGCTTCCCGGTCCTCCGTGGAGGAAGACCACGGGCTTGCCGTCGGGCGCTCCACTGATCTCCCAGTACATCCGGTGCCCGTCGCCGACGAGCAGCTCGCCGCTCTCATGCGGTTCGATCGGCGGATACAGCGCATCCAGGTTCATCGTCATCGACCCCCCGGTCAGAACAAGTCGTACGAGACCACGCTAGCGTGATCAGATGAGTTTCACGCCGCTGCGGTCGAAGTCCCGCGATCTCTCCGCCTGGTTCGCCACCCGCCCCGATCTGTTCGAATCGGAGCGCTCGCCGCGCAAGACCGCGACGTGGGGCATCATCGCGGGGATCATGGTGATCCTGGCCCTGCTGGTCTACCTCAATCCGCTCGCCACGGTTGAGACCCTGGGCGGTCGCATCCGCAGCGGACTGGCCATCGTCGCGGCGTTCGGAATGCCACCGGTGATCTTCGTGATCTGCCTCGTGATGATCTTCGTCGGCGCCAGGCGGTGGCGCGTCAAGGGTGGCGGAGTGCTGCGGAATGCGGTGATCCACGGCTACGCCGCCGGATTCCCGATCGAGCAGGTTCTGGCGGCTATCCGCACCGGGAGCGCGGACAGCGCAGGCGTGATCGCCGCGCTCGCTGCGCTGCAGAAGAACCGGGCAGACGAGCGACTGCTCACGATCTGGTCGTCGGAGGCGGACAGAGCGATGTATGTGGGCGTGCTCCGGGTCGACGGGAACAGGGTGTGGATCGACACCGAGCCCTTCGCCGTCGAGCCCGACCGCTACTTCGACGCCAGGAAGCACGACCTCGCCGCGACGCGCGGGCTCACCAGCATCGACGGCGTCTGACTCTCGAGGCTAGAGCTTGTCGCCCGACACGCTCAGGGGCTCCTCGCAGACGTCGAGGCCGTTCTGATAGCCGTTGGCGAACCAGAACTTCCGCTGCTCGCTCGTGCCGTGCGTGAAGCTCTCGGGGTTGACCGACCCCGACTGCTGCTGGATGTTGTCGTCACCCACGGTGTTCGCCGCGTTCAGCGCGTCGTCGAGCTCGGCGTCGGTCGGCGCCAGGAGGTAGGGGACGCCGTTCTTGTCCTTCTCCTTGGTCATCTGGCCGATCCATGCACCCGCGTAGCAGTCGGCCTGCAGCTCGATGCGCACGCCGTTGCTGTCAGGGCCGGTGCCGTTGTTCGGGTAGCTGTCCATGATCCCGCGGATGTACTGGATGTGATGGCCCCACTCGTGCCCCACGATGTAGAGCTGGGCGAGGTCGCCGGCGGATGCGCCGAACTGCTGCTGCATGAGGTCGAAGAACGTCGGGTCGATGTACACCGTCTCGTCCGGCGGGCAGTAGAAGGGTCCGACCGCATTGGAAGCCGTGCCGCACGAGGTCGAGGTCGCCCCGTCGACGATGACCAGCTGCGGGGGACGGTAGTCGCCGATGTAGTCCTCCCAGAAGCCGTCCAGCGCGAGCTGCGAGGCTGCCACACGGCAGTCGACGTTCTCGTTCGCATCCTCACCCGTCAGGCAGTCCTCGATCACGCTGCCGCCGGCGGGCTCGCTGCCACCGCCGGTCGCACCTCCGCCCCCGAGAAGGCCTGTCAGGTCGATGCCCAGCAGCGGACCGGCGATGAGCGCGATGATGCCGAGCAGTCCGACACCGCCGGCACCTGCCACGACGGCGCCGCGTCCTCGACGACGGGCGGTGTTGCCGGAGACATCGGCATCGGGATTGAACGTCATGCCATGAGGGTACTCCGCGCCACGGCATCCCCCGAGTCGTAGGCTCGTGTCATGACGACCACGATCACGCTGACCGGTGCCGGTGGACAGATCGGATACGCGCTGCTCTTCCGCATCGCGGCCGGGGACCTGCTCGGTCCCGACGAGAAGGTACGGCTGCGGCTGCTCGAGATCCCGCAGGGGCTCGGCGCGGCGGAGGGCGCCGCCCTCGAGCTGCAGGACGGCGCGTTCGGCCTGCTCGAGCACGTCGAGGTGACGGATGACCCCGCCGTCGGCTTCGAGGGTGCGGACCTCGCGCTCCTGGTCGGCGCCCGTCCACGCGGACCCGGCATGGAGCGCGGCGACCTGCTGGCGGCGAACGCGGGAATCTTCGGGCCGCAGGGCGCCGCGATCGCCGCGCACGCTGCAGAGGGCGTGCGCGTCACCGTCGTCGGCAACCCCGCGAACACGAACGCGCTGATCGCCGCGGCATCCGCCGACGGCGTGCCTGCGGAGCGGTTCAGCGCCCTCACCCGCCTCGACGAGAACAGAGCGCGCGCACAGCTCGCGCAGACGCTCGCCGTGCCGGTCGACACGATCCGCCGGCTGCCCATCTGGGGCAACCACTCGGCGACGCAGTTCCCGGACGTCTCGCACGCGACGGTCGGCGGGGAGCCGGTCGTCGCCGCCCTCGAGGCCATCGTCGGCGACGTGCCGACCTGGCTCGACGAGACCTTCATCCCCCGCGTCGCGAAGCGCGGTGCGGAGATCATCCAGGTGCGTGGTTCGTCGTCGGTGGCCTCCGCCGCGAACGCCACGATCGAGCACGTGCGCGACTGGGTGCAGGGGACCGAGGACTGGACCTCCGCCGGTGTCGTCTCGCACGGCGAGTACGGCGTGCCCGAGGGCCTCATCTCCTCGTTCCCGGTGCGATCCGTCGACGGAGGATGGCAGATCGTCGAAGGTCTCGAGGTGAGCGACTGGGCCCGCGCGCGCATCGATGCGTCGGTCGCCGAGCTGGTCGACGAGCGCGAAGCGGTGCGATCGCTCGGGCTGCTCTGAAACGTCACCGCGGAGGCTCCGATCAGGGCAGAATGGATGCCGGAGGTGCGCGATGAGCGAGGCGATCGATCCCATGAAGGCGACGGCATCCGTCGATGAGGCCCTGACGAGCCCGCTGCACCTGCCGCACGCGGCCGCCGAGTGCCCGAAGTGCTTCACCGAGCTGCAGCAGAACCGCGATTTCTGGCTCGCCCGCCCGGACGGCTCCCGCCTGGTCGGTCTCGTGGTCTCCCGCGACGGCATGCCGTCGGTCGTCGAGCAGCGGGATGATCTGACGCGGTTCGGCGTTCCGATCGAAGGCTTCCGTCACCCCGCGCCCGACATCCTGGAGAGCTGGAGCGACCGCCTCTCGCGGCTGATCGCCACGCTCAAGACCGGCGACGTCCTCGTCGTCGCGAACATCCACGCGCTGGGGCGCGACGCCGATGAGGGCGCGCGTACCGCGAAGGAGCTGCGGCGGCACGGCATCATCGTCAAGGTGCTCAGCCACAACGCCCGGCACCTGGCCGACGCGGCCCGCTGACCGGCTTCGCGGACGAAGCCCCTGAGATGGGGCTCTTCCGCTGGCACCCTCAGACGGAGGCGATCCCCAGCGCGTCGAGCTCGAGCGACTCCGCTCCGCGGTCGAGGCGGCCGATCTGCTCGGCCGTCCACGTCTCGCCCGTCGGCATCTGCTCACCCTCGCGCCAGGCGCGATAGGCCAGCTCGTCCGGACCGTGGATGCCGTACGCATCCCGCAGTGCGACGACGCAGCGCGCCGCCAGCTCCTCGTACTCGGCCGTGAGGGCAGGGAGGACCAACGAGGACGACCAGTTCGGCTGCGCACTGTTCGGAGCCGACCACCCGGCGCCGCGCAGAGCCGACTCGTCGGCATCCGCCACGACGTCCGTCGCCGGCGCCTCTGCATCCAGCCGGTCGCTCTGGCCGGCGAACTGCACGTATCGCGCGGGATCGGACTCCGACGCGATGATCAGGAACACCCGATCCGACACCTGGCGGAACGTGGACGCGAGACGCTGCCCGAACTCATCCCAGTCGGACATCAGCGGTCGCCCAGCTTGCGCTCGACCTCGGCACCCTGCGGTGTCTCGAAGCGCGCGGACAGCCCCTTCGGGGCGAAGTTGAAGGTCACCCGCGCACCGCCGGCGACGTCCCAGCGCGCAGACACGGTGTCCTTCACCTTCAGGTTCTTCGGGTCGCCCCATCGCGACGACCCCTCTCGCACCATCAGCGTGAACGCATCGCCGAGGAACGCCGTCGACTCCTCCGTGACTTCGCGGATGGTGTCGGAGATGTCGAGGGTCAGGTGCATCATCCGGCCGCGCGAATCGGTGGTCATCACATCGGTGAACGTGAAGTTCGAGACCGTGTTCATCAGGTACGGCGTCCCGTTCTCGACCTCGATGGTCCACCCGAAGCGCTCGACGGCGAGCTTCTGGGTCTCGTCCTGCGTCAGCGGCCACGGAGCGGCGATCCAGAAGTCCATCAGGTCGCAGACCTCGGTCGGGGTCATCACTTTCCAGCTCATACAAGAACCCTATCGATCACGTGCGGCGGAAGAAGGATCACTGTGCGGCATCCGCGGCGGCCGTCGCTGCCGGGATCTCGGTCTGCTCCTCACCGAGGTCGCGGACCTCGCCGGCATCGACGACACCCTCGTACACGCCCGCGTCGGTCTTCGTGAGCCCGAGGGACTCAGCGTCGATCGCATCGTGCCCGAGGAAGACGATGTGGGCGCGGTCGCCCGACTCACCCCGTTCGATTCCGACGAGCTGCACGCGGCGGTTGCGCCAGCGCCCCAGCACGCGAACGGCGAAGAGGCGATCGATCTCGCCCTCGGTCGCCGTGCGCCACCAGACACCGCGAGACGACTGCCGCATGCCCTCGCGCTCGTCGGGAGCGCACACGATCGCCGTCCCGTCGGGAAGCAGGTCGGCCAGCATCCGCTCTCCCGCGATCTCGGCCCACACTCCGACGAGCTCGGGAGAGCGCGGCGGGACGGGCTGAAGGACGAAGTCCGGTCGGGTGGACACCCACCCCTCGGCGACGTGCGCATAGCCGGCGAGGATCTCCTCGCGACCGTCCGCGTGCGTCCGCCACAGGCTCGTGCCCGCCGGGAGAGCGCTGGGCGCGAGCCACCAGTACGGCACCATGGCGGAGGCGCTCTCGACGAACCCGGTGCCGCTGAGCGGAGGGTGATCCCGGAAGGGCGGGATGACATCGCCGGTCCCGGGCGACTCGAGAGCGAGGTAGGACGCGGCGGGGATCCGGAGCGTGTCGATGGAGGGCGCGTCTGCGCTGAAAGGGGAGCCGGGGTAGGCGAGCCCGAGCTCGGCGAACAGCGCGGCGGGCGTGGTCGCCGCGACCACATCGTCGCGACGGACGACGTACCCTGCGACCCAGCCGATTCCCTGGCTCAGCCACGCACGACCTCGCGCGGGCGTCACTGCCAAGATCAGTTCGGTCATCGTCTTCCTCCGGGGTCGGCCCCTAGCCACGGTGCGGGAACCGGGGTGCGCGTCTCGGTGATCCTCAGATCCCGATCGTTCGCCGGGATGAGCTTCACCCAGGCATCGCGCTCAAAGCTATCAAACCCGTTGTCCCGCGCTCGCGGATCCTTCGTGACCGCCATGACGCGGCCCTGATTGCTCGGCGAGATCTCCACCGGGATACCGCGGTACGACCCGGAGTGGGAGATCCGGAAGCACTCGAGCTTCTCCTTCGGATCCACCTTCCGCTCGAAGCGTGCAGGAGCATTCTTCGTGAACGCCGCCTCGTCGAATCCGGGCGTCGCCCTGTCCGTCTGCAGCACCCACCCCGAACCCTTGCGGACCAGCCGGTAGTCGACGCCCTTCCACCGGGCGTGGAGGCCCCGCTTCTCCAGCGCGTCGGTCACGAGCCGGAGCCGGGGCTGAAGAATCCGCGACCGGGGACGTATATGCCCACCAGGCGGGGGCCATCAGGGCCGACCGCCCACAGACGCGCTCCTGCCGACAGATCCATCCGCGCGGATGCCTCGTACTCCGGCCGCCACACGTCGTCGCGGTTCAGCAGGAAGCCGGATCCGGCGAACGGCTGGTCGTACTCCGCCGTGCCGTCGAACTCCGGCGAGAACGGCACGCCGAGGAGGTCGACGTCGTCGGTCTGGAACTCGATGAAGCCGTAGGAGTCCGCACCCGGCGCCGTGTACGGGTTCACCTGGCCGCTGTTGGGCGTGTAGTCCAGGCGAGCATCGGCCACGACCTGGTCGAGTCCGGCCCACGGATTCAGGTCGCTCGCGCGGGCGACGAACCCGCCGACCTGCGGCCCGTACTGACCGTACTGGTAGCGGCTGACGTCGTCGAACGGGATCACCTTCACCAGTCGGGTGTCGGGTGTGGGCGCATCGATGAGACCGCGCAGCTCGAGGAGCTGAGCGCGCTGATCCGCCGAGAGCTGCGACGCCGGCGTGTGCCGGAGGTCGTGCAGATCCTGGTTCGACAGACCGTTCGCCTCGGCGAACTCACGGATGATCTGGTCGGAGCTGCGGTCGGGCCCGTCGCCGTGGCCGGCGCCGTTCGTCGGATCGACGGGGTCGCCGCCGTCGCCGGGGCCGCCGACGCCGCTGCCGCCGTCGAGGTCGTCGCCGTCGGTGTCGTCGCCGTCGGTGCCGTCGCCGTCGATGGAGGACTCGCCATCCGTCGCGCCGGCATCCTGTGTCGTGTCGCCACCGTGAGCGGCCTCAGGACCGGCGGTCGTCGGCTCAGGCGCGTCGGTCGTCGCCTCAGCGGCGGTCGTCGGGTCAGGGGCGTCGGTCGTCGCCTCAGCGCGCGCGGTCGTCCCGTCAGCGCCGGGGGTGGTCCGCTCAGCGCCCGCCGGGGACGCGGCCGGGTCGTCGGAGCCGGGCACGCGGACCTGGCTGCGATCGATCTGGAAGTCCGTGACGCGGATGGTGCCGTCCGGTCGCGCCTGGACGAGCTCGTAGCGCACGTCGAGCGTGCCGTTGCGGATCGCCTCGACCACGCGCGGGTCGGCGTCAGGGCTCTGCATGTAGGCGTCGAGACTGTCTGCGAGGCGGGTGTCGCGGCCTGCGATGTCGTTGAGGTACGCGGTCGTGCCCTGCTCGGCGCGGACGCCGTCGACGGTGCGATAGCCGAGCGACGAATTGCCGCCCTTCGCCTCGTAGACGTGCAGCGTCGGCGACGGGTCGCCCGTGATGGTCACGTGGTCGAACTGGCCGGCGCCTGCGCCGCCCGGCGGGATCAGCGTGGTCTCTCCACGAGCCGCCGACACGGCGCCGGCCGCCTGGTCGCCCAGCTCCTCGGACGAACCTCGGAGATCGGCCAGAGCGTCCCGCTCGGCGGTGATGGCCCTGTCGAGCTCGGCCTGCTGCCGAGGCGAGATGACGCCGTCCCTCTTCAGGGTCTCGAGCGTCGTTTGCACGTCGTGCGAGGAGCCGTCGAGCAGGCGGGGGTCGATCCCCGCAGCATCCGCCAGCTCGTCGACGCGAGCCGCGGCGGCGTTCGCATCGGCCTGCAGGTCGGCGCGAGCGTCGACCTGCGACTGGTGCGCCGTCTGAGCATCTCCGTCGAGCCCGACCTCCGTCGTGTCGCCTCGGACGGCCCGATCGACGGGGAGGTCGTTGACATCCGGTCGGTTGTGGTCGGGCACGAACTGGTGCGTGTCCTCGTCGTGCAGCCGACCGGCGCGGTCACGATACGTGTCGTCGGGGTCGCCGGCGAGAGTGCGACGACCGTCCTCACGCTCGAGGTAGTCACGTCCGTGCGCATCCTGCGCGGGTCCGCCGTCGCCCCACTGCTGGGTCGACTGATCGCCGGTCGACGACGTCGAATCGGTCGGAGTGTGCACCGGGGCGTCGTCGCTGTCAGCGCCGTCAGCCGTCGGGTCCGCGCCGTCGCCGTCGCCGTCCGCCGTGCTGTCACCCGCGTCGGCATCCGCGCCGTCCGCCGTGGGGTCGACACCGAGGTCGCCATCAGGATCCACGGGTGGAGGTCCATCGACTCCGGCATCCGGGTCGGTCGACGTCGAGGAGTCGCCCGTCGACGTCGAGTCGCCGCCGGTGCCGACCGGGGCTGCCGGAGCCTCCGGCGTGGTCGACGTGCTGCCGCCGGCGCCCGTGCTGGACGAGTCGCCGCCAGCAGGAGTGTTCTCGGGAGCAGGAGTGTTCTCGGGAGCAGGAGTGTTCTCGGGAGCAGGAGTGTTCTCGGGAGCAGGAGTGTTCTCGGGAGCAGGAGTGTTCTCCGGCGCAGGAGTGTTCTCCGGCGCAGGAGTGTTCTCCGGCGCAGGCGTGTTCTCCGGCGCAGGCGTGTTCTCCGGCGCAGGAGTGTTCTCCGGCGCAGGAGTGTTCTCCGGCGCAGGCGTGTTCTCCGGCGCAGGCGTGTTCTCCGGCGCAGGAGTGTTCTCCGGCGCAGGCGTGTTCTCCGGCGCAGGAGTGTTCTCCGGCGCAGGCGTGTTCTCCGGCGCAGGCGTGTTCTCCGGCGCAGGAGTGTTCTCCGGCGCAGGAGTGTTCTCCGGCGCAGGCGTGTTCTCCGGCGCAGGAGTGTTGTCGCCGCCTGCGTTGGTGTGACCACCGTCGCCACCGCTGCCGCTGTTGCCGCCACTGCCGCTGTTGCCGCCGTCGCCGCCGCCGTTGCCCTCGGGCGTGACGTGGATGTCGGTCGCCGTGGGAGCGTCGCCGTGGTTCGAGGAGGCCGAGCCGCCCTCGCCACCGCTGCCGCCGACGTCGCCGCCCTGGCCGCTGGGGCCGTCGTAGTCGGAGCGCGGAGCTCCTCCGCCGTCGCCGCCCGAGGCGTTCGCCGCATCGCCGGTGCCCGAAGGCCCGTCGTAGTCGTTGACGTGCACGCCGCCACCGCCGCTGCCGCCCGAGGCCGCGCCCGGGTTGCGGCGTCCGGGCAGACGCGCGGAACCTGCGACGCCGAGACCCGCGCCCATGGCGATGGAGGCGGCGGTGATCTCCTCGCCGCGCACCGCCGAGTCCACAACCGTGCTTCCGGCACCACCGGTACCGTTCGCCAGAGCCTGGACGGCGAACCGCTCACCGGCCCGGCCGAACGGGGCCACGATCCCGGCGGCGATGGAGCTTCCTGCGAATCCGGAGAGGAACGCGGCACCGTAGTTGGCCTCACTGCCCTGGACGGTCTCGGCAAGCACAGACGATGCCGTGCCGGACACGATCTCGATGCCCGCCTTGGTCAGTTTCGGGAACCGGGCTCCGGCCCGGACGAGCCCGGGGATGATGCCATGGAGGCGGGACGCGAGGCGTCCGGCCGTCGCCACGCACCGGGCGACGAGGCCGCCGATCCTGGCCGCGATGACGCCGATCCGAGCCGTGATGGCCGCGGCGCCGGCGACACCCGCGGCGCCGAAGGTCACGAACGACAGAGCGAAACTGAGTCCCGCACCCGCGATGACCTCGATCACCAGCTGGGCGATCATCTGACGGGTCTCCTCGAGGGTGTCCCGGATGGTCGTCGCGTACTCCCGGCAGATGTTGTCGATCTGGCCGATGCCCTCGTCGTCGCTGAGGAAGATCGTCAGCCCGTCGGCGAAGTCGTCGATCTTCTGCTGGATCGCCGCGATCTCGCCGCTCTCGATGCCCGCGAGCACGTTGTCGCCGAGACGGATGTCGGTGCGCAGGCTCCGGATGTCGCTGAGGATGCCGGCCCAGGCGGTCCCTGCGGCCTCGAGCTGCTCGGGGTCGCCGTCGGGGAACAGCGTGCCGATGAAGTTGAGGATCTGGTCCCACACCCAGACAGCCGCGCTGTCGAGGCCCTGGACCATGGTGTCCGGCCGGCCGCCGAAGGCGGAGGGCGGCGGTGCGACGGAGGACTCGGCGATCGCCGGTCGCAGCACGAACGCGGACGAGGCGTCGTAGACGATGCGCTCGGCGTTGGCGTTGGCCTGCGCGTGGGTGCCACCCGATGCCATCAGCGTGCGGTCGAGACCGCGGGTCGCGACGGCGATGTCGTAGAGCGTCTGGAGGGCCGCTGCGGCCATCGCGTCGTAGGACTCGGCGAAGGACTCTCCGCCGGGGTCGGTGCCGGCGATGCCGCCGAAACCGCTGAGCGAGCCGCGCGCCTCGATGGCGTAGTTCAGGGCCTGCTGGGAGATGGCGTCGTATGCGTCTGCTGCCGCGGAGAACTTCGCGGGATCTATTCTCACCATCGGATCACACCGCCGTGGATCCGCCGCCGCCGCCGGCGCCACCGCCGCCGCCGCCCCACATGCTGCCGACCGACGACTGCGCGGACTCGTACTGCGTCGCGGCGTCGCCCGCCCAGGTGGCGAGGTACTCGGCGTAGGAGGTGAGGATGGTGGCGCCGACCTGCCAGGTCTGCACGCAGTTGACGAACTCGGTGTTGGCGATACCGCTCCACTGCGCGCTGACGGCGCCGGTGGCGCTGGCGGCGTGGGCCTGCAGCTCGCTGCAGTATCCGTGCAGCTGCTTCAGCGCGGACTCGAGTCCGCGGATGTCAGCCGTCTCGTACGTGTGCAGGCCGCTCATGCGCTGTCTCCCCTGGTGGCACTGGCGTCGATGGTGACGTCGGCAGGCATGGCCTGCACGTTCTCGGTGACGAAGGTCGCCTGCGTCGCCGACGCCTGCGCACTGCCTCCGCTGCTGTTTCCCCCGGTGCCGGGCACGCGGATGCTGACGTTCGACGAGCGCGATGCCGCAGTGAGCTGCGCCTCATTCCCGTCGTAGGTGCTCTGACCGCTCTGGAGCCGCACCGCGATGCTCATCAGCGCTTCGCGGGTCACCCCGGCGCTGGTGAGGAACCCGGTCCATTCTTCGAGGAACGCGTCGGCCGCGCTCCCCGTCCAGGTCGATCCGACCACGGCGTTCACCGCGGCGGTGACCTGCGCGAGCTGCGCATCGAACTGCGCGACCGCACCGGTCATCGACGACGCCGAGAACCCCAGCGCCGGTGTGGACACATGGAACTGCACCACGAGGCACCCCCCTCACATCAGCAGACCCGGCGCACCGGGTGGAAGAACTTAGGAACGGAAGCTGTTGCCGATGTTGTTCTCGGACTCCTCGTAGGCGAGCGCTGCCTTCGAGAGCTGGTCGCTGATTCCGTTCAGCGATTCCTTGAGCTGGATGCCCGCGGCGTCCCACTGCTCGTAGAGCTCGTTGAACGTCTGCGAGGCGGATCCGCCCCAGTCGCCGGCGATGAGTCCCTGCACGAGCGACTTGAGGTTTCCGAGCTGCGACTCGATCGACGTCGCACCCGATGCGAGCTGGTTCGCGACGCCCGCGAGCGACTCGGAAGTTACCTTGATCTCAGCCATGTCATACCCCCTGCTTTATGCGGCGATGCCGCGGAATTGGTCCGGGTACATTCGTAACACACGAGAGGGTCCCGAGCCGATGGGGAGAACTCCCCATCCATGCTTCCGACGGCGTCAGGAGATGCGCAGGACGGCGTCTCCGAGCAGCAGCCGATCTCCCGCGACGAGCGCGCTCGGAGTACCGGAGACGAGTGCGTACTGCACTCCGTCCCGCTCGAGGAGAGTGCCGTTCGCCGAACCCGGATCGGTCGCGATCACGGCGCCGGCTGCCGGGGCGAGCACGAGATGCACGCGGGACATGGCTCGCTCCGGATCGTCGAGACGGAAGGGGACGCCCTGGTATGCCGCGGCACCGCGCCCGGGCGAACGCCCGAACACGAGCACCTGATCGAGTCCGAGCAGTCGGCCGTCCGGCAGCGTCACCGTCGTCGGGATGGCCGGAGCTGCCGGTGAGACCTGCGGCTGCGGCGCGGACTGTGCGGGCGCGTTCTGCGGTGCCGAAGCGTTCTGCGGTGCGGGCGTCTGTGGAGGCCCTGCGACTGCCTGCGGCGCGGGCTCGGGGGTGAGCGGTGCGGGAAGCGGGACCGGCGGAAGCGGCTCGGAGGGGCGCTGTTCGACGGGCGCTCCCGACGAGGTCGACGCGGCACCGCCGGGGAAGGGCGGCACGACACTTCCGGACATCCCGATGAGCTGTCCGCACGACGGGCAGAACATGCTGTCCGGTCGCACGGCCTCGCCGCAGAACCGGCACTGAGTGCTCATCGACTGTCTCCCCCGTTGTGGTCGTCCGGCCGCCCTGCTCGCAGCCGTAGCGCCCGGGTCATTCTATCCCGCCCTCCGGGGGCGGCGGATCGTCACGCGGTCAGGTCGGGGACCTGCACCGGCATGTACGAACCGTCGCTGAAGAAGACCCCGCTGCCCGGTGCCGCGCGTCCCACATGCGTGCGCGCGAGCTGCACGCCGAACACCTGCGTGCCGACGATCGTCGACGGCGGCGAGAGCAGGATGCCGGTGCGTCCCTTCTTCGCCTCGGTGAGCGCGACGGTGAGCGACGAGCCCGCCGATTCGGCTCCGACGCCGACGATGAAGCGCGCGTGCGAGCGAGCGGCCCCGAGGGCTCTGTCCAGTGGAGTGTCCCTGATGGACTCGCTGTCGTCCACGACGATCGTGAGTGGCGCATCCGCCGGTTCGAGTGCCGTGGCGATCTCATCCTCCGGGGTACGCGGAGACAGCACGGGCACGCCGTGGCTCTTGCCCACCTCGGCCAGGATCGAGCCCTCGCGGGCGACGATCACCATCGGCGTCTTGTGCCAGCCGAGCTGATGCGCGATCGCGGCGAGTGTGTGCGTCTTGCCGCTGCGGCGATCGCCGGCCACGACGAAGCCGCCGATGCCCGGCCAGTCGACGGTCACACGCGACAGGTGGTCGCCACCCACCGCGACCACCGGGGTCTCGGCGGTCGCGCCGCCCAGCAGCGGCAGCGAATGGACGACACTGAGACCGATGCGCGAGGGCAGCGGGTCGACGCGCATGGGCTGCGGCAGCTCGGCCAGCTGCGGGAACTGGCCGAAGTGGCCTCCGACGTACTCGACGATGCCGCGGGCTGCGGACGTCTGTCCCTCGCCGCTCGGGTCGGCGGAGAGCACCGCGAACTGCGCCTCGGTGCCCTCGGAGCCGAACAGGGCACGACCCGGGGGCATGTTCGGGGCGATGTCGCGAATCATGATGCCGGCACCGCGGTAGTCGTTGATGTCCCGCATCCGCAGTGCGTACTGCGTGTCGATGAACGTCGACACCTTGTCGGAGGAGACCGACCGGTCGGCCGTGAGGATCAGCCGCAGACCGACGGCCGGACCTTCGCGGAGCAGGCGCATGATCTGGTCGCGCACGAGCACCATGTCGTCGGCGCTCATCGAGGCACCCAGACGCTCCCATCCGTCGATCACGACCAGGTTGTAGGGCAGCGCGTCACGAGCATCCGCCTGCCGCCGCTGCTCGGCGATGCTGCCGACGCCGGCGCGGGCCAGGAGCGCCTGCCGGCGCGAGAGGTCCATGCCCAGCCGGTCGAGGAGGCGCGGCAGACGCGCGGCGTCCTGAGGCGTGATGACGGCGCCGGTGTGCGGGGCGTCGACGAACGGCAGCAGCGCCCCGGTGCCGTAGTCGACCGCGTAGATGTGCAGGTCGGCGGGGGTGAAGCGCTGCACGGCCTGCGCGAGCAGCGTGCGCACGGCCGTCGTGCGCCCTGAGCGGCTGCCACCGAAGAACAGCAGGTGCGAGCCGGTGAGCACGTTCCAGACGAGCGGCTGCTGCTTCTGCTTCGACGGCACGTCGACGAGACCGAGCACGAGACCGCCCTCGGGCGCCGACGACTCGTCGAAGCGATCGAGCGGGAGCAGGTCGGGCAGCGGCAGCAGCCACGGCGACGGGCTGCGCTCGATGCCCAGGGCGGTCGCCGCCTGGTTGGCGAGTTGCACGAGTCCTCGCAGGTCGGTGTCGTCCTGGTCGGGACGATGCGACTGCGTCTCGGCGGCGGGGAAGCGCGGCGGCAGGCCGACCGTCTGCCAGTCGAATCGCGCAGCCGGCGGCAGCACGCGGGTGGTGCGCTGGTGTCCGATCCGCAGCCCGGCGACCCGGGCGGTCTGGAAGGGTGCGGGCGCCGCATCCAATCCGGCCCTGACGTAGCCGCGACCCGGCGTGGATGCCGAGATCAGCGCCGCATCCGGAACGCCGATGATGTCGGTCGAATCGGCGCGATCGGTGACGCGGAGGGCGATGCGCAGGTTGATGTTCGACTGCATCTCGGGTGTGATGACGCCGGACGGGCGCTGCGTCGCGAGCACCAGGTTGACCCCGAGGGATCGACCCACTCGGGCGATGCGGACGAGGCCGTTGATGAAGTCGGGCAGCTCGGTCTTGAGCTCGGCGAACTCGTCGACCACGATCATCAGACGCGCGAGGCCGAGCCTGGCGGCGGCCTCGGCATCCTTCTCCCAGGCGGCGTCGACGTCCTTGGCGCCGATCTCGTCGCGGAGAACCCGCTCACGGCGCTTCAGCTCGGCGTCGAGCGAGGCGAGGGCGCGCTCGGTCTCGCGAGCGTCGAGGTTGGTGACCATGCCGACCGTGTGCGGCAGGCGGGCGCAGTCCGCGAACGCCGAGCCGCCCTTGTAGTCGATCAGCACGAAGTTCAGCGCGTCCGGCCGGTTCGCGAGCGCCAGCGAGATGACCAGCGCCTGCAGGAACTCCGACTTTCCGGAACCGGTGGTTCCGGCCACCAGTGCGTGCGGACCGTCGGTCGCGATGTCGATCGCGTACTCGCCCTCGGCGCCGGCGCCGATCACGACGTACGACTGGCGCGGCACGACCTGCCATTGATCGATGATCGGCTGCGGGTCAGCGAGATCGATGCCGAGCAGCTCGGTGTAGCGCACGCTGCTGGGCACGGTGGCGTCGTCGCCGACACCGCGGACGTGCTCGATCGAGCACAGCGCGCGGGCGATCTCCTCGGCGTAGCCCACGCTCACCTGATCGAAGAGCACGGGCGAGTGGTACGCGTCGCCGGACTCGACACGGCCGAGGAGCGGGTCGCCGGGGTCGGCGACGACGACCGTGGTCGCCTCCTCGGGGAGTCGCGAGCGGTCGGAGTCGATGGCGATCACGTGGATGCCGTACTTGGCACCCTGCTCGAGGATGGTCACCATTCCGGGGAGCATGCGATAGCGGCGGGCGCCGTCGACGACCAGGACGATCTGCGACTCGGAGTCCAGCCGGCGGTCCTTGCCGATGCGCATCCGGATGTCGAGGAGCGTGCCGATCTCGCGGATCCTCTCGCGGCGGGTGAGGTCGGTGTTGCCGATCAGGGCGACGGGGCCGACGCCGGGCTGCGCGTGCGGCAGCCACTGGACCCAGGACCACGCGTGCTCCTGGTCGCGGTCGCACAGCACGGCGACCTGCAGATCACGCGGCGAGCGCAGCGCGACGAGGCCCGTCAGCATGGCGCGCACGACACCGCTGGCGACGTCGGCAGGGCCGGCGACGCCGACGGGACCGGATGCGAGGTCGACCGCGACCGGGGACGGCGAGACGCCGACCCGCCGATCGTTCCGTCGCTCCTTCTGCGGACCGCCCTCGAAGCGCACGTCCAGCGGCACGTCGGCGACGCCGACCCGTGCCCGCAGCGCGTCCTCCTCGCTGCGGCGGCGCTCCCAGAGCCGGGAGAGCGGACGGGTGACGACGTCGCGGATGTACACGGGGTCGAGGTGGTGGTACCAGCTCGTCAGACGCTGCTGACGCACGTGCACCGCGATCCGCTTGCGGGCCGAGTCGATCTCCTCGATCCAGTCGGCCTCGCTGCGCTCGCCCTTGCGGCGCGCGAGCTTCTTGTTCGCGAAGAACGAGCCGATCACCATGACCGGCGACGCGGCGGCCATCAGCAGCATGATCGGACGCTGGAACACGAACGCGAGGGTGATGCCGAGCACGACGGGCACGATCGCGGAGAGCCACGGCAGCGGCGAGGCGTCCTGCTCCTCGGGCTTGTCGCCGGGGAGGGTGATCACGGGCGGGATCTGCGACGGACGGATGCGGGAGGGGCGGTTGAACGCCCTGGCACCGACCTCGTCGATCGTGATGTCGGCGTCGGATGCGGGAGCCGCGCCGATGCGGATCACGCTGCTGCCCAGCTGGATCAGGTCGGCGGGGACGATGTCGGCCGCGCGGGCATCGCCGGTGCCGTTCACGACGAGCGCACCGTCGGGGGCCGTCAGCTCGACGTGCGCCGTCAGGGGCAGCAGGGAGCCGTCGTCGGCGACGCCGCCCGACACGGTGATGGTCGCGTGCTCCTCGCTCAGGTGCGGATCGGCGATGCGTACGGCTGCCGTCGATCCGCGGCCGATGGTGGTCGGAACCCCCGGGGTCATCGGCACGGACTCCCCGGCGAACGGGCCGGCGACGAACTCGAGGCGCAGGGTGCCCGGCGCCAGCACCACCTGGTGGCGGGAGGGCACGACGACGCCGCTGCGGATGCCGGTGACGGTGAACGCCGACGACGGATCGGTACCCGGAGCGAGCTCGTCGGCGGGGACGTCGAGCGACTCGCCGATCTCGGAGATCGTCGTGGCCTCGTCGACCTTGACGATCCAGGACTCGGGTTGGGGCGCGCCGGGGCGGTCGGCGACGGTCAGCCGAAGGCTCATGATGCGGGTATCCCTTCCAGAAGCCGGGCCAGGCCGGCGAGCGGAACTGCAGCGTCGGCCTGCTGCTCGTCGACGGGGACCGTGACGAGAGACAGCGGCGCTTCACTCTCCCACGAGGGAGCGACGAGGTCTGCGACATCCGCGTCCGCGTCATCCGTGACGCTGCCCCAGGCGAGGCGGCCGTCGTCGGCCACGACCCGGAACAGCAGCTGCGCGGGGAGGGCGGTGGCGCCGTCGTCGGCGCCCGCTGCGGTGCCGGTGCGCTCGATGCCGCCGTCCTCGGTGCACCGGAGACCGATGGACTGCGGGGTGCTGCAGACGATCGTGACGTCGCCCCAGGTCTGCTCGACGAGATCGAGGGCCTCGACGTCGCCGACGACGTGCAGAGCGCCGATCGTCGGGGCCTCGGCAGGAGCGGAAGCGGCGACGAACGTCACCGTGAGCTCGATGGAGACGGCTTGCCCCGCATCGTCGGTGATCGTGAGCGGCACGATCGCATCACCGGCGTTCTCTCCCCGGAGCGCGAGGTGCGTCTCGCTGACCCCGGCGGAGACGCCGGACGGCGGCGTGTCCACGCGGATCGTCGCTCCCCCGTCGGCGGTGCAGACCGCGCAGGCGATGCCGAGCGCCGAGAGCGGCACCAGAGCCTGTTCGCCGACGACGACAGGCAGGTCCAGACGGTCGACGGAGACCTCCGGCACCGGGGGCGGCTCGAGGCGTACGCGGTAGACGGGCGAGATGCGCGTCGCCCCCGAGACCTGCGGGACGGTCAGCGTTTGGATGCCGAGATCGGCGTCGAAACCCGCAGACACGAGCGTGACGCCGTCGTCGGCGCAGGCCACGTCGATGCCTTCCAGCGTGCCGACGCCCGCGCAGTCGATGCGCCAGCCCTCGCCCGAGCGGATCTCGGTGGTCTCGGTGTAGGACACCTCGACGGCACCGCCCTGCGGGGTGGTCGCGTTCTCGTCGGACGCGTTGGCCGCGGCGATACCGGGGGACGCGAGCGCGGACGCCACCAGCACGGCGGTCATCGCGGCACTCCGCACCGCGACGAGAGCGCGAGCTCCTCGCCGGCGTCGGTGCGTCGAGGTCATGGGACTCCCAGGTCGGAGGCAGGCCATGACTAGGATAGACGCGCCCGACCACGACGGAGAATCTGCAGCAGATCGATGAGCGACATCCCGCGCACACGCCGGCAGCAGAACGCTGCGCCGGTCGGCGAGCGACCGGCGGGCGGGATGATCACCGCCGCCCCCGTGCCGTGGACCGCGTCGCGCACCCCGGCTCCTGCGGCGCTCGACGGCCAGCTCGGCTGGGACTCGCCGCGCCCGAGCATGCAGGTCGCGCCCGGCGCCATCCGCACGCTCGAGACGTCGGGCGACGTCCTCCCCGAGCTCGAGGAGGCGCCCGAGAAGCAGCGTCCGCTGTGGCGGCATCCGGCGTTCCTGATCTCCATCGGCACGACCGTTCTCGCACTCATCGCCTTCCTCGTGTTCGTGATCGTGGGCGGCCTGTCCGGGCGGGCCACGGCATCCGACCTCACCCTCGAGGTCACCGACAACGTCGTGCGCGCCGACTGGTCGGGGCCCGAGGTGCCCTATCAGGTGATCGTGGTCGACGGCCCGTCGGGTCCGAGTCTCGACGTGTCGCAGCTCGTCACGGGCACCGAGGCCTGGCTGCCGCGTGCCGCCGCCATCGTCGACGAGGGATCCTGCATCGTCGTGCGCCCCGCCGACGGGAACGAGAAGGCGGAGGTCAAGCTCGACCGCGCCACGCTCGACGCGCAGGGCGCGGTCTCGGGATGTGTGGCGGATGCCCCGGCGGAGTGACGCACGGCTGACCGCCCTCGCGCTGGGATCCGTGCTCGTCCTCGCGGGGTGCGCGGGCGCCACGCAGCCCGCGGAGCCTGCGCCGAGCCCCACCCACATCGATCTCGGCGCCTGGGACGAGGAGACCTCCGGCAACGGGCTCGTGCTGCTCGACGCGACCACCGCGCGCGCCACGGTGCTCACCGCCGTCCGCGAGGCAGGGCCCGCCACGATGACCGGCACCTTCACCGCACGCGGTCGAGCGCTCGAGATCGACGTGCGCGGGTCGAGCGAGGAGACCGTCGCGCAGTTCACGGTCGACGGTCAGACCACCGTCATCGTGTCGACCGACGGACAGACCTACCTCAACCCCACCGCGGCGACCGTCGGCGAGGCGGGCAGCGATCGTCCGGTGGGCGAGTTCTCCTGCGTCGCCGACGACGACCCGGCGGTCACGCGCTGGGGAGCGCTCCTGCACCCGCTGCAGGCACTCGCCGAGCACACCTCCGACGCCTCCGCGCTGGGAGCGCCGAGCGATGGCGGCGTCGACCTCATCCTGGGTGCTGACGGCACTCAGGGCGCGCTGCGCGTGCAGACGCAAGGCCCGGCGCTGCCGGTGTCCCTCACCCGAGCGGATGCCGCGGGAAGCCTCCAGCTGGAGTTCTCCGGCTGGGGCGAGGCCGTCGAGCTGCCCGACCTCGACGCCGCAGCGGGCTGCTGAGCGCGCGGGCTCCTGAGCAACTCAGACGAATTCGGACCCCGCCGGCGGCGCCCACTTCGGCAGGCCGTTGCAGGCGGCAGCGACGCGGTGCAGACCGTACTGCGGGTGCGAGAACGCCTCCCAGACCCCCTTCGAGTCCTTCGCCTCGGCGGCCTCGACGAGAGAGCCGAGCGTCTCCGGCGCCCCGGCGGCCCACTCGACGTAATCGGAGCTGTCGACCCCGGCCGAGCCGAGCTCGGCGATCGCGCGTACATCCTCGGCGGCACGGATCACGTCGGTGAAGCTCTGCGGGATGCGCTCGTTGCACGACACGACGGCGACGGTCAATGCCGTCACCGGGTCGACGAGCTGTTCACATCGGCTGGCGCGCAGGTCGGCCATCATCTCCCTCTCATCCCTGCCCCGACGTGGACGGGGCAGACTTCTCGGGCCCGAGCAGGGCGACCGTTCTGGTGTAGATCGCCGCCCTGTCCGATGTCACCTCGACATCGACGCCGGCGCGGAGTCCGGCGATGCAGATCGCCGCGAGCGACGCCCGGACGTTCTCGGGCGCGACCATGGTATCGATCGGCATGCGGATGCCGCCGTGCGTCCCGAGCACCTCGAAGAGTCCGTGCAGCTCCCGCGGCGCCGCGTCGCGCAGCGCACGCACCCCGCGGACGCCGAGCACGAACTCGGACTGCACGCGTCCGGCCGCACGCTCGACCGCGGCCGCCGGGCCTCGCAGGAACGGGACGGCCGCATCACGATCATCGAACCCGACCCCGCCGATGACGGACGACCACGGCAGATCGACGTGACCGGCAAGACGGATGCCCTCAGCACTGACCACCAGATAGTCGTCACCCGAGACCGGCCCGCCGCGCAGTCGACGCCGGAGCAGGGCGAAGCGCAGCAGCAGGACGCCGGCCGCGATCACGAGCAGCGCGAACAGGAGCACCGTCACCGGTCCGCCGAAATGCAGGAAGAGCACGGCGAACAGCCCTGCCGCGGCGAACGCCAGGACAGCGGACGCGACCCCGATCACGACGGCGTTGACGCGCATCCGCCGACGGACGGCATCCCGGTCGAGGGGCGCGGCGAACGCCCGCCCCCGACCGAAGTAGTCACGCCACTCGTCCTCCTGGACCGCGGAGAGACCCAGTGCGCTCAGCTCGTACACGGCGAGTGCTCCGTGGCGCGGTCAGGCATCCTCGTCCTCGGTGCCCTGCGGCCGGTCGAGTTCGGCGAGGTCCTCGCGCGTCACCAGGCGCGAGGCGATCGTGTACTCCACCAGGCGAGCCCGGCGGTTGGTGGCGAAGGAGCGCTGTCCGCCGCGCATCCCCGGCACGCCGATGCGGTCGAGCTTGTCACAGACGTTGTCGAGCTTGCGGTTGAATCGCGTGACGGTCCAGCCGAGGCGGGCCGCCGCCTTCGCGGAGGTGGGGATCTCGCTCATACCCGTGCCGTCGCGCAGCAGCTGCGGCTCGGCGAGGGCGAGGATCAGCAGCCGCTGGCTGGCCGTGAGGGGCACGTCGCCGATCGTGGAGTCGCCGTCGGTGCTCTCGCGCTGGGTCGGGCGGAACGCGGGCTGCGTGGCATGCACGACGAGCTCGTACGTCGTGGGACCGGCGCTGAAGACGACGGTCGTCGCATCGAACACGAGGGGCAGCCTGGCACCGGGCGACAGCCAGGCCTGCACACCGCCGGTGCGGTCGGTCACGGATGCCGTGAGCCGCGAGCCGATGTTCGACAGCCACCAGAGGCCGCCGGACTCGGCGATCTCGAGGAAGCTGCGATGCAGGAAGAGGTTGTCGTCGATCGCCAGGTCGCCTTCGCGCCCGGCGGTGAACCTGCTGCCGGGCTCGATGGTGAAGTACTCGCCGGCGAACTCGACCGTGACCGTGCCGGTCCCGCTCATTTCACGCACCCCCGCACCGGTTCCGAGGCGCGTCCGTCGTCGCGACGCAGCGCCACATCGACGCACACCTGACCCGGCGCGGCATCCGTGATCGTGACCGTCGTGTCGGTCGTGGTCGAGGGTGTGCCCTCGCCGGTGAGGTCGACGGGGATCCAGATGAAGCTGTCACCCTCGAGCTCGTCGGTGTTGGTCCAGGTGAAGGTGACGGTGTCGCCGGAGCGGGTGCCCTCGAGGTCCGAGACCTTGGGCACGACATCCGACACGATGTCCTTCGGGTCGACCTCGTCGCCCGTGGCGGCAGGCTCGGGCGTGGGCATGTTCGCGACCATGAGGTTCAGGCCGACGATGGCACCGACGACCACGACGACGCCGGCGGCGACCAGTCCGATCGTGCGTCCGCGACGGCTGCGGGCCGAACGGTCGGGGGCATCAGCGGTCGCAGCCGCTGCTGTGGCCCCCGCGCCGGCTCCGGAGTTCTTCGCGGCGGAAGTCGCCGCGGGCGAGGTCTGCCCGGGCGAGCTCTGGGCGGGCTGCGGCGACGGCGACGTGAACGACGGGGACACAGGCGCCCCCGCGGACGATGCCGGATGCGGGGAGACGACGACGGGGCCGCGCGCGATCGTGCGATCGTCGTCGTCCGGCGCGGAGACCGGGGCAGCGCCCGGCGTCCGGAGCTGGGTGGCCTCGTCGACGGGATCCGGGCTGTCGAAGCGCGGCACATCGGGAGTCGGGAACGCGGTGCCCTTGGGCTGCGTCGCCGCCGACGGCCGGGTGAAGGATCCGACGTCCGGATCGATGCTGACGATCTCCCTGACGCGCGTCAGGCCGTCGCCGTCATCGTCGAGGTCCTCGGCCGGCGGGTGGTCGTCGACGATGTCGATCGGGGTGACCGAGTGCGACAGCTCGATCTGCACCTTCTGCAGCGCTCGGGCGAAAGCCACGGCGCTGGGGTAGCGGGCGTCGGGGTTCTTGGCCATCGACCGCTCGAGCACGCGCTGCAGACTCTCGGGGGAATCCGGTCGTGCGAGCGAGGGCAGCGCGGCGCGTTCGATGCGCTCGATGAGGTCGGCGCTGGAGTTGCGCTCTCCTGGCCTCTCGAACGGTGAGCGCCCGGCGAGCAGGGTGAACAGCGTCGCCCCCAGCGCCCACACGTCGGTGCGGGGTCCGCTCTGGGGCGGATCCGCGAACGACTCGGGCGGCGACCACGGGATGGACATGCCGCCAGACGCCTCGCCCGTGGCCCCGGTCGTCGACGCGATGCCGAAGTCGGTGAGAGCCGGGCGGTTGTACTCGGTGACGAGGATGTTGGCCGGCTTGATGTCGCGGTGCAGGACGCCCGCGCGGTGCGCGGTCTCGACGGCACCCGCGACCTGCACGCCGACACGCAGGGCCTCGGCGACCGAGAACGGCTCCTTGCGCGCGCGCAGCTGCAGGTTCGGCCGCGGGCAGTACTCCATCACGAGGTACGGACGCCCGTCGCCGGCCACTCCCGCCTGGTAGATCGTGACGATCGCGGGATGCGTCGACAGCATCGCCATGACGTTGGCCTCGTCGGCGAACTCCTGCGCCGCGCTGCTGGTGATCCGGTCGGCGAGCAGCACCTTGACCGCGACCCTGCGTCGCGGCATCTGCTGCTCGTAGAGGAAGACGTCTGCGAAGCCGCCCGTGCCGAGCGGCTCCACATATGTGAAGCCGGGCAGCTCGGGCGGCGGCGAGGGGCGCCGATTCACGGGAGATCCTCGAACGCGACGGTCACTCCGTCGCCGAGGTCGACCACGTCGCCGGAGATCACGATCGTCTGCTCACCCGGGTGCAGCCGCACGGGGTCGGAGCCCGAGCGAAGAAGAGTCGATCCGTTCGTGGTGTGCAGGTCGATGACCACGACCGTGTCGCCCTCGGGGCGCACCTCCAGGTGACTGCGGGAGATGTCCTGCTGCGGGCTCTCGACCGCGACGAGGTGCGGAAGGTTGGCTCCGCTCGCCCTGGTGGACCGCGGGCGTCGGCCGATGATGACCGTGCGATCCAGCGTCACCACCTGTCCTGTGGAGACACGGATGCGCCCCTCGCTCGGCACGACGTCGAGCGCGACGGTCGGTGCCTCCGGTGAGACGGGTGCGGCGTCCTTGCGGAGCGCCCTCGCCTCGGCCGCCGAGATGGTCGCTCCGTCATGGTCGCCCGTGACGGCGACGTCCGCCGGAAGGTCCGAGTCCGCGGGTGGCACGGCGGATTCGGATGCGGGGCGGTGGATCGTCTGTCCGAAGAGCATCTCGAACTCGTCGATGTCGGAGGGGGCGTCGGTGCTGTCCGCCGCGGCGCCCTCGGCCTCCGCGTCGTCTGGGACAGCACGCGCGGCGTCGGCATCCTCGACTTCGGCATCGTCACCGTCAGCCGGGTCCGGCTCGGGAAGGAGAGTGTCCTCGATGTTGGGCTCATCTGCGGCGGCGGGGGCGGGGGCAGCCACCGCGGGCACGGGAACCGGAGGGACCGCGACCGGCGGGATGGCCACCGAAGGGGTGGGAACAGGCGGGACCGCCACGCCGCTCCCGCCCGCCGCACCGGCCCCGACCGTCGGCAGACCGACGGGCGCTGCAGCTGCAGGCGCGGCGGCAGACTCGGCGGCGGCGACGGGGGCGGCATCCGCGGAGATCCCGGCTGACGCTGGGCCTGAGGTGCCGGCGTGCGAGTCCTCCGCCATGTCGAGCACCAGCGCGCCCGCACGGACGACTCCGGCGATCACCGGCAGCTCGGCGTCATCCGCGGGCTCGACGACGACATCGACGCGGGTCGCCCCGCGGACCAGCCGCTCGTTCCAGGTCGTCACGTCGGTGCCGGTGATGCGCGTCTGGCCCTCTGCGGTCTCGACGACGATCTCGGGCACGCCGCGCACAGCGACGCGCACGTCCTGTCCGGCGATCACCACGGCGGCGAAGTCGGGCACGGAGGACAGGGATCCTCCGGAGCGCGAGGTCAGCAGATCGACGAGGGCTCCGAGTTCCCGGATGCCGTCGGATCCGGTCCAGGCGTCGGCGACCAGTGCGGCGTCAGCAGTGGCGGGGAGGACGAGCAGTGCCTGCTCGCGGACGAGGGCGTTCCACGTTCCCGGACGATAGGTCACACGCATCAGCGGACTCCTCCTGCGGCTTCGCGCGGACGCGTATCCGCGATGTCTGGTTCGTCGGTCTCCACGAGGGTGCCCGGGCGGGAGGCGACGGAGATCGCGTCGATGACGACGGCGGTCACATTGTCGCGTCCGCCGGCGTGCACCGCGCTGGAGACGAGGAAATCGGCGGCGCGCTGCGGATCGGACTCGACCATCAGGATCTCCCGGATGGCCCCGTCGGTGAGCTCCGACGACAGGCCGTCGGAGCAGATCAGCATCCGGTCGCCCATCTCTGCGGGGAACAACCAGTAGTCGACCTCACCGTCGCTGCCCGCGCCGATCGCGCGGGTGATGATGTTGCGTCGACGATCGGTCTGCGCATCCTCCGGCCGCAGTTCCCCGGAGTCGACGAGCTCCTGGACCACCGAGTGATCGACACTGACCTGTTCGAGATCGCCGTCTTCCAGGCGGTAGACACGCGAGTCGCCGATGTTCAGCACGAGCCAGTAGCCCATGCCGTCGACCGTGGCAATGATGACGCCGCTGAGGGTGGTGCCGGCGCGCCCGTTGCTCGAGGTCGACAGCGACTCGACTTCGGCCCGTGCGACCGCGACGGCGTCGCGCACCTCGTCGAGCGCGAGTGCCGGCTGTCCGATGTGCCGGGAGAACTCCTCGATGACCGCGGCGCTCGCTCGCTCACCCGCCTCGTGACCGCCCATGCCGTCGGCGACCAGGAAGACCGGGGCGCTGGCAAGGAAAGCATCCTCGTTGAGGGTGCGACGCAGACCCGTGTGCGTCGCCGCACCGGTCGATACCGCCAAGGCGACGCTCATGCGTATCCCCCGATCGTCACGATGCGATCGCCGATCTCGATCGCGTCTCCCAGGCGCACCGGCACGCGCTGGCCCGCGGGGCAGGCGATGCGCTGTCCGTCGCGCACGATCGTCATACCGTTGGTCGAGTACCGGTCGAGGATCCAGCCGCCGGAGGTCGAGGCGGCGGCCTCGAAGTGCGTCTTCGAGAGCGACAGCGTCTCGTCGCGGACCGGCACGAGGATCGCACCGTCCTCGGGGCCCGGATTGCGTCCGAAGACCGTGCGTCGCGACACCGTGACGCGGGTCCCGTCGTCCCAGGTGAAGACCAGTCGATGACCAGGGATGCTGATGCGCGTCTCCTCGAGATCGTCCTCCTCGGGAGCGTCTGCGGAAGCGGCGATGCCGGCGGTGGGCGCGGCGGGGGCGGGCGGTGCGGCAGGTGCAGCAGGCGCAGCAGGCGCGGCGAATGCCGGCGCAGCAGGCGCGGCGAATGCCGGCGCAGCGGGCAACGCGGGCGCCGGCTCCGGTGTCGCGAATGCCGGAGCAGCCGGTCGCTCCGGCGTGGCCTGCTGCGACGACGCGCCCTGGTCGGCCGTGCGCGGCGGCGGCGCGTCCACCGTGATGCCGGGGACATACGCGATGAGTCCGCCGTCATCGGCCGGCTGTGCCGCCGGAGAGCTGTACGCCGGTGCCTCCGCCGGAGCGGATGCGGCCGGTGCTGCGGATGCGGCCGGTGCCGCGGATGCGGCCGGTGCGTCGGAGAGGACCGGGGCAGCGGGCTGCGGGGCGGCCTGATACTCGAGTGCCGCCGGAGCCGCGTACTCCGGAGCCGCGTACTCCGGAGCTGCCGGCGTCGCGAACCCGGGAGCTGCCGGCGCCGCGAACCCGGGTGCGGGAGGCGCTCCGAAGGGGGCAGCCGGTGCGACGTCAGGCCGTGCGAACGACGGAGCAGGCGCGCCGCTCTGCGGAACCGGGATGCCGGGGGCAGCGGGTACGGACGGCGGCACCGGGATGCCGGGGATGGCCGGCACGCCCTGCGCGAGCGGGGCTCCCTGCGGAACGGGCGGCGCTCCCTGCGCAACCGGCGGTGCGACCTGCGCTGTGCCGGTTGCGTGCGCATCCGAGGGACGCGGCGCGTGCGAGGCGCCCTCGCCACGGGCATCCAGCATCAGCGACCTCGCCACCTTGTCGTGCCAGCCCTGGAAGCGACCGGAGCCGTCGAACAGCGGGGTGAAGTACCCCACCACGATCCCCGCGGCGAGCCCGAAGATCACGTTGCGCAAAAGGGCGCGGCCGAATCCGAGAGGAGTCCCGTCTTCGGAGATCAGCCGGAGGCCCTGCGTGCGCATGCCGATGGACCCGGCACCGGCCTGCATGAACGTGTAGAACACGAACCAGCCCAGAAGGACGAGGCTGATGATCGGTCCTCCGATGACCAGCGTCGCCACGGAGCCTTCGAGCGAGCCGGAGAGGTTGGCGGCGATCACGAGCACGATCGTCAGCACGGTGCCGATGCCCCCCGCGATGAGCGCGTCGATCAGGTAGGCGATCGCGCGCCGGGAGATCGGCGCGATCTGGCCGAACGGGACCTGAGTCATGGTGTCTCGCTCTCGGGTGAGGTGGACGTCGTCGTACGAGTGCTGCTCTTGATGGTGCCAGGTTCGCGCCGGACGCGCGCGGCCGCGGCGTCCTTGAGGTTCTGCAGCCCCGTCGACACGGCGGTGCCGCCCATCAGCGACCTCAGGCTCAGACGCGCCTTCGTGCGCTTCCAGAATCCGGCGTCCTTGCCGAGGCCGCCGACGATCGTGTCGACCTCCGCCCAGAACGCCTCGACGTCTTCGGCACTCGGCTCCGAGGGGCCGAACACCTCCGCATCCGCCCGCTGGGCCAGGGTGGTGACCTGCGGAAGCGTGAGGGTCTCGGCGACCGTCGCCGCCTCTTCTGTCCGCGTGCCACCGGGAGCGATCCGCGCGCCGTAGTCGACGGCACGATCGGCCAGCTCGTCCCATCCGCCGCTGATGCGGTCGGCCGCACGCTCCGCCTGACGCCTCGCGCGTCTCCGGGCGGCCTTCCAGGCGCCGATGAGGATGAACGGGGACGCCAGCAGCGCGAGGATCGCCAACGAGATCCCGCCGATCGCGAGGATCGTGCCGATGATGCCCAGGATGTTGAGCGTCTCGTCGTCGCCCTTGCGGTCGTCGGGGAGCGTCGGAGGAAGATCGACCGGCTCCTGCGGCGGGGGCGGCGGCTGCAGCACCTGCGGCTTGGGGTCGACCCGAGGCTTGGTGTTCTGGTCGTTGGGGACCTTGTCCTCCGGCGGCGTCGGGTTGAAGGTGAGCCAGCCGACTCCCTCGAAGTTCACCTCGACCCAGGCGTGCACGTTGTCGCCCGTGGCCTCGAAGACCGCTTCGCCTTCCTTGTCCTCGTCCGGGTAGAACCCCATCACCACGCGCGCCGGGATGCCGACCTCACGCGCCAGGAGCGCCATCGCCACGGCGTACTGCTCGTCATCGCCGATCATCTGGTCGCCGCCGATCAGCGTCGAGATGCGCTCGGCGGTGTGCCCTGCCCGAGACAGCACCTCTCCTTCGAGGCCGTGGCTGAAGAAGCCGCCGTCGGCGAGGAAGGTCTCCAGCGCCCGCACCTGCTCGATGGGCGACTCCGCATCGGCGACCGTCTCGGACGCGAGCGAGGTCAGCTCCTCCGGCACGTTGCTCTGCGTCGGCAGCGGCACGGTGCCGAACTTCACCTCCGCGAGCTGGGTGTCGTCGAGCTCGCTCGGGATCACGGTGTCCACCGTGTAGGTGTCGCCGGCCGCGAGCTTCGACGTGACGACCGCGGTGCCGGTCTCGACGTTGTAGTACGCCGACCGCCGCAGCTCCTCCGCACGTTCGCCGGTGAACTCGATCTGCGAGACGGCTCCGGCATCGGGCAGCCAGACGCTCCGGTACTCGTCGACCTCGACCTTGAGGGTCACCGGGATGCCCTCGGCATCCGGCGACATGTTGGTGCGGACGGGGCCGAACGCACTCGAGGAGCCGGGGCCGCCGTCGGTGACGTTGTAGACCATGCCGTCGAATTGGTCCATGACGGCGATCCGCATGCGGGCGCCCTTCGGCAGACCGCTCACGGTGAAGAGCGTGTCCCCGGCCTCGTCGCGCACGTTCTTGCGGAACGCCTGGAGCGGACTCGGGTAATCGCGGATGTTGAACGGCGGGATGATCACGTCGCGGAAGACATGGCGCGGCTGCACGGGGGCTGCGATCGCACTCGTCGCGACACCGGCGCCACCGGCGATCGCGAGCACCGCCGCGCCCGCGATCAGGCGGCGCAGACGCATGTGCGAGGCACGGGAAGAGTCCACCTCGCTGACCGAGATCGCGGCGTTCTGAGGTGCCCAGAGCTGACGCAGCGCCAGCCACGCGATGGAGAGCACTGCGAAGACGAGTCCCTGCAGCACGGGGAACGCGGGCTCGGGGGTGCCGAGGGCGATCACCATCACGAGCATCACGCCGGCCGGCAGCAGCGCCCACGCGACCTGGCCGAGGCGCAGGGCGAGGGATGCCGTCAGCACCGTGACCACGAGGGTGAGGAGGAACGGCACGAGCAGGTGCCCGTCGGCCGTCGACACCGGCGCGACCGTCGTGAGCAGCTGCTTCCAGGACGTCACGGTGCCGATCGCGAGACGCTGCAGCGTGTCGATCGTCGGGATGAACCCGAAGATCGCCGTGTGCGGGAGTGCGAGAGCGCCGCCGAAGACGAAGTAGACGGCGATCGTCAGGCCGGTGACGATCAGGATGCCCCAGCGACGCCACGCGGCGACGACCGCGACGGCGAGCCCGAGGAGCAGCGCGCCGATCGTGCCGGGGAGGTAGGAGGGGCCGGCGAAGGTGGGCCAGAACCCGACGATGGAGACGCCGATCAGCAGCGCCGTGGCACTCACATCGAGGATCCAGCGTCGGAGCGGCAGTCCGCCCCATTCGGTGGCGAGAGCGGTCATGCGAGCACCTTCTGCAGTGCGAGGGGAACCTGTTCGAGCGCGCCGATCGTGACGACATCCGCATCGCCGATCCGGCGAAGTGCCGGTGCCGAGACCGACCGGTCGGCGACGACCGCCATCACCTTGGCGCCGTACGGGAGTCGCGAGCACGCGAGCCGAAGATCGTCCGTGCTCACTCGCGAGCCGCAGACGAGCACGACGACGCTTGCGAGCGGCATGGTCCTCGCGAGCACTCCGGCGAGGTGGTCGATGCCCCCGTCGCGGGGCTTGGAGCTCTCGACGGCCGAGAGCGAGTCGAGCAGCTGCTTGCCGGTGCCGGCTGCCAGCTCACGCCCCTGGACCCTGACGTCGACGCGCTGCGAATCGCGGATGGCCCGGAGGCCGATCGATCCGGCGGCCGAGATGGCCAGCTCGAAGTCCTCGTCGGTGGCGTAGTCGCCGCTGGAGCGCGAGAGGCCGATCACGAAGTGCGAGCGGCGGGTCTCCTCGTACTGGCGCACCATCATGGTGCCGGTGCGCGCGGTGGATCGCCAGTGCACGTGGCGCAGGTCATCGCCCGGCTGGTACTCGAGCAGGGCATGGAACGAGACGTCATCGCGCGAGAGATCCGCCGCGGGCAGCCCCTCGAGGTCGCGGAGGTAGCCGAGCGACTGACCGTCGAACAGCACCGTACGAGGGTGGACATAGAGGTCGACGGGGTCGTCCCGACGATGGGCGCGCTCGAACAGTCCGAGCGGATCGCCACGCACGACGCTCACCGGGCCGACCTTCACGACTCCGCGCTTCTGCGTCGGGATGGCGAAGAGCTCCTCCGCCTCCTCCCCCGGTGCCAGTCGCTGGATGCCGAACTCTCCTCGGCCGGAGCCCACCGGCAGCACCACCCTGGACGGGAGGATCGCCCGTGCACCGCGGTTCGCGAGGGTGAGGGCGCCGACAGCCCGCTCGCCGACCACGACCCGGGTGCGGGCGAGATCGAGGGAGACGTCGTAGGCGGTGCGACCGATCAAGAAGAGCGCGCACAGCGCGACCGTGAGGGCGATGACCACCGCCGCGATCGTGAACTCGGCCCATCCGGCCACCTGCCCGAGGATCCAGAAGCCGATCGCGAGGGCCATCAGCACCCAGGCGAGCGGTCGGATGGCGGCGGCGATCAGACGGAGGCGCGCCAGGATGCGCGCGCCGATGACCGCCGCGACGTCACGCCAGCCGGCGTCGCGGTCGATCGGCGCGGCCGCAGTCGGCAGTGCCTCCGTCGTCATCAGGCCGCTGCTCGTGCCTGCGGTGCGGCGACGTTCTCGAGCACGCGCGCGATGACGGAGTCGCTCGAGGTGCCGGCGAACTCCGCCTCGGCATCCAGGAGCAGACGGTGCTGCCACACCGGACGCGCGAGCGCCTTGATGTCGTCGGGCAGCACGAAGTGGCGCCCCTGGGAGGCTGCACGGACCTTCGCGATGCGGATCATCGCGATGGCTCCACGCACCGAGACGCCGAGGCGGATCGCCGGGTCCTCACGCGTCGCCTCAGCCAGCTCGGCGACATAGCGCAGCACGGCGGGCTCGACGTGCACCGAGGCGCCGAGGTCTGCCATGTCGGCGACCGCGCTGGTGGTGATGATCGCCGAGAGGCCGGCCGAGGGGTTGCGGTCAGAGGCACCGGCGAGGATGCTCTCGGTGACCGCGAGGTCGGGGTAGCCGATCGACGTCTTGATGAGGAAGCGGTCGAGCTGCGCCTCGGGGAGCTTGTACGTTCCCGCCTGCTCGATGGGGTTCTGCGTCGCGATGACGAGGAACGGGCGCCCGGTCTCATGGGTGACGCCGTCGACGGTTACCCGCGACTCTTCCATGACCTCGAGCAGAGCGGACTGCGTCTTCGGCGAGGCGCGGTTGATCTCGTCGGCCAGCACGATGGACGCGAAGATCGGGCCCTTGTGGAACTCGAAGCGGTGCGACTGCTGGTCGTAGATCGTGACGCCGGTCACGTCGGACGGCAGCAGGTCGGGCGTGAACTGGATGCGCGTGCTGGTGCCCTGCACGGTCGAGGCCAGCGCCTTCGCGAGGCTGGTCTTTCCCGTGCCGGGGGCGTCCTCGAGCAGCACGTGGCCCTCGGCGAGCATCGCGGACAGCACGAGGCCGACGATCTCGCGCTTGCCCTGCACCGCCTTGTCGATGTTGTCGACGAGGCGCGTGAAGGTGCCGTGGAACCAGGCGGCCTGTTCGGGGGTCATGCTCATGAGTGTGGGTTTCCCTGTTCTGTGAAGGTCATCGGGTCGCGCCGTCGCCGGTCGCTCTAATACCAGACGAGTGCGTCGGCGTAGCGGTTGAGCTCGACGATGTAGACGCGGATGGATCGACCCGGGTTGCCGTAGAAGCATCCCAGCTGCACCGTGCCGTTCTCGGGCACGGCCCTTCTCGAGTTGCCGAACCGGCCGCCGTCGTCGCAGCGCAGCGTGTACGTGCCGGGACTCCGGAAGTTCTCCACCTTCAGCGTCACATAGGCGCAGGTCGGAGTGTCGCACTCGCCGGGCCAGCTGCCCGACGCGCCCTTCCCGGTCTTGAGCACCTCGGCGGGCGGGTCGCTGGTGCGAGCGGATGCCGATGCCACCGGCGTCCACTGCCCGGCGGAGTCCTGCGCCCGCACGCGGATGCTGTGCGTCTGCTGGTACCCGTTGCCGACGATGCGCTCGCCGTTTTTTGGCACGGTCTCCCAGCCGTTGCCGGTATCGATCTGAGTCGTCTCGATCGCCCGGCCGTTGCCGGTCCCGTTCGAGTTCCAGGTCAGCTTCACCTGGGTGCCGAGATTCTGCGCGCCCGCCTCGGGTGTGGACGGCGGCCCGTAGGGCACCGCCGTCGCCTGGTTCGACGCGGCTCCGGCGTAGGTGCCGCCGTCGACGCTCGCCACCGCACGGACCCGGATGTTGTAGGTCGTGCCGTTGGTCAGTCCGCCGATGCGGTTGCCGCTCAGGGTCTGCCAGCTGCCTCCGCCGTTGAGCGTGTACTGGTAGCTGATCTCGCCTTCCCTGGCGCCGTTGCGCGAGCCCGGGTTGTAGGTGACGTCGACGTAACGGTCGTGCGGCGCGGCGGCGAGGCTGGTCGGCGCACCGGGCGCGACGACTCCACGCCGAGGAGCCGACATGCCGGACCATTCTCCCCAGCCCGCCTTGTTCTGCGCTCGGATGCGATACGTGTACGGCGTCTCGGAGGTCGGCACCGTGACGGCCTGCGACGAGGCTCCGGCCCCGGGGGTCATCGTGCGCACGAGGGACGATCCCTCGTAGACCTCCAGCGTGTAGCTGGCGATCGCGTCGCCGTTGGAGTTCGGGGGCTGCCAGTTCACCTGCATCTGGGCCTGGTTTCCGACCGGCGCGAGCTCGGTCGTCGTGGGCGCACCAGGCGCCATCGGAGGTCCTGCGGGGATCTCCGAGGCCGACCAGTTGCTCCAACTCGACGGCTCGGGGGCGAGGTTGTGGGCCTGCACGCGCACCTGATAGTTGGAGCCGTTCTCGAGGCCCTCCCAGACGATCGAGTTGCCCGTGACCTCCTTCTGCGCGACGCCGGACGGCGGCGCGGGAGAGATCTCGAGGGTGTAGCTCTGCACCGGCGAGCCCGGAGTGGTGGGCGTGGTCCAGTTGACCGTGAGCGACTTGTCGCCGAACTTCAGCGTGGGCGGGTTCGGGGTGTCCGGGCGTGCGTCAGGACGTGCTTCACCGGAGGCGGCCGAGGGCTTGCCTTCGCCGACGCGGTTGGTCGCCGTCACCTGGAACGTGTACTTGACGTTGTTGGTCAGACCGTCCAGCGTGCAGGTGGTCGACTGGCACTCCTTGGAGTACGCGTTGCCGTTCACCGACTTCACCGTGTACTTCGTGATCTCGGCACCGTTGTTCGACGGGGCGGAGTAAGAGAGGACGACCGTGCGGTCCTGCACGCTCGTCACCACGGGAGCGCCCGGTGCGTCGGGGACGCCCTGCACGGTCACCACGACCTGGCCGTTGACCTCGCGGTCGACGTCCTTGGTCGCATCCTGGATGCGGTAGCGCACCACCATGGTTCCGACGAACGTCGCCGCCGGGGTGACGACCAGCTCGTCGCCGTTCTTGGTCACGGTCCCCATGCCGGCCTCGACGTTCTGGGACACGATCTTGAGCGGCGTCTCGGGGAACGGGTTGTAGTCGTTGGCGAGCACCGGCACCGTGACGGATTTGCCCTGGTCGGACTCAGGGATCGTGTCGGTGTTGGCGGTCGGCATCGCGCGGGTCGACGCCGAGATGAGCACGGTGACGGTGCCGTCGACCGGTTCTGTCTCGCCGTCCGTGACCCGCACGTTCAGGGTCATCGCGGTGCCCTTCTTGGCGTCGGACGACGCCTTGACGAGCAGTTCGGAGCCCTTGACCTCGGCGGACACCCCGTCACCGTCGCCGTCGACGAAAGTGAACTCGTGCTTGCCCTCGTCCTCGGGGTCGGGGTCGGTCGTCAGGGCGGCGAGGTCGAGCGACACGGCATCCTCACCGGGCGCGACCTGCATCTGGCTGTTGACGAAGACCGGCTGCTGGTTGTCCGGCGGCAGCACGTCGATCGGGATGGTCAGCGTCGCCTTGCGCCCCTCGGGGTCGTCGGGGCCGTCGCCGTCGGTCACCTCGAACGTGATCGCATCCTGACCGAAGTAGCCGGCTTTGGACGTGTAGACGAGGTTCTCGGCATCCTGCACGAGGTCGGAGCCGTCGGAGTACACCGCGGTCACCTTCGCGTGCTCGGTGATCCGCGCGGTGCCGCCGCCGGCGACCGTGACGTACTCGGACAGCGGGAGCACCTTGGTCTCGCCGCTGATCACCTCGACGGGCTTCGTGAGGTCGACCATCGGACGCAGGCCCGAGATCGCCGGGACGAAGATGAAGGCGGAGGCCTCGAGTCCGTCGCGGTCGGTGAGCGTGTAGCGGATGAGCTGCTGCTCCTCCTCGACGGTCACGCGCACGGAGCCGTTGTCGAGGGCGGTCGCGCCGTCGCCCAGGGTGACCTCGAGCGCATCCGTGGTGCCGTCCGGGTCCTCGTCGTTCTTGAGGATCGGGACGTCGGCGGTGAGGGTGCCGTCCTTGAGGTCTTCGGGGCGCACGCGGTCGTCGCGGGCGACGGGTGCCTGCAGCGGCACGTTCTCGTCGACCGTGACCTGCAGCGTCGCGGTCGACGTCGCTCCGCGGGCATCGCGGATCGTGTACTGCAGCGACGTCTCGAGCGACTCGTTGGGCGCCTGCACCAGCACGCGGTCTCCGGACACGCGCGCGGTCAGGTTCTCGGGGACCTCGAGACCGTCGTTCTTCTCGCTGACGAGGACGATCTTGTCGCCCTCCGGATCGGAGTCGTTCGCGAGCACCGGCACGGCGATCTCGCGGCCGGGACGCACGACGACGGCATCCTTCACCGCGTACGGCGGCTGGTTGATCTCCTCGGCGGGGGCGATGCCGACGCGGATCGTGGCGATGCCCTCCTTTCCGAGGCGGTCGCGCACGCGGTACTTGAACGTGTCGACGCCTGCCGACTCGTCGAACGCCTCGTACGTGAAGTAGTTCGCGCCGGTCTCGACGATCCGCCCCTTGCTCGGGCTGGAGGCGATGTCGAGGAGTTCGACGGAGTCGCCGTCCGAGTCGATGCCGTCGAGCGGCACCGCGATGCTGACCTCGGTGCCGGCCAGTGCTCGCGAGACGATGTCCTGCGGGCGCGGTGCGGCGTTGGTCTTCTCGTCGATCGGCATGACCTGGATGGTGACGTACCCGGCAGCCTTCTGCTGGCGCGAGTCGACGGCCTCGTAGGTGAGGTAGACGGTCTTCGCCTCGGGACCGGCCTTGAAGCGGACGAGGTCCTGGGAGACGAACGCCTCGCCGTCCTCGGGCTCCGGCGCCTCGACGAGTTCGGGCACCACGTGCAGGACGTCGTCGTTGGGGTGCGTGTCGTTGTCGAGCACGGGGATCGACACGACGTCGTTCGCGCGGACGTACACCGTGTCGGGGTTCGCCACCGGCGGCATGATCTTGTCGGGCGCGGGAATCGGGATGACGACGACCTCGCCCTCGGCGGACTTCGATCCGTTCGAGATGCGGTACTTGATGCGCACCTGGTCCTTGAGGGCACCCTGGTCGGTGATGCGCAGCGTCTCGTGGTTGATGACCGAGACCGAGACGCCCGAGTTGGGTTCGAGGCTCACCGACTGGACGACGAGGATGCCGCCGGCGGGATCCATGTCGTTGGCGAGGACTCCCACGAGCACGTCGCCGCTGCTGGGCAGCAGCGCGACGTCTCGCACGGCGACCGGCGGCAGGTCGGTCTCGCTGGCTTCCTGGACGTCGACGCGGACGAGTCCCTGCGCGTTCTTCGGGCCTGCGGTGGCGAGGTACTGCACGTAGTAGGTGGCAGGCGCTTCCGCCGTGAAGGTGAACGTCTTGTTCGTGTAGTCCGGCGAGACGGTCGCCCCGGGGACCTCGTCGACGTTGCCGAGACGCAGCGATTCGCGTCCGGAGCTGGTGTCGTTCGTGAGCGGCGCGACCGTGACCTGCTCGCCGACGCGGGTGATGACGTGGTCGGCGTTGGTCTTCGGATCCGTGGATCCGGCGGGCCTCACGTCGAGCGTGATGGTGCCGACGTAGGTCTCTCCGAAGCCATCGGCGACCGTGATCCCGACCTCCTTGCGGCCCTGCATGCTCGCGGTGGCCTTGTAGGTGATCTGTCCGTCGGTGCTGAAGTCGACCTCGTCGCCCGGTGCGGGCTCGACGCCCTTGAGGTAGATGTCGTCGCCGTCGGGGTCGATGAAGTCGGGGAGCACGTTGTACGAGATCGTCCCGCCCGATTCGACGGTGAGCACGGTGTTGCGCTTCGGAACCGGGGCGTTGTGCACGTCGAAGTCGTGGACGCTGAGCGTGACGGTCGCGGTGTCCTTGCCCTTTCGCCCGTCGTTCGCCTCGTACTGGAACGTGGTCGAACCGGTGGCCTTCTCGTCGACGGCGATCTGCAGGGAGCCGCCGTTCTGGATGGGCTGCACCGTGCCGATGGACGGCTGCTTCTCTGCGAGGGCGGCGACGAGCACGTCTCCGTCGGGATCGTTGTCGTTGTCGAGCACGGGGAGCAGCGTCGATGCGCCGGGGCGCACGCCGAAGTCGTCGTCCTCGGCGATCGGCGGAGTGTTCTCCTCCTTGCGGTCCGGAAGGGTCGTCTCCACCGTCTCCTCGGTCGAGTCGTCCTCGTTCTCGGTCTCGCCCTCCGGAGGGGTGAGGTCGTTCCAGTTGTCGACGCGCTGCAGGCTCTCGTTCGCCATCCAGGCGGCGCCGCCGACGGCGTCGTTGAGGATGATGACGTCGCGGTTGACGCGGAAGGTGAGCCCCTTGGACTCCTCGGCCCCTTCGATCCGCTCGTTGACGTCGTTGCCCTCGCCCGGGCATTCGCGCAGGAACACCGCGGAGCCCGCCCAGGCGGCGTAGGTGCAGCCGCGCAGCGAGACGGGGGCTGCGGGAGCGCCGTTGCCCCCCACGTCGGTGACGACGGCTTCGCTGCCGTCGAGCGGCACGGTCACCAGCGCGGAGTTCGTCGCGAGCGCGACGGCATCGGTCGTGGCGGAGGCGGGCTGCAGGACGGCGTCCGCCGCATCCTTGATCTCGGTGCGGAAGCCGCCGGGGGTGGTCACGACGCCGGCTGCGGCGTCGAGGACGACCGGGGTGCGACCGACGGCGGTGATGGTGGGAGCCTCGGAGTCGTCGATGTCACCGACGGAGGCGCTGGACGGATCGAGGGCTTCGCCTTCGTTGTCGACGGGCACGGTGACGACCTCGCCGCGCTCGGATGAGACTCCGAAGACGGTTCCGTCCTCTGCGACGGTGATGTCGGCGTTCGCCCCGAGCTCGGCGACGGGCTCTGCCGCCTCGATCTTGAAGCCGGCGATGCCCTTCACCGGGAGGACCCAGAGGTCGCCCGACTTCTGGTCGAGGATGGCGGCGGTCTGATGTCCGAGGGCGACCTTGGCGGTCGAGGGAATGCGCGCACTGTCGCCGAGGGAGACGCGGGACGGATCGATCGCGGTGACCGTCGACGCGCTCGAGTCGGTCACGAGGATGTTGGTCTCGTCCTGGAGGATGTCGAAGTTCTCGCCGGTGGTGCGCAGGCCGCCGTCGAGCACGGTGGACTCGTGGTTGAAGTGGCCGACGAGCAGGCTGGAGGTCTTGGTGATCCAGACGCCGCCGTCGTTCAGATCGACTTTGGTGGTGGGGAATCCGTCATACGTGAAGGCCATGGTGGTGAGGGCGACGACTCCCACCGTCACCCCTGCCGCCGAGGCCAGTGTCTTCGGTCTCGCACGCATCCATGACAGCGCCTTCATGCCCGGTTCCCCCCCAGGGTCGTCCACTCACAGACTCTCGGCCGTCGCACAGAAGATGCACGGCACACCCGTACATCCTAACCGGCCGGAATACCGGCCACGATGGGGAGAACTGCCCACGGTGCAGCGGTCCCCGATCAGGTGTCTGCTGCGGCTCTCCAGCACCCTTCGACGTGGTCGTCGACCATGCCTGCCGACTGCATGAGGGCGTACATCGTGGTGGGTCCGACGAAGCGGAATCCGAGGCGCCGGAGTTCCTTGCTCATGGCGGTGGATTCCGGCGTGACCGCTGGCACCTCGGCGAATGACGCGGGCCTGTCTCGGCGATCGGGGGCGAACGACCACATCAGGGTATCGAGCTCGCCGTCCGCCATCCCCCGGACGATGCGCGCGTTGCCGATCGTTGCCTCGATCTTGGCGCGGTTGCGGATGATTCCCGGGTCGAGCATGAGCCGCTCGACGTCGGCTTCATCGAATTCGGCGACCGTCGCCGGGTCGAACCCGGCGAAGACCTCGCGGAAGTGGGGGCGCTTGCGGAGGATGGTGATCCACGACAGGCCCGCCTGGAAGCCTTCGAGCGCCATCTTCTCGAACAGCGCGCGGTCGCCGCGCAGCGGCGTCCCCCATTCCTCGTCGTGATATCGCCGGTACTCGGAGTCGTCGCCGACCCACGCGCAGCGCACTCGGTCGTCGGGGCCTGCGATCAGAGAGGTCATGACCTCACGCTATCCGTGCGCGCCGACATCGCCGGTGGCCTGATCAGAATCCTCGAGCTCGTGGGCGGGCTCGCCGAGTCGACACGTGTGCCGTGTTGTCGGGTGTTGCTCGGTGGGCTCGTTGAGTCGGCTGGGGTGTTGCCTGGTGGGAGGCTGTGTCGTGGGGTGCGCCAGTGGTGGGCGGGGTCCCACCATCCTGGTCCTCTGACTTGGGGGAGGCCGTTGTGCATGCGGATCTCCCACGGTGAGGTGTCCAGGGAGCGGTGGTGCCACCAACACAACGGGACACCGTTGTCGGTATGGGTGGGACCGCCCCGGGCGTGCTCGGTGACGTGATGGATCTCACACCACGATGCGGGAACGTGGCAGCCCGGGATGAGGCATTCCTTGTCGCGGGCGATGATCGCACGGCGTTGGTGGACGGTGAAGACCCGGTCGGTGCTGGTGATCCCGATGATGCGGCCCTCATCGAACAGGACCCGCTGGATCGCGCCCGCGCACGCGGCGTGCGCGGCGATCGAGACGGGCAGGTGCGCGCCGGTGCGGGTGATCGTCGCCCACCCGGTCCCGGTGGCAAGATCGGTCGCGTCGACGGTGACGACCACGGTCGGTGCCGCCCCACCGAGGGTCGGCATGTCCGTGTGTCGGGCGGCGATCGCGAGCGCAGCGGCGAGAGCGTCATGACGTTTCTGTTCCGTCGTGCGGTCATCGAACACGTTCCGCGGATCCGAATTGAACGGATCCTCCCCTTCGGGATCGGGCGTGTCCCCGTCATCCGCGCTGCCATCGTTGGCAGAGCCATCAGAATCAAGATCAGCATCGTCGGCAGCGGCACCAGCGCTGGCGTCAGCGTCCGCCGTCTCGGTCTCGGTGTCGATGTCGTCGGTGTCGCCGGTGTCGCTGGGGTCGCTGGTGTCACTGGGGGTGAAGAACACCCCGGGCATCGGAGCTCCGGGGCCTTTGGGGTTCAGGATCGCGTCCATGATCAGCAGCAACTGCGCTGCGACCTCCGGGGTGAGATACCCGCGGATCGCGTGCAACCCGTTCTTCAACCGGCCGATCGTCACCCCGCGGCGACGCCGCGCATCCTCATCTTTGGGCTCTTCCCCATCCGGATCGAAGATCGACGCGAGACCCTCCGCCAGACTCGACAGATCATCCGTCGTCGGCGCCGGACCATCCTCATCGATGCCCGCCTCCGCATCCGCATCAGGGACCTCGGCACTCTCATCGTCATCACCCGAACCGTCCGCGTCGAGGTCATCACCATCCGGGTCATCGACCGGGGCGAGACTGTGCCCGCGGGCAGCACCAGCCAGGGCGAGGTCCGCGGCGAGGCGCTGGTCGGTGCTCAACCGGTCCCAGACCTTCTCGATCGGACCCGTCGCCGCCAGAAACCCCGCCACCCCCACCACCCCATCCAACAGGGCCTCCCGCATATGTGGCCACCGGCCCGGGAGCCGCTCCCCCGACACCAGGCTCGACTCCCGCCGCACCCGCGTCACCGTCGTTCCCACCCGTGTCGCCGAACGCACCTCGACCCGCACCGTCCGCTGCAACAACTCGGTCGTGTTCCGACACCCCACCGCATGCGGGAACCCCACCGCATCCGCCGTCGCGAGCGTCTCCACCACCACCGCTTCCGCCCGCCGAAACGCCGCCCCCGCCCGCTGCAGCACCTCGACCCGATCCGCGTCCGACAACCCCGCCAGCACGTCATCACACAGCACACCGGACAGGTCGCTGATGACCTGATCCAAACGCTGCACGGTGCTGTTCATACCCGCCAGTCAACCCCACCCCACCGACATTCGACCCCCGAAACCACCCCCAGAACCCCAGATCAAACCCCGTATTCCAATCTCCCGGCATAGCACGCAAAAGCTGCGGGAAGGACCGGCAGATGGCCCGAGAGGAGAGCAAGAAGAGGCCGAACGAGAGGAGCCCGAAAGCCCGAGACTGAGAGCGGAACGCCGAGAGCCGAGCCCGAAAGCCCGAGCCCGAAAGCCCGAGAGCTGAATGCGGAACGCCGAGAGCTGAAAGCGGAACGCCGAGAGTTGAAAGCGGAACGCCGAGAGCTGAGAGCCGAAAGCGGAAGACCGAGAGCCGAGAACCGCAAGCGAAAGCCGAGAGCCGGAGAACGAGAAGCCCGACCAGAACAGAAGGAGGGAGAAGAACAGAGAACGGTCCAGGGCAGGCCGAGACCCCTCACCCCGATCGGCGGATCAACCACTCCAGAGCAGCTGCCGGGTCGCTCATGACCGAGGCGACCGCGGGCTTCGTCTCTGACATCGCCACCGTGATCGGACGGTACGCGACCGCGCGGTCGGCGACAGCCGCCGCATCGCCGCCCGTCACTTCATCCGCGACGGCCACTCCATCGGAGTACCCCCGCTCGATCCCGAACCGCACGCCGCACGACCCGCGTCGGAGGACGAGCTGCCACACGTCCATCTGCACCGGGCCGAAGAAGTCGTGCACCGACCATCCGGCCTGCATCAGTTCGCGCGCCAACCAGGCCGCCGCAGCGTCACGTGCCGACAGGCGGGTGAGGAACTCGGCGACTCGGGCGTCACTCATGCGCGGGACGCTCCAGCCAATCCAGCAAGCCAGCGATCCAGCAAGCCAGCGAACCGGCCGGCCTCAGCCCGCGAACGTCGCGGCGTCGATCACGAAGCGGTACCGCACATCGGATGCGAGCACGCGCTCGTACGCCTCGTTGATCTGCTCGGCGCTGATCACCTCGATCTCCGCGGCGATGCCGTGCTCGGCGCAGAAGTCGAGCATCTCCTGGGTCTCGCGGATGCCGCCGATGTTCGACCCGGCGAGCGAACGCCGTCCGCCGATGAGCGACCCGACGGTCACCTCGAGCGGTTCCGCCGGAGCACCGACGCAGACCATCGAACCGCCCACGTCGAGCAGCCCGAGGTAGGAGCGCAGGTCGACGACCGCGCTGACGGTGTTCAGGATGACGTCGAACGAGCTGCGCAGCGAGCGGAACGTCTCGGGGTCGCTCGTCGCGAAGTAGTGGTCGGCGCCGAGGCGCAGGCCATCGTCCTTCTTGTTCAGCGTCTGCGAGAGCACCGTGACCTCGGCGCCGAGGGCGTGCGCGATCTGCACTCCCATGTGGCCGAGCCCGCCGAGTCCGACCACGGCGACTCTGCTGCCGGGGCCGACATTCCAGTGGCGAAGCGGCGAGTACGTGGTGATGCCGGCGCACAGCAGCGGTGCTGCGACATCCAGTCCCAGTGCATCAGGGATGCGGACGACGAACGATTCCGTCACGACAACCTGCTCGGAGTATCCGCCCTGCGTGATGGTGCCGTCGCGGTCGGCGCTGCCGTAGGTGAAGACCGCGCCGTTCGAGCAGAACTGCTCATCGCCGCGCAGGCAGTTGCGGCATTCGCCGCACGAGTTCACCAGGCAGCCGACGCCGACGCGGTCGCCCAGGGCATGCTTCGTGACCTCGGACCCGACAGCGGCGACGGTGCCGGCGATCTCATGTCCCGGCGCGAGCGGATAGCTCTGCGGGCCCCAATCCCCACGGACCGTATGGATGTCGGAGTGGCAGATGCCGGCGAAGGCGATGTCGATCAGCACGTCGTGCGGGCCGAGCTCCCGACGTTCGATGACGGTCTTCTCGAGCGGTGCGGCTTCGCTCGGTGCGGCATAGGCGTTGACGCGGGTCATCTCAGGCTCCCTCGGGTGGTTCGGTGCGGCTCGATTCGGATGAGCCAGATCGACACTACTCGCGCCACCCTGGTGCCCCGCTGCACAGGGTCGGTACGGTGGGGCTACGACTCCGGAGGGGAAGTCCCATGCGCCGTTCATCCATGCCCGCCCGCCTGCTCACCGCCGCGATCGCGCTCGTGATCACACCCATCGCACTCGTCCTCCTGTCGATGGGCGGGGTGACGATGAACCGCACCTTCTTCGAGTTCGGATTCGACGGCGACATCGGCCGCCTGGTCGGCCCGCTGCTGCTGCAATCGCTGGCCGTGGTGCTGCTGGTCCTCGTCGTCCTCACCGGGATCTGGAGCTCGGCCGGTCTGATCGTCGTCGGATGCTTCGCGCTCGCCCCTCTGGTCGTCGCCATCCTCCCCGGGACGCTTCCCCTGCTCTACCGGGTGGTCCCCCAGGAATGGGGCGACGGATTGGTCTACGGCATCCCGCTCGCCGTCCTCACGGCGCTCGGCGCGATGGGCCTGGTCCTCTTCCTCGTCCGTCGCGATCCACGCCCGCGAGGCACCGCGCTCGGGATCATCGGGATCGTCGTGGCGCCTGTACTGCTCGCGGCCGGCGCCTGGGCGCTCGCCTGGGGCGTCGCAGAGGGGATGCTGTTCGCCGTGCAGCGCTTCCAGTTCGACCCGCGACCGGATGCCGCAGCGGCGGTCCTCGCGGGCATCCTGCTCGTGTTCGCCGGCGTCCTCGTGTCGCGCTGGTCGCCGTTCGCCCTCATCCTGCCTGCACTGGTCCTGCTCGTGGGCGGCCTGCTGATGCTCGTCGCACCCGAGTGGGCCAGCCGTGTGCTGTTCACGCTCCCTCGGGGCGTGAACACCGTGATCCCGGGTCTGCTGCTCTACGGCGCCGCAGCGGCAGCGGGAGTCAGCTATCTCGCCTTCACCGCCGTGCTCGTGCGGGTGCGGTCGCAGGCTCGCCTGAGCGGAACCCAAGACCCGCACGCGCCGGGAGCCGCAGCTGCGTACCCGTACCCGCCCGCACAGCACCCGGGAGACCAGTACCCGCCCGCGCCGTACCCGGCCGCGGAGCACCCGGGAGACCAGTACCCCGGAGCCCAAGCCCCGTACCCGCCTGCGCCGTACCCTCCTCAGCCCGGGTCCTGACTCCCCGCCTCGACACCCCACGCACGAGACCGGCCGGGATCACAGGATCCCAGCCGGTCTCGGTCGCTCGAGCAGCGCTGCGTCAGCGCCGCCCTCAGCGCTTCGCGTTCTTCTTCAGCGCCTTCTCCTGCACGGGGGCGTCGCCGGAGGCCGCGAGCGCCGCGTAGTACTCGCGGGCCTCGTCCTGCCGCTCGCGCTCCGCACCGGAGGCGATCGGCGCCCGCACATGCTCCGGCTCGTAGCCGAACGCGTCGACGAGGTCGAGGGCATGCGGACGCAGCCGCGCGCACAGGCGGTCGATGTAGCGCGAGACCGCCGCCGCGCGCTGCGTCGACAGTCGGCCGTGGATCAGGTGCCAGGCGAGGTGCTTCTCGATCAGCTGCAGACCGAAGAGGTCGCGCAGCCAGGTGAGCACCTTCTTCGTGTCTGCGTCGTCGATGCGGTGGACGGCGTCGGTGAACGCCTCCCACTGCAGCAGCTCGCCGTGTGCGCGAGCGGCCTCGATCAGTTCGGCCTGGTTCTCGTTGAACAGCCGCGCCCCCAGCGCCTTGTCCTTGCCCGCCGCACGCAGACGACCGGCGATGTCCGCGACCATCTGCTGCACACGCTCGGCGAGCAGCTGGTGCTGCTGCTCCTCGCGCAGCCCGTTCTCGACCGAACGCGCCACCTGGCCGAGGTCGACGACCGACTGTCCGAACTGCCGCAGCCCGGCTCCGTGGAACACCTTGCCCGCCGTCATCCCGACCGCGAACTTCGCCAGCGCCGCGGCATCCTTGCCCGTGAACTGCTTGCCGTAGTCGGTGAGCAGGCGCTTGCCGACCAGCTGCAGCAGCACGTTGTTGTCACCCTCGAAGGTGACGTAGATGTCGAGGTCGGCGCGGAGCCCGACGAGGCGGTTCTCGAACATGAAGCCGGCGCCGCCGCAGGCCTCGCGCGCCTCCTGGAGGGTGTCGAGCGCATGCCAGGTCGACAGCGGCTTGAGCGCGGCGGCCAGGGTCTCGAGGTCCTCGCGGTCGTCGGGGGTGTCGGTGCGGCCGGAGAACACTCCGTCGAACTTCTGCAGGAACTCGTCGTGCGCGAAGATCTGCGCGTAGGTGGTGGCGAGTCGGGGCAGCAGGCGGCGCTGGTGCTTGCCGTAGTCGAGCAGCACGACCTCCTGCCCGTCGGCGCCGTCGAACTGGCGCCGCTGCGTGGCATAGGTGATGGCGATCTTCAGCCCCAGAGCGGATGCCCAGGACGCAGCGCCGTCGAGCGAGACCCGACCCTGCACCAGAGTGCCGAGCATGGTGAAGAACCGGCGGCCGGGGCTGTCGATCGCGCTGGAGTAGGTGCCGTCGGGGGCGACGTCTCCATACTTGTTGAGCAGGTTCGTGCGCGGCACGCGGATGTGGTCGAAGCTGAGCCGACCGTTGTCGATGCCGTTCAGGCCGCCCTTGAGTCCGTCGTCCTCGCGACCGATTCCCGGAAGGTCGACGCCGTCTTCTCCGCGCAGCGGCACGTAGAAGCAGTGCACACCATGGTTGACGCCGTTCGTGATGAGCTGCGCGAACACGGTCGCCGCGATCCCGTGCAGTGCCGCGTTGCCGAGGTACTCCTTCGTCGCGCCGCGGAACGGGGTGTTGATGACGAACTCTTCGGTCTCGGGGTCGTACGTCGCGGTCGTCCCGACCGCCGCCACGTCGGAGCCGTGTCCGATCTCCGTCATCGCGAAGGCGCCGGGGATCGAGAGGTCCATCACGCCGGGGAGCCACTTCTCGTGGTGCTCGGTCGTGCCGAGCTGCAGGATGGCCGACCCGAACAGTCCCCACTGCACTCCGGACTTGATCTGCAGGCTGGGGTCGGCGACGACGAGCTCCTCGAACCCGGCGATGTTGCCGCCGTTGTTCTCCTCGCCGCCCAGCGACTTCGGGAACGCGCGGTGCACGGCTTTGTTGTCGACGAGGAGGTGCAGCTGGCTGAGCACGCGCTCGCGGTGCTCGTCCTTGCCGAGCTCGTCCTTGCGCCAGAACGCCGAGTCCTTGATCATCTCGCGCGCCTCGCGGCGGGTGTCGGCCCAGGTGCCCATGAGCAGATCGGTGACGCGGGCGATGTCGATCGACAGCTCGGCGTCGGTGCTGGCGGCGTGAGGGCGGGTCGTCTTCGGACGGACGGCGGCGTCGACCATGAGCGTTCCTCTCAGAGGGAAGTAGGGATGCTCCCATGGTAGGTCTGCCACAACCGGAGGCGAAGTGCCCTGTGCCCTTCCTCCAACGATGTCCCGGCACGAGTCCCCGCGGCGTTGTCGTCAGACCACAGTCCGCCGGTCAGGTCTCGGCCGGTACGGGCGTCGGCGAGTCCGTCTTGGCCTGCTCCCACCGACGCTTCGTCCCCGCGCTCAGCCGCGCCCAGGTCCGGTCGCGGATGAAGATCGAGTCGATCGCGATCATGGTCAGAGAGAACCAGGGCAGGCCCATGAGGACACCGATGCCGATGTGGAACGAGAGGATGCCGACGAGACCGAGCAGCCGGGTCGGGCGCGTGAGGAGCATGAGCGGGAAGGCCACCTGCAGGATGATGGATCCCCAGGTCGCCGCGACGACCATCGGACCCCACGCCGTCACGAGGTCGCTGAGCACCGGCCACGTCCCGAAGCGGGCGGTCTGCAGCGGGTTGTAGACGGCGTACCCCTCTTTCCAGGGATCGCCTCCCGCCTTGTACAGCGCGCCGGAGGCGTAGACGAAGCAGACCTGCGCCGTCAGCGCGACCAGTGCGAGGTTGTGGAACATGGTGCCCAGCAGCGCGGGCTGGCTGTCGGGAGCGAACCACTCCCCGTTCTTGGCCCGTCGCCGGGCATCGAGCGACCAGCGTGCAGCGGGGTCGGCGAAGAGGAGCAGCAGCAGGGCGATGCGGAACATGTTGTCGCCCTGGTCTCCCACCATGTCGTTGGCCTCGATGAAGCCGACCCACAGGCAGAAGAAGACGGGGAGGACGATGCGGAAGCGCCAGCCGAGCACGAAGAGCACGGTGAGGATGCCGAGGAGCAGGTAGAGCGCCGTATAGAGGACGTCATTGCCCATCGCCGCGTGGAAGGCGCTGAACAGCCAGATCTTCGGGAAGTCGCTGACGGGCTCGGCGAGTTCGCCGTTCCAGGCCGAACCGGAGCCGAACGCGTACAGACGTGTGCTGAAGTTCGACGCCAGGAGTCCGATCGCCGTGACCCCGAAGAGGATGCGCGTCACGGCCAAGCCGTAGAGCGCCTTCTTGCCGTTGAACAGCCAGTCGCCCACGAACGCCGAGATCCGGTCGATGGCCGAGAGCACCATCGCCCACAGGCCGGCGATCATCGCCGACACGAAGCTCAGCAGCCTGGTCACGAACGAGCGCGGCGGGGTGGCCCGCCCGGGTGCTGTCGCGGGGGCGGATGCCGGGGCGGACGGAGAGTCCGGGGTCGTCACCGGAGTGTCGGGAGCGGAGGCCGGAGCGGTGCGAGCGGGCTTCCGGGGCACCGTCCTGGTGGGCGCGCTCACGGCTGGATCCTCTCGAACTGCGCGCGGAAGGTGTCCGCGAAGTTCTCGCGGCTCTGCCCTTCCTCTTCTATAGGGAGGCGCCACCCCGTCGTCGAGAAGGTGGGATCGGGGCGCTGCGCGCTCGGATCGTTGCGGTCGGCGTACGGCACCACGTTCTGCCGACTGACCCGGTACTGCACCTTGACCACGGCATCCGCTCCCCAGATCGCATACGCGACCTGCGTGGCGTACGCCGTGGAGAGGTGCTCCTCGGCCATGTACGCCTCGGTCGACGGATTGTCCCCCTCGAGCTCGTCGAAGGAGCGGACCATCCAGTCCTCCCACTCGCCCTCGTCGAAGTCCAGCCCGACGACCGCCTTCTGGTCGGCGTTCAGCTTGTTGTATGCGTTCATCTGACCGCTCGCCACCTCGCTGGACTGGATGCCGGCGCGGGGCGGGAACAGGTTGTACCTGATCATCGACAGCTCGACGTCGGTCGCGCTGACCCAGCCGGTCTCGATCTCCTCGCCGTCCTTCTCGATGACGGCACGGACGTTGAAGTGGTAGTCGCCGTTGATCGGCTCCGGCGCGAAGACGCTCCACGACTGACCGAACATCGGAAGCATGTAGCTCGCGAGCACCTGCTGGGTGGGGATCTCACGCAACGCCGAGTACGGAGCGATCCACAGGAAGGATGCCCCCACGTGCCAGAGCGTGAGCAGACAGGCGGCGAAGGCGATGAGCTTCACCCACCAGGTCGGTCGGGGCCGCACAGCGACCGCCGCATCGGCGGCGTCTGCGTGCTCCTGGTTCGGCGAGGTCCTGCTCATCGTGCCCATCCACATCCCTCTCGCGGCCGTCGGCCGGGGCCGCCGCTGTGGCGGCCCCGACCTCTCAGCGCACCTGCACTGCCATCTACTCCGTCTGGACCATCGGGCGTCGCGACCTCGCGAACCTCGTGACCCCGAGACCCAGCGTCAGCAGCAGCGCCGCCAGCGCGAGCCATCCGGTCTGGACGTCACCACCGGTCGTGGCGAGTCCTGTGGCGACGACCTGGAACGTGGCCGCCACGCTGCCGGACGTCACTCCGGTCAGCGTCACGGTGTGGGTTCCGAGATCGGTGTCAGCGGGAATCGTCCAGGTGAAGGTCACCGTGCCGTCCTCATCGGCGACCTGCGTGCCGAGCGCGATCGGCTCGGACGACATCACCCCGCTGACGGACTCACCGGGCAGGAACCCGGTGCCGACTGCGGTCTGGCGCTCGCCGCGCTCGAGCACGGGCACCTTGATGGTGATCGCGATGTCCCCGCTCGGGTCGGCCGCCGCATCCGCTTCCGCCGACGCCTCTGCCGTGGCCTCCGCCGACGCATCGGCCGCAGCGGAGGCGGATGCGGTCGCCGACGACGACGCGTTGGCCGCCGCAGCCGCCGAGGCGTTCGGGTCGGCATCGGCCGAGGCCGAGGTGTCCGCCGCACTGGTGGAGGTCGCATCGTTCTGAGCGGCCGCCTGTGCTGCGGCCGCGGAGGAGGCGTTCGCATCCGTCGTGGCCGTGGTCGAGGCATCCGTCGACGCGTCATCCGTGGCTGCGGCCGAGGCCGCGGCGTCCGCCGAGACATCTGCTGCCGCCGACGCCGTGCTGGTCGCATCCGCCAGTGCCGCCGCGACTGCCGCAGCCTCCACCGAGGCGTTGCTGTCGTCGTCGGCCTGCGCCGATGCCGCCGCCGAGGCGGAGGCGTTGGTGTTGACCTCCGCCGAGGCGTCCGCCGCGGCGACGGCATCAGCGGAGGCATCGGTCGAGGCGTCGGCGATGGCCGCCGCACTCGCGTTCGATGCCGCGCTCGTCGAGGCGTCCGACGTCGCCGAGGACTCGGCCGCGGTGTCCGTCGTCGCATCGGCGAGTGCCGCGGCCTGTGCCGCGATCGCCGCGCCGGCGTTCGCCTCCGACGTGGCATCGGCCGTGGCCGCCGTCGACGAGGTCGCCGTGGCCGCCGATTCCGCTGCCGCCTCCGCTGCCGGGTCGGCTGCTGCCGATCCTTCCGCGGTCGCGTCGGCGAAGGCCGCCGCCTGCGCGGATGCCTCTGCGATCGCCGCGGTGGTGGCGTCGGCGTTGGCCGATGCGGATGCCGAGGCCGCCGCGTTCGTGTTGGCCGAGGCTTCGGACGACGCATCCGTCGACGAATCCGTGGTGGCCGCCGACTCGGAGGAGGCTGCGGAGTTGGACTCCGCCGCCGTCGACGCGTCGGCGTTCACGTCATCCGAGGCGTCGGCCTGTGCTGCCGCCTGCGCCGCGACCGCCGCCGAGGCGTTGGCCGTCGAGGTGACATCGGTCGTCGCCGCGGCCGACGCATCGGTCGTCGCTGCGGATTCCGCCGCCGAGGTGGCGTCGGCCGTGGCCGCCGCCGAGGCCGCAGAGGTCGCGTCGGCGAGCGCCGCCGCCTCCGCTGCCGCCTGTGCCGACGGGTCGCCGTCTGCCGTCGCGTCTGCAGAAGCGGATGCCGAGGCCGCCGCGTTCGTGTTGACGTCGCCCGGATCGCCGGCGGTCACCTCGGTGGTGTCCGTGTCGGTGAACGCACCCGAGGTCGCGGTCAGCGTGTACCCCGTTCCGGGGGTGGTCCCCGACGGCACCGGGTAGTTGGCCGTGAACGCGCCGAACTCGTCCGTGGTCGCGGTCACCGGGCCGCCGACATCTGCCCCGCCACCCGGGGCGGTCAGCTGCAGCGACACCGAGGAGCTCACGGGCCAGCCGGAACCGGTGACGGCCAGGTTGCTTCCGGCCGGGACCTGCGCTGCGGCATCCACGACGACGGGCGCCGCAGTCACCTCCGTCGTGTCCGTCGCCGTCTGCGTTCCCACGGTCGCCGTGACGGTGTAGCCCGTCCCTGCCGGGGTGCCGGCCGGGACCGGGTAGTCGAGCGTGAATCCGCCGAGCCCACCGGTCGTGACCGTCTCGGGTCCGCCGATGTTCGCGCCTCCCGGCGCCGTCAGCTGCACGGTGATCTCGGTGTTCGCCGGCCAGTTCGCGCCGGTGACGGCGAGGTCGGTGCCGGCTTCGACGGTGGCTGCCGCGTCGATGGTCGCGGCGGCCGTCACCTCGGTCGTGTCGGTGGCGGTCTGGCCTCCCACCGTCGCCGTGACGGTGTAGCCCGCGCCCGGCTCGGCCGAAGCGGGGACCGGGTAGTCCAGCGTGAATCCGCCGGAGCCGTCGGTCGTCACCGTCTCAGGACCGCCGACCGCCGCGCCGCCGGGAGCGGTCAGCTGCACCGACACCTCGGTGTTCGCCGGCCACCCGGTGCCCGTGATCGGAAGATCGGTACCCGCCTGCACCGTGTCGGCCGCGTCGACGGCCGCAGCGGCCGTCACCTCGGTCGTGTCGGTGTCGGTGATCGCTCCGGCTGTCGCCGTCACCGTGTACCCGGTACCCGGCTCGGCGGATGCCGGGACCGGGTAGGCCAGCGTGAAGCCGCCCGAGCCGTCGGTCGTCACCGTCTCAGGACCGCCCACGTCCGCGCCCCCCGGTGCGGTCAGCTGGACGGAGATCTCGGTGTTCGCCGGCCAATCCGTGCCGGAGACCGCGAGGTCGGTGCCGGCCTGGACGGTCGCCGCCGCGTCGACGGTCGCGACGGGAGCCGCCGTGACCTCGGTCGTGTCGGTGGCCGTGCTCGTGCCGTCCGTCGCCGTCACCGTGTACCCGGCGCCTGCCGGAGTCGCCACGGGGATGAAGTAGCTGAGGGTGAATGCACCCGACCCGTCGGTCGTGACCGTGACGGGGTCGTTCGCGATCCCTCCGCCGGGAGCGGTCAGGCCGACCGAGATGTCGGTGTTCGCCGGCCAGCCGGAGCCGGTGACGGGAAGGTTCGTTCCCGCCTGCACGGTGTCTGCCGCGTCGATCGCCGCCACGGCCGCCACCGCCGACTTCACGGTGGACGAGGCGAGATCGAGCTCCACCCCGCCGCCGACCGCGGGAAGCAGGTCGATTCCGAGCGCACGGACCGTGAAGCTGTCACCGGGGATGTCGCCCGGGGTCGACTGCTCGTTGATCGTGATGGTCGCGACTCCCGAGAGCACTCCCTGCAGCACCGGGTCGAGGGTCGACAGCACCGGACCGGTGAGCGCGGCGAGAGCCGGCTGCACGAGCGGGATGACGCTCGTGAGCGCCGTTCCGACGAGGGGACCCGTCGTTCCGGCGATCGCCGTCGTGACGGCGCCGACCACCGGGTTGAGCAGCGCGCCGATGTTGAGTCCGGCGAGCGAGATGTCGGTGTCGACCACCGGTGCCGGGGTGGCGGTGCCCGCGAACTGCGCGAGCGACCCGACCACGGTCACGTCACCCGAGACGAGGTCGATCCCCGTGAGCGGGTTGGTGAGGTCGACGCCGATCGTGAGCGTCGCGACGAGTGAGTCGAGCGTGGTCTCGAGGATCGAGGAGACCTTGCCGTTGAGGCTCTCGGGGTGCGTGCCGGTCAGCGCGGAGGTGATGCCCTGTTGGATGGCGGCGATCGTGGTGGCGGAGAGCACGGCCGTGTTCGCCGGCATCGAGTTGAGGTCCGCGCCCGCTCCGGTCTCGACGAGGATCTGGGCGAGGTCGACCGTGATGGTGCCGTCGCTCAGGTCGACGAGGACCGAGCCGGTGGTGTTCTCGAGCGGCTCGAGCAGCACCTCGTCGGCGACCGTCTGGCCGACGGTGTCGAGGCCGGCGATGGCGACCGTGCCGCCGGTCGCTTCGAAGGCCGCGACGAGCGGCACATCGGGGATCGCGTTGATCGTGTCGACGAGAGTGGTGACGAGCCCGGTGAGCGCGCCACCGGGGCCGGCGAGATCGCTGACCGGGGTGACCGTGCCCTGGATCGCCGAGGCGAGCGTCGTCGACAGACCGCCGACCAGGTTGCTGTGCAGGTCGAGACCGAGGTCCGCGATGCGGTATTCGGACGAGACGGTGTCCGTCGTCGACTCGGCGCGAGAGGCGAGCGCGCCGATGCCCACGGAGGCCTCGTCGAGGACCGCGTCGGTGAGGCCGGCGACAGCCAGCTGGTCGAAGAGGTCCGTGAGCTCGAGAGTGCCGGGGTTCACGCTCCCGTCGATCGCTCCGGCGTCGATGGCGCCGCCCGAGGTGATCGTGCCGGAGGACGCGATCGACTGCGTCTGAGTGGGTGAGGAGCTGAAGCTCTGCGCGGCGCCCAGGTCACCGAGCTGCAGGAGTCCCGGCGTGGTGCCGTCGGTCAGCAGTGCGATGTTCAGGGTTCCGACGTCGATGTTGAGCGCCTCGAGCAGGTCGAGGTCGAGGCCGCCGAGCTCGGGGCCTGCCGCTGCGGGATTGCTGGTGAGCGTGTGCCCGAGTGCCGCGATGTCGAGCCCGCCGAGCAGATCGGCCGGCAGTTGGATGATCTGCCCCTGCGCGACCGACGGATCGGTCGGCTCTGCGGCATCGAGCGCGTTCGCCGCTGTCGGCACCAGTGCACTGGCGAGGATGACCGCTGCGGCGGTGCCGCCCGCGAGCCCTCCTCCGATGACTCGGCGTCGCCGCAGAGTCTTCCCCCTCAGAAATTCCATTCGCCTCTCCCGTGATGCAGATGTTCCGCGTCACAAGGCCCTCCCCAGGCGTCGACACGAGTCGACCGAGCGCATGTGCAGACAGTATTGCCGGGACGTGCAGGTTAAGTCCAGCAATCGTCCAGAGATCTTTCAGGATCTGTCACACGATGAGACAAATAGCCGCGAGGATACGCGGCCTGCCGACAGGACGTGGGGCGATGACCGCATCGGCAGGACGAAAGCACACGCCGTCGGCACGCAGAACCGCCCCGCAGGAGCGATCCTGCGGGGCGGTTCGAGGGACCGAGATCGAAGTCGTCGGAGAGGGTTACAGCGAGAGCCCGTGCCCGAAGCGGAAGAGCGGGTCCTCGGTGTCGAACGGCACATCGGGGCGGGAGTCCACGACGGCTCGCATCGACCTCGGGAGGTCGAACGGGAGCCGCCCCTCGGCGCTGACGACGCCACTCAGCACATCGAGCAGCGCCGCTCCGGACACTCCCCAGTTCACTGTGACCGCCGAGGCGAGGTCCGTGATCGGCTGCAGGATCGGCGGGCGGTCGGCCAGCACGTCCACCACCGTCGGCACCACCGCTGCGAGCTCGCGGACGTGATCGACGACCTCGTCCGCGAAGTCGAGCGATCCCGCGTGGAAGAAGTTCTCGAAGGTGGTGTCGCGCTGCTCGAACGGCGCCTGGAGGCGGATGACGGCGAGGTCCGCGTCGCGAGGATCCTCCACGACCTCGCCGTATGACGTCGCGACCTCGGGGTCGATGCCCTCGACGTAGAGCTTGAGGCCGACCGTGAACGGCAGGGCGCCCGTGTTCGTGAGCACCGTGATGGAGGCGCGCTGCGCCGCCTCCCCCGCTGCGCGGAAGTCGGCTCGCCCGACGATCTCGTCGGCGGCGTCCTCGTCGACGAACGGATTCTCGAAGAGGCCGAGCTCGAACTTCTCCCGAAGGATGCGCCGCGCCGAGACGTCGAGGCGGTGCTCGGAGATCGAGCCGTCCGCGACGAGTTCGACCAGCAGCTCGGGGCAGTCCTCACCCCCGAACTGGTCGGCGCCGGCGTCGAGCACCTTGATCATCCGCTCCCGGGGCGAGAGGTGCTCGACCCCCCAGGCGCGGGCGGGGAACGGCTGCCCGAAGATCTCGGCGTCGTTGATCAGCCCCCAGTCGGTGCAGACCAGGCCGTCGAAGCCGAATCGCTCTCGGAGGAGCCCGGTGATGACCGACCTGTTGAAGCCGAAGCCGACCTCCTCGTACTCGGTGCCGACGGGCATGCCGTAGTACGGCATCATCTGGCGGGTGCCCGCGGCCAGAGCATCCTGGAACGGCTTCAGGTGCAGCTCGAAGGCGCCGCCCGGGTAGACCTGCTCCCGGCCGTACGGGAAGTGCGGATCCTCGCCGTCCTTCTGCGGACCTCCGCCGGGGAAGTGCTTCGTCATTGTCGAGACCGAGCCCTGGCCGAAGGAGGCTCCCTGGAAGCCGCGGATGTATGCCGCTCCGAGAATACCCGCCAGTTCGGCATCCTCCCCGAAGGTGGCCGTCTGTCGGGCCCAGCGCGGTTCGGAGGCGAGGTCGACCTGCGGATGCAGGGCGACGCGAAGCCCCACTGCGGTGTATTCCTGTCGAGCTATATCGGCGAAGCGCTCGACGAGCTCGGGGTCGCGAGTGGCCGCAAGGCCCAGCGTCTCGGGCCACTGCGAGAACGGGCCGGCGAGGATCGACGCTCCCGGGTTCTCGCTGAACGAGTGCCGAGGATCGGTCGACAAAGTCACCGGGATCCCGAGACGCGTGGAGGCCGCGAGACGCTGGAGTTCGTTCTGCCAGGCCGCGATCTCACGCCCTGTGGGCGCTGCCCCCAGCAGGTTGAAGTGCGTCATCTGCTTGACGTCGATGAACTCCCGGGCACTCGGGGTACCGAAGATCGGGTTGGCCTCGTCGAGGTCGCCGATCGCGATCATGGTGTGGAAGAAGAGCCCGGCCTTCTCCTCGACGGTCATCTCGTCGAGGAGGAGCTGGACGCGGTCGTCCACCGGAAGGCTCGCGTCGAGCCAGGGGCGTGCAGTCGTCACGTCGGTCATGGTCACTTGACTCCCTTGATGCGGTAGACGAGCACGGCGCCGGCGAGCGCGACGAGGGCGCCGAAGAGGTACCAGGTGGTGTATCCGCCGAGCGGCGTGGCCGCCCCCAGCGCGATGATGCCCGGTGCGATCGCGGGGGCGATCGACTGCGGCAGGGCGTTGGCGATGTTCAGCACGCCGAGGTCCTTCGCCACATCGTCCGGGTTCGGCAGCACCTCGGTCGCGAGCGCCAGGTCGACGGAGAGGAAGGAGCCGGCGCCGAGTCCGATGATCGCCTGCGCGACGATCACGATCGGGATGCTCGGCGCCACCGCGAGGATCACGAGACCGACGACCATGATGAGTCCGGCGATCGCGACGAACGGCCGACGCTTGCCGATCCGGTCGGAGAGGAATCCGCCGAGCGGAGCGGAGATCGCCATCGCCGCCATCGAGGCGAGGTTGGCGACGAGGATCGTGCCGACAGCGCCCTGCTCGTCGAGCTCGAACCGCGTCACGAGATACAGCGGCAGGAAGGTGGCGATCCCGGCGTAGCCGAACATCACGAAGAACTTCGTCAGCCACGTCCAGCCGAAGTCGGGGTGCTTGCGGGGGTTGAAGACGAAGGATCCGAAGAAGGTGCCCACCGTGAAGCGGGTCGCGGGCTTCTCGGTGAGGCGCCGATCCTTGAGCGTCAGCACGAAGACGATCACGAGGATCAGCGCGATCACGCCCGGGACCACGAACCGCTCGAAGTCGCCGGGCAGGAAGTTGACGATGAAGCTGCCGGCGAGGATGCCGATCGGGGTCGTGATGCCGACGACACCGGAGACCTTGCCGCGGCTGGTCACCGGCACCTGGTCGGGCAGCGTCGCATTGGCGGCGGCGAGCACCGCGTTCATGGCTGCCTGCACGAGGCACCAGGCCAGCAGCACGACGAGCACGGAGGTCGCGGCACCGATGATCACGAAGCCGCCGAGGCCGACGATGGCCCCGCCGAGGATCCACGGGCGGCGCATGCCCCAGCGCGATGTCGTGCGGTCGGAGAGACGACCGACGAGCGGGTTGGCGACGAGCGCGAATGCCGCTCCGACCCCCATCACGAGCCCGAGGCTGGCCTCGGTGTTGGTGGGGTCGAGGCGCTGGATCTTGAACGCCATCGACACCATCACCGGGGTGAGCAGCGCGAGGTAGACGCCGAAGTTCACGGCGGCAAGGCCGGGCGTGTAACCGCGGGGCGTCCTCAACGGGGTGGTGCCGGGCGCTTTGAAGCCGGTGGTACCGACGGCAGCCGCAGCGGCGGCCGATGACAGCTCTGTCACGGGGGAATCCTTTCGGGCAAGGTGCGCCGGTCGTCTGCGACGGGCGTGAGGATGACAATACCGGAATATCGACCGCTTGGTAAGTGAATGTCTACCGATCGGTAATGAGAGAGAATGAGAGGGGAAGGGGGCAGCGATGACGACGGTGACCACGGCGGGCTCACGGCGGACCCGCGCTGCGGCGACGAGGCAGCGGATCGTCGATGCCGCCCGCGACCTGTTCGTCTCCGACGGCTATCGTGCGACGTCTCTCCGCGACATCGCGACGGCCGCATCGGTCAGCCACCCCGGACTCCTCGGGCACTTCGCCTCGAAGGACGACCTGCTCGCCGAGGTCGTCGCCGGGTTCGAGGCCGAGAACGAGCGGGCCTTCGACCTGATCGCCGCCGCATCCGGTTCGGGTGAGCTGATCTTCGCCGAGGTCGCCAGACGCAACGCCCGCACCCCGGGCTACCTCGAGCTGTTCGCCGCATTGACCGGCGAGGCCTCCGCGCCCGAGCATCCCGCGCACGAGCGGATGCGGGAGCGCTATGCCCGGTTGCGGGAGCTCAGTTCCGAGGTGCTGGAAGACGCGGCGCTGCACGGCACCGTCGACGCCGACCGTGATGTCGCCGATGAGACCACCCGCCACATGGCGGGCTGGGACGGCCTGCAGCTGATCTCGCAATATCTGCCGGATCGCGTCGACGTCGTCCAGATGCTCGAGGAGCGCGAGGCGCTCTGGGCACTGCCCTACGGGTGGCGGGAGGCCGACGAGCCCAACCCCTCCGACGTCGCCGCCGGCCCGCTGCCTCCACTCTTCGGCGGCGACCAGGATGCCGACCCGGAGGCGGGGTATGAGGTGGGCCGTCGACGGCGCACGCAGATCCTCACGGACGCGACGCGACTCTTCTCGAAGGACGGATACGGGGACACGAGCCTGCGGGACATCGCGGAGGCCGTCGGCGTCTCCAAATCCACGCTGCTGCACCACTACCCGTCGAAGGAGCTGCTGCTGAGCGCGGTCCTGTCCGAGCGCGACCGGGCGATCAGGGCGCGCACCGAGGTCGTGCTGGCCGAGCGGGCCGGCGACGCGCTGCGCGGCATCCCCGATGGCGCCAGAGTGAGCGCGCTCGACGAGCCGGGGCTGATCGAGGTGTACGCCGTGCTGTCGTGCGAGGCAGTGCCCGCTGCGCATCCGGCGCACGAGTACTTCGCGACGCGGTTCGCCGAGGCGGTCGACTACTTCACCGAGCTCTTCCGTCTCGCGCAGAGCGACGGCGACCTGCCCGCGCACCGCGACCCGGAGCACGAGGCGATCTGGCTGGTCGCGCTCTGGGACGGTCTGCAGTACCAGTGGCTGTACGACCGGGAAGCGGTCGACGTCGCGGCACTCCTGCGCGCCCATCTGGACGACGTGCTCCCCCGGCGTTGAACCCCGCGGCGCCGAGCGCGTGGAGCGCCGCGGAGCTGCTGCTCAGGCTGCGGCGATGACCGCGAGCACTCCCTCGCCGTAGGCGTCGCGCTTCTTGGCGCCGATGCCGGTGATGCCGTCGAGGTCGGCCAGCGACGCGGGGCGATGCTCGGCGAGTGCGCGCAAGGTGGCATCTCCGAAGACGATGTACGCGGGCACCCCCTGCTCGCGAGCGGTTTCGGCGCGCCAGGCGCGCAGCGCCTCGAACAGTCCACGGTCGGCCTGATCCAGAGCATCCGCCGCACTCGCCTTGCGGGCTCGAGGAGTGGATGCGGGGCGCCCGATCGTGTCCTTGCGCAGGGGCACCGGCGTCTCGCCCTTGAGCACCCCGGCAGCCTGCTCGCCGGGAGCGAGGGTGCCGTAGTCGCCCTGGGCGGCGAGGATGCCCCGTGCGAGGAGCTGCCGGACGACGCTGCGCCAGTCCTGATCCGACAGGTCGGCGCCGATGCCGTACGTCGCGAGCTTCTCGTGACCCTGCTGCCGGATGCGCTCGGTCGAGGCTCCGCGCAGGATGTCGATCAGATGACCTGCGCCGAACGACTGATTGCGCTCCCGCTTGAGGCGCACGATCGTCGAGAGGAGCTTCTGCGCGGGGACCAGCCCGTCGAACGTCGCCGTCTCCTCGAGGCAGGTGTCGCAGTTGCCGCACGGCTGCGACTCCTGACCGAAGTAGCCGAGGAGGTTCTGCCGGCGGCACTCGACAGTCTCGCACAGCGCGAGCATCGCATCGAGGTGCTGGCCCATCCGCATCTTGAACGTGCGATCGCCGGGACTCTGGTCGATCATGCGGCGCTGCTGCACCACGTCACCCAGGCCGTACGCCATCCAGGCGATCGACGGCTCGCCGTCACGGCCCGCGCGACCGGTCTCCTGGTAGTAGCCCTCGACGGACTTGGGAAGGTCGATGTGCGCGACGAAGCGCACGTCCGGCTTGTCGATGCCCATGCCGAAGGCGATCGTGGCGACCATCACGACGCCGTCTTCGCGCAGGAACCGCGACTGGTTGGCCGCTCGCACCTCGGCGGGCAGGCCCGCGTGGTACGGCAGGGCGTCGAAACCCTGGGCGGCCAGATACGTCGCGGTCTGCTCGACGGACTTGCGACTCAGGGCGTAGACGATGCCCACCGACCCCTCCGGCTGCGCGCGGATGAAGGAGACCAGCTGCTTGCGCGGGTCGACCTTGGGCACGATCCGGTACTGGATGTTGGGCCGGTCGAAACTCGCGACGTAGTGCTCGGCCCTCGCCCGTCCGTCGGTGCCGTCGAGGCGCAGCCGCTCGGTCAGCTCCTGGTGGGTCGCGCGCGTCGCCGTCGCCGTGAGCGCCATGCGCGGGACGCCGGGGAACCGCTCGCCGAGATCGCCCAGGGCGAGGTAGTCGGGCCGGAAGTCGTGGCCCCACTGCGACACGCAGTGCGCCTCGTCGATCGCGATGACGCTGAGCGTCCCGCGCTGCAGCAGCGCGGTCGTCTGGGGCGAGGAGAGACGCTCCGGGGCGACGTAGATGAGGTCGAGCTCGCCGGCGACATACGCGCGCTCGACCTCGCGGCGCTCGTCGATCGCCTGCGTCGAATTCAGATATGCCGCGTTCACGCCGTTCGCACGCAGCGCGTCGACCTGGTCGTGCATGAGAGCGATCAGCGGGCTGATCACGAGACCGGTCCCCTCGCGCACGAGTGCCGGGACCTGGTACGTCACGCTCTTGCCGCCGCCGGTGGGCATCAGCACGACCGCATCGCCGCCGCCGATGACGTGCTCGACGATCGCGGCCTGGTCACCGCGGAACTCGTCGTACCCGAAGACCGTGTGCAGCGCCTCGGCCGCGGTCGGATACCGACTCGGGGCTGCTCGCCTGACGGCGGGCGTGGATGACGGCGCCGTCGGTGCAGTACGACCGACGGTGCTGCGACCGACGGTGGCAGACCGACCGGCAGCGGTGGTGACCGGCGTCACGGGGCCCTGGCCCCAGTCGAGCGGCGGCTCGTAACCGGCGCCCTGCGGTTCCCAATCCATCGGCTCCGGCGGCTCGGAGGGCTCCCACCCTCCCTCGTCCCACGGTTCGTCCGCGTACGGCAGATCCTCGTACGGGTCACGGGGGGTCTGCGGCATTCCTCCAGCGTAACGACCCCCGCCGACGTCGGCTGCTTCGCGTCGACCCCGCGCCGTCTCCACGGGCGTAGGTTGGTGGCAGACGCCCGAAGGAGCCCCGATGACCGACATCACCGTCACCCGCGACGACGCCGCCTCCCGCTACGAGATCCGCTCCGGCGAGACGCTCGCGGGCTTCGCCGAGTTCGACCTGCGCCCCGGTGCCATCCGCTTCGTGCACACCGAGATCGATCCCGCGTTCCAGGGCCAGGGACTCGCCGGCCTCCTGGCCGAACGAGCGCTCACCGATGCCACGGCATCCGGCGAGGCGATCGTGCCGCTGTGCCCGTACATCGCCAAGTACCTCACCACGCACGAGATCCCCGGCGCGGAGATCCGCTGGCCGAAGCGTCCTGGCACGGCACCCGCGGAAGCGTGATCCGCGATCTGATCCGGCTCAGCCGGCCTACTGCAGGCAGGTGCCGGTGTAGTACTCGAACAGCGCCTCGCCCGACGCCTTGACGTCGTCGTCGTAGGCGGTCATGAGGGCCGTCGGATCGTCGCCGATCGCGTCGACGGCGACCGTCAGATACCCCTCCCACGCCTTCAGGTCGTCGGCGAGCTCAGGCGTCGGCGGCTCGAGCTCCTCGACGAGTGCGAGGCGGGCCTGGACGTCGCCCTCCGTGTTCATCCCCGCGATCAGCGGCGAGAAGGCCGTCGCCGCCGTCTGGGTGTCGTCGAAGAGCGGGCCGCAGAAGTCCGCGTCACCGCCGGAGGCGCATCCGGACAGCATGACGGCCGATGCACCGAGGGCGAGCAGGATAATGGGAGTGCGTCGAGCGATCATCCGCCGAGCCTACGAGTCCGCTCGACAGCCGGGGTGCCGACGCACCTGAGCGAGGGAGAATCGGATGACGGAGATCGCGAGCACGTCAGATGTCGCCGGCGAGAGCGCAGTGCGGATCGGCGAACGCCGCATCGTCCTCGAGCCGCGCGAGGTGCCCCTCGGCGGCGTGCGCGGCATGAGCGTGCTGCGCGTGCTGCCGCACCGCAACCTCCCCACGATCGGCGCCTGGTGCTTCCTCGACCGCTTCGGTCCCGCCGACACCCGCATGCGCGTCGAACCGCATCCGCACATCGGACTGCAGACGGTGACCTGGCCGCTGATCGGCGAGATCCGACACCGCGACTCGCTCGGCAGCGACGCCGACCTGCGGCGCGGCCAGTTGAACCTGATGACGGCCGGCAACGGCATCTCGCACTCCGAGTACTCGATCGGCGAGGGCCCCGTGCCGCTCGACGCCCTGCAGCTCTGGGTGGTGCTGCCCGAGGGTGCGAGGCACGGAGACGGCGGCTTCGAACGCCACACGGACCTGCCCGCGGTCACCCTCAGCGCCGAGGACGGACCGGATGCCACTGCCACCGTCGTGCTCGGCGAGTTCGCCGGCGTGACCTCGCCCGCGACCGTGCACACGCCCATCGTCGGTGCCGAGATCACGGTCCCCGCCGGCGCCCGCGTGCGCCTCCCGCTGCGAGCGGACTGGGAGCACGCGCTGATGCTCGTCGAGGGCGACGCGATCGTGTCGACGCATGAGCTCGCGCGGAACGACATGCTCTACCTCGGCGACTCGCGGGAGGCCGTCGAGGTCTCGAGCACGGAGGGTGCTCTCCTCTTCCTCGTCGGCGGCGAGCCCTTCGAGGACGAGATCGTGATGTGGTGGAACTTCGCCGGACGCACCCACGAAGAGGTCGTCGAGGCGCGCACCGATTGGGAGGCGGCCGCCGACCGCTTCGGCGTCGTCGAGGGGCACGACGTGCGCATCCCCGCACCGCCCCTGCCCGACGTACGGCTGATGCCGCGGGGCCGCAGGATCTGACCGCACGCAGCGGCGCCCCGCGCTCCGAAGAGCACGGGGCGCCGCTGACCGGATGCTACTGCGCGTCGACCGTGACGACCGTGCGCACGTCCGACTCGCCGTACTGAACGAGCCCGAGGTAGCGGGTGCCGGCGGTCAGGCCGGTCCAGCTGAGCTCGTAGCTCGTCGCCTGCCCGCGGACGGCGGGGATCGGGTTCGGGTTCGCGGTGAACGCGCCCTCTCCGTCAGGCTGGACGTTGGCGTAGGTCATGTCCCACGTCATCGGAGCGGTCGTCGAGTACACGTTGGCCACGACCAGGTAGGTGCCGGCCGTGGGTGCGGGCAGCGTCACCCGCTCATCGGCCGACCCCGTCGCCGACTGCCAGCGCTCGTAGTAGCGCAGGTCGTCGGGGCTCACGACCCGGTAGACCGTGAGGTCGAGGTCGCTTCCGGTGTCATCCGACGAATCGAGGTCGAAGCGCGAGAGGGTGCTGCCCTCCGGCACGTCCACGATCCACGACACGTCCTTGTTCTCTTCTCCCGACGCCTCGTCGCCCGAGTGTCCGGCGACCCGGCCGTCCGGGTCCTCCAGCAGCGTGAACGGCGTGAGACCGGAGAGACCGAGGGCGAGGTCGCCGTCGACTCCCGGGGTCAGGTCGACGGTGGTCGACCCGTCGACGCCGGTGCCCGAGACCTCGGCCGGAGCATCCGCCGTGACCGGGAACACCGCGATCGGCGAGCGCACCGCGTTGCTCTTGCTCTTCCAGGTCAGCGATCCCGTCGCCCACTGCTCGACCGGAGCGCTCTGGTTGTCGAAGGTGACGGTGTACGTCGCCTTCTGACCGGGCTTGGTGAACTTCAGGGTCGACGGCTTCACCGTGACCTTGACACCGGGCAGATCCACGGATGCCGTGAAGGTGCCCTTCTCGGTCGCCGTCACGGTGCGGGTGACGGTCTGGGCGCTCGCGAGCGACCCGATCGAGAACGAGGCGACGTTCAGATCACTGCCGTCGATCGGCTCGCCGGGGTAGTCGGCCAGACCCTTGCCCTCGAGGAACGCCACCCAGTCGGGCACGTCGTTCAGATAGAGCAGACCCGGGTTGAACATCCGCTTCGGGTCGACCTGACCCGCGCCCTGCTGGAACGGATCCTTGTTCTTCGAGCCGTCCGGGTTGACCGTGTCGTATGCCGTGGTCATCATCGCGGACTTGATCTCGGCGGGCTTGGCGTTCGGCCGCTCGCCGAGGTACAGAGCCGCGAGACCCGCGATGTGCGGAGAGGCCATCGAGGTGCCCGACAGGATGCCGAAGGTCGGCTTCTCACCCGGCGCGTTCTGCGTCGCCGCGAGGATCGCCACACCCGGAGCCGCGATGTCGGGCTTCATGATGTCGCTGCCGTCGGCCAGCATCGGTCCTCGGCTCGAGAAGCCCGCGATCTGAGGAACCGGCGTGACCACTCCGGTGGTGTTCTTGCCCACCAGCGAGATCGAACGGTCCGTGCCGCCCTGCACGTACGCCAGCACGGCCGCGCGGTGCGCGGAGGCGAGGTGCACGGTCGGAACGGCGTGGAAGTCGTTGTCGAGCGAGTCGGCAGCGCCCGGCACGTTCACGAGGACCATGCCCTTGCCGCCGGCATCCTTCACGACCTGGGACTTCTCGGCCCTGGCGTTGTTGCCGCGGTCGCAGACCACGATGTGGCCGGCCACCTTCGCCGCATCCAACGAGCCGGGCAGGCAGACGGCCGCGTCGGCCGCGGCCTTCCCTGCGGCCGGGGCGTCTCCCGCGTAGATCGAGGGGCCGGTCACGGTCGTGCCGAACGGCACGCTCACCGATGCACCGGCCTGCGCGAAGCCGGGGAACTGCACCGTGCCTTCCCAGGTCGGGATGGTGGATGCTGCGACCGTCGTGTACCACGGCGAAGCGTGGTCGGCGGTGACGGAGTCGGGCCCGTCGTTGCCCGCGCTGGTCGCGACGAAGACCCCCGCCGCTGCGGCGTTGAAGAACGCGATGTCCTCGGGGGCGAGGACGGTGGATGCCGCTCCGCCGCCGATCGAATAGTTGATCACGTCGACGCCGTCGGCGACGGCCTGGTCGATCGCGGCGATCAGGTCGCTGCCCGCGCAGATGTCATCGGTGGTGACGGCCTCGTCCGGTCCGACGTAGCAGGCCTTGTAGGCCGCGACCTTGGCGCCGGGCGCGACGCCGGACACCTTGCCGAAGTCGACGGTCTCGATCGACGCCTTGACGCCGAAGTTGCCGGCAGCGGTACTCGCGGTGTGCGAGCCGTGGCCGTCGCCGTCACGCGGCGAGAGGTAGTCGTACTGGAAGTCGAAGCCTGCCGCCGCAGCACCGGCGGAGAAGTACTGCCCGCCGATCAGCTTCGTCGAGTAGTCGCTCTTGTCCCACTCCTGCGCCTCGACCATCGCCCCGCGGAACTGGCCGCCGTCGGACTTGTCGAAGTACACGTAGCTGCCGTCCGTGTAGGGCTGGGTGCCCTTGTGGCGCTTGTCGCTCTTCTTCTGCTTCTTGAGGTCCTTGCCGTCGAACGACGGGTGCTCGGGGGCGATGCCGGTGTCGATGACACCCACGACCACGCCTTCGCCGGCCTTCTCGACGCCGCCGGTCTGCTGCCAGACGCCGCCGCGGCCCTTCTTGTCGTCACCGAGACCGAGGAAGCTGGTCGAGGTCTGGGCGTCGGGGTGCCGGACGAAGTCGGGATAGACGCCGTAGACGTCCTTCGAGGCGCGGAGCTTGTCGACCTGCTCGCCGGAGAGCTCTGCGCTGAAGCCGTTGAGAACCACCTGATACGTGGTCTCCGGGGTGATGCCCGCCTCCTGCGCGACAGTCTTCTGCTCGGTCTCGAGGTGCTGGACGTATCGCTGGGAGTCCTTGGACTGGGTCTCGAGCTGCTCGCCCTCCGCGGGCTTGGTGGCCTTCAGACCCTTGACGTCGCCGGTGTAGCTGGCGAGAGGGTCGGACTTGAGGACGACGATGTAGCGCCCTGGCGTGCCTTCGACCGGAGTGGGGTGGTTCACCTCCTCCGTCCCTGCGTAGCCTGCGGTTGCCGTCGACGCGATGAACAGCGTGGCCAGGGTGGTGGCCGCTGCCATCCGGAGGGGTGTTCGACCCATGTGCTTCTCCCGATGATCACGGTACGACTGCGTTGCCGCACCGCCGTTCAAGCTACGCCCGCCTTCCGTCACCACACCAGAGTCGGGGATTATTCCTGGACGAACGGCCAGCCGAGTCGCCAATGGTCGACAGTAGGCTGGAGGTGTGGCCGCCTCCCCCGTTCTGACGACTCGAGTGCTGCTCGTCTGTGCCGCGATCGGCGTCGCCACGGGCATCCTGGGCGGGATCGCCGGCTGGCTGACGCTGCCGGTCCTCGCGGGACCGGCCTTCCTCTACGGACTCGTGCTGGGATCCCACGTGCTGCCGGGGATCATCGCGCAGGAGGTGCTGCGTCGGCCGTGGGTCGCTCTCGTCACGCATGTGATCGCCGCCCTCATCTCCAGCGCGTTCAACCCCGCGTGGTCGCTGCGGTTCATCGGTACGGCGCTGCTGTTCGGCGCGATCCAGGAGGGCATCGCGGCCCTCACGCGCTACCGCGCCTGGGGCGCCTGGCGCTTCTTCCTCTCGGCCGGAGTGATCGGCGTGGTCGTGGCGATCGTGGTCTTCTTCGCCGCGCACCTGGCCGTGCTGCCGCCGTGGGCGCAGATCACGTACCTGGTGATCTCGGTGCTGGGACCGATCGCCTGGACGGCGGTGGGTCTCGCGGTCGGCGCGGCCCTCAGCCGCGCGGGCGTCGCACGGCGCTGACGCCCGGCATCCGCTCGCGATGCTTCGCGTGCAGATCAGGTAAGGCTCAGCTAAGTTGGTGGGGTACCTTTTCGCCGAGACCGGGGACCCGCCGTGCGCTCATCTGCGCCTCTTCTCCGCGTGCGTGACCTCTCGATCACGCACGCCGACGCCGTGCACCCCTCTCCGAGCGACGTCGACTTCGACATCCACCCTGGCGAGGTCGTGCTCCTGCTCGGCCCCTCCGGATCGGGCAAGTCGACTCTGACCCTCGCGCTGAACGGGCTCATCCCGCACGCCGTCCCCGCGACCATGACGGGCACCGTCGAGGCCGGCGGGCTGCGCACCTCCGACGCCCACACGGCGACCCTGAGCACGCGGGTGGCGATGGTGTTCCAGGATCCCGACGCCCAGATCGTCACCGGAACCGTCTACGACGAGGTCGCGTTCGGACCAGAGAACCTGCTGCTGTCGCTCGACGAGGTGCGGGCGCGAACCGAGGAGTCCCTGCGACGGGTCGGCCTCTGGGAACGACGGGACGAGAACCCCGATCGACTCTCCGGCGGCGGACGACAGCGACTCGCGATCGCGTGCGCCCTCGCCATGGGGTCGCCGTTGATCGTGCTCGACGAGCCGACCGCGAACCTCGACCCGCAGGGCATCGACGACGTCTACGCCGCGCTGAGCGACGTGGTCGGCGCGGGAGACCGCGCGATCCTGCTGGTCGAGCACAACCTCGACGCCGCGATGGGTTTCGTGACCCGCACGATCGTGCTCGATCGTGCCGGTCGGCTCGCCTTCGACGGACCGCCGTCCGAGGTCATCCGCTCGCACACGCCGGAGCTGCTCGAGATGGGGGTCTGGCTTCCGGCCGCGACGCTCGCGGCGCTGCGGATGCAGGATGCCGGCACCCTGCCCCGCGACGTGCTGCCGCTCACGCCGGAGGAGCTGGCCGCCGCCGTCACGGCTGCCCGTCCGCAGGCCGCCCGTGCACAGGCCGACCGTCCGCAGGCCGCCCTTCCGCAGGCCGCCCACCTGCAGGAGCCGACCACTCCCACTCCCACTCCCACTCCCACTCCCACTCCGACACCCATCATCAGCGCCCGCGGCCTCACCGTCCGTCGGCACCGCAGCGAGATCCTGCACGGCATCGACCTCGACATCGAGCCGGGCACGCTCACCGCGATCGTCGGCACCAACGGCGCAGGGAAGACCACGCTTCTGCAGTCGCTCGCCGGAGTCGTGCCGCCGCCCAGGCACCAGGTCAGCGTCGACGGGATGGACCCGGGCTCCGCCTCGCCGCGCGAGCTCGCCGCCCGCATCGGCTTCGTCTTCCAGAATCCCGAGCATCAGTTCATCGCGCACACGGTGTTCGACGAGCTGGCCCACGGCCTGCGGCTGCGGCGCACTCCGGATGCCGAGGTGCGGGAGCGCGTCGACTCGATGCTCGCCCGCTTCGGACTCGAGGCCAAGGCCGACGTGCATCCGTTCCTGCTCTCCGGCGGCGAGAAGCGCCGACTGTCGGTGGGCACCGCCCTGATCACGCGGCCGCGAGTGCTGGCCCTGGACGAGCCGACCTTCGGACAGGACCGCGCCAGAGCATCCGAGCTCCTCGCGCTGCTGCACGGTCTGCGGGACGAGGGCACCACGATCCTCATCGTCACGCACGACCTGCAGCTCGTCGCCGAGCACGCATCCCACACGATCGTGCTGCGTGACGGCCGGGTCCACGCGGCCGATCGCACCGCGGTCCTCTTCCGCGAGGAGCGCGCGTTCGTGGAGGCCGGCCTGCGCCTGCCGCTGCTCCAGCGGGTGCTCGCCGCCGCAGGGAGGCCTGTCGCATGAGCGCGCAGACCTTCGATCCGTATGCCGCGGTCACCGCCTCTTCGCCACGCCAGTTCCTGTATGCGCTCAACCCTCTGGCGAAGGTCGCCGGCGTCGCCCCCGCCATGCTCGTGCTCATCTTCGTGCGCGACCTCGCCACGCCCGCAGCGTTCCTGGCACTGGCGCTGCTGGTGATCATCGTCGGCGCGCGACTGACTCTCCGCACCGCCGCCCTCCTGTTCCTCGCACTGCCCGCGGGCATGGCTGCGATCGGTCTCGGATTCTCGCTGTGGGTCGACGCGAGCCGCGTCGACGACACCGCCGGCGTGCTGCAGCTCGGCCCGTGGACCCTCTACCAGGGCGCCCTCGTGATCGGCTTCGCGACCGCCGTGCGCCTCGGCGCGATCATCGCCCTCGCGCTCATCGGCGGCCTCACGACCGCGGGGCCCGACCTCGTCCGGGCGAGCGTGCAGCAGCTGCGCGTGCCCTACCGCGTCGGCTACACGGCCCTCGCCGCGTTCCGGTTCGTGCCGCGCTTCGGTCACGAACTCGCCGTCATCCGCGCCGCCCACCGGGTGCGCGGACATCACGGCGGCAGCGGGCCGTTCGCCCGCATCGCCCGCGGCTGGGGGTACATCGTGCCGCTGCTGGCCGGAGCGATCCGCCATGCCGAACGCGTTGCCCTCGCCATGGACTCCCGCGCCTTCGGCGCCCATCCGACTCGCACCGAACGCCACCTCGTGCCGTTCCGCGTGCGCGACACCGTGTTCATCGTCTGCTGTCTCGCCGTCTCGGCGGCGATCTTCACGGTCTTCTTCCCCTGGCAGCTGCCCTGAAAGGCCTCCGCATGGCATACAGCAAACTGGTCAAGCCCGAATCGTCCGAGCTCATCCACCTCAGCGTGATCCGGACCGAACGTCTGTCGGAGCACTGGATGAGGGTCACTCTCGGCGGCGGTGAGATCGAGAAGTTCCGTCCGATGGGCTTCGACCAGTGGTTCCGCCTCTTCCTGCCGATCGGAGGGGATGCCGGGCTCGACCGCGTTCCCGCGAAGGCGAACAAGATGTTCGGGTATCTGAAGTTCCTGCGCATCCCGGACGGCGAGCGACCCGTCATGCGCAACTACAGCGTGCGCGCATACCGGCCGGCCATTGCAGGGTCGGGCGCCGAGATCGACGTGGACTTCGTGCTGCACGGCTCGGCGGCGGACGGCACGGCCGGCCCCGCGTCACGCTGGGCCGAGACCTGCGCCCCGGGCGAGCACGTGCTCATCATCGACGAGGGTCTCACCTTCAATCCTCAGCGCGGCATCGACCGCGTCGTGCTGGTCGGCGACGAGACGGCGCTGCCCGCGATCGCCTCGATCTGCGCCTCGCTGCCCGCCGATGCGACCGGAACGGCGATCGTGGAGGTCCCCTCCGACGAGGATGCGCTGGAGTTCCTGCATCCGCTCGGCATCGACGTCGTCTGGATCGTGCGGCCGGAATCCGTCGCCCCCGGCACCCTCGCCCTGGCTCGCCTCGCCGAGACCGCGCTCCCGGAGGCGCCCTTCCACGCGTATGCCGCCGGCGAGCAGTCGCTCGCGGCGGGGGTGCGCAAGCACCTCGTCGGCGAGCGCGGTGTCGACAAGAACGCCGTCAGCTTCTGCGGCTACTGGAAGATCGGCGCGTCATCCCCCGCGTCGAAAACCGCCCGCGAGGCTGCAGCGGAGCCGCTCGCATGAGCGGGACGGATGCCGCCGGCTCGAACCCGTACGCGGAGCCGACCCCCGGTGCGGGGTCAGTTTCGCACCCCGAACAGGCTTCTGCGATGCAGAATCGACCCCGCAGCGAGGGCGGCCGCGGACGCTTCCGCTTCCCCACGGCCATCCTGCTGACCTGTGCCGCGCTCGGTGTGGCCGGGGGCGCCCTCCTGGCGCCGGCGAACTGGATCTCGACGTTCCTCTTCCTCGGCCTGCCGTTCGTCAGCGTCGGCCTCGCGGGGCTGTGGCTGCTCCCCTCGGTCGTCGCGCTGCGGCTGCTCCGCCGTCCGCTCGTCGGGCTGCTGGTCGGCCTGCTCGCCGGACTCGTGATCGTGCCGTTCTCCGGCTACGGCTTCGGCAGCGTCGCCACCAACCTCTGGTGGGCCGCCTTCACGGAGCTGCCGTTCCTCTTCGTCCTCTGGCGCTACTGGGGCACCTGGCTGCACTATCTCGGCGCCGTCATCGTCAGCATCGTGTATCCGGTGCTCGCATGGGCGTCATTCGACCTGGGCAGCTTCGAGCTCTGGGTGCAGATCGCGTTCTTCGCACTGACGTTCGCGAGCTGCCTGGGCGCCACGGCTCTCGGCATCCTGATCGCCGACCGGCTCCGTCGCGCCGGCGTCGGAGGACGTCTGCCCCGCTGACCCGCGACCTGATCCGTCGCGGTCCCCGCCCCCCGGCCCCTCCCGCCCTCTGTCACCGCCGCCCCACAGCCCTGCCCGCCCTACCCCTCCCGCCACCGCCCCTGCGCCCGGCCGGGCCATCTCCCGCCCCTGCGCCCGCCACCGAGCACAGCTTCGGATGCCGCGGCCGGCGCGCCGACGCTGCGCCCTGCATACCGGCGCGCCGCGCCACGATCTCCGAAGCTGTGCCCGGGAAAGTGGGGGGCGAAGACGCGGTTGGGGGGATTGGGGGGCGGTTGGGGGGATTGGGGGGCGGTTGGGGGGATTGGGGGGCGGGGTGCGGCTTCGGGGGCGGAGCGGGGACACACAGAAAGGGCCCCGGATGCGGCATCCGGGGCCCTTCTGTCGGCGATGCGTCAGCGCTTGCCGACGATCTGACGACCGACGAGGTCGCGCATGATCTCGTTCGTGCCGCCGTAGATGCGGTGCACCCGCGCATCCGTGAAGGCCCGTGCGATCGGATACTCCATGATGTAGCCGTAGCCGCCGTGCAGCTGCACACCCATGTCGAGCACCTCCCACTCGCGCTCGGTCGCCCAGAACTTCACCTTCGCGGCATCCTCAGCGGTGAGCGTGCTGTTCTGATAGGCGACCAGCGCGCGGTCGATGTACGCCCACATGGCGTCGGTGGTCGCAGACATGTCGGCGAGCCGGAAGCGGGTGTTCTGGAAGTCGGCGATGCGCTCTCCGAACGCCTCGCGGTCCTTCGTGTAGGCGACGGTCCAGTCGAGGGCGGCCTGGGCGGCGGCGGCAGCGGCGACGCCGATCGACAGACGCTCGAGCGGCAGGTTCAGCATCAGCTGGATGAAGCCCTGACCCTCCTTGCCGCTGATGAGGTTCTCGTCGGGGATGAACACGTCGGTGAAGCTGAGCTCGGCCGTATCCCAGCCGTGGAAGCCCATCTTGCGGAGCTTCTTGCTCTGGTCGAAGCCCTCCATGCCCTTCTCCACGAGCAGCAGGCTGAACGCGTCGGGCCGGTTGCCCTCGCCGGTCTTGACGAAGGTCACCACGACGTCCGCCGTCGTGCCGGACGAGATGAACGTCTTGGCGCCGTTGAGGATGTATCCCCCGTCGACCTTCTTGGCGTTGGTCTTGATGCCGCGCAGATCCGAACCCGCGCCCGGATCGGTCATCGCGAGCGCGCCGAGCACCTCGCCCGTGGCCATGCGGGGCAGCCACTTCTCCTTCTGCTCCTGCGTGCCCATGTGCACGAGGTACGGCACCGCCAGATCGTCCTGGATGCCGAACGCACCGGCGAGCGAACCCGCGCCGGAGGCGATGACCTCCTCCATCACGATGGTGCGGAACCGGTAGTCCTGCAGCATCCCTGCGCCGCCGAACTCCTCGGGGACGGACAGACCGATCAGACCCGCCTCGCCCGCGGCAAGCATGGTCGCCCGGTCGATCTCGCCCGCGGCATCCCACCGCTCGATCGCCTCGTTGCTCACGTGGCGCTTGACGAAGTCCTTGACGAGGTCGCGGAATGCCTCGTGATCCTCTTCGTAGATGTCGCGTTCCATTGCGTCCTCCCGAACGTTCGTGCGTCGTTGCTCCGGCGATTCTATGTCGGGCCGCCGACACGACGACAGCCCGTTGTGAGAATGCATCCCACAATCCGTGAGACTGGGTACCGCGATTGTCGGATGCCACCAGGCGGCATTCTGAGGGGCTTCACGACCCGCGGCGCGCTGCCCCCTGCGGGGCGCGCGCGACGGTCAGTGCGCGTAGTCGGGCGCTGCGGGGAGGCCGAAGAACTGCTCGAGGGTGTGATATCCGCCCTGATGGTATGCCGCAGCGAGCTCCCGCCCGATGTACCGCAGGTGCCACGGCTCGGGCTTGTAGCCGGTGATCCCCGACCCCGCCTGCTCGTATCGGACGATGAAGCCGTACTCCCAGGCGTTCGCCGCCACCCACTCCCCCTGCGCGGTGCCGCCGAACGATTCGATGTCGCCGCACGCCGGGTCGCAGGCGACGAGATCGAGGGCGAGCCCGGTCTGATGCTCGCTGTGACCCGCGCGCGCCGACGAGGCATCCGCTCCCGCCTGACCGCTGTCGCGCACGTGCGAGTCGTGCGTCGCCACCTGCAGCTCGTACGACCGGTAGCCGTTGTTCGCGCCGATGCGTCCCGCCCCTTCCGCAGCTGCGGCGTCGGCCAGCTCAGCCACCGCCGTGGCCACGTCGGAGCGCGCCTGCCCGGACTCGGTGGTCGTCTGCAGCGGGATATCGGCGAGGGACTGCGGATCGAACGTGATCGGGTCGAGAGGCCGCGCCTTGTTCACGACCACCCAGACGTGGGCGGGGTCGTCGAGGGCGATGCACGGGGCGTTGCCGGCGACGACGGCCGCCCGGAAGCTCTCGCCCCCGCCGAAGCCCGCGATGATCGCCGCATCGTCGGCGACCGAGATGGCCTGCTGCACGCGAGGCTCGGCGCACGGGTCCGCCGCGGTGGTCGCACCGACCTCGACGGCCGGCACCTCCTGTACGACGAGCGGCTGGGGCAGCGCCAACTCCGTCTGCACGGAGGTCGCCACCGGAGCACCGGCGAGGGACAGCAGGATGCCGATGGCGGTCGCGGCGAGACCGATCGGGAGGGCGGGACCGCGGATCGGGGACCGCGGGGCCGCATGCTGAGGCTGCGGCGGGACGTGCATCCTTCCATTGTCTCTTAAGTGGAACCGGATGAATGTGCGAGTTCGAGTTGACTCAGACTCGTCGTTATGTTCGAATGTCTGACATGCGGTGGCAAGGTCAGAAGCTCGGTGACGTCGATGCCGCTGCGCTGCCGGGGCTCGAGGATCGCTCGAGCGTCCTCCGCACGGTGACCACGCCCGAGTTCGCGGGGATGACATTCCACGAGGTCCTGTCGAAGTCGGCGCTCAACCACGTCCCCGGCGCATCCCGCATGCCCTTCGCGTGGACCATCAATCCCTACCGGGGGTGCAGCCACGCCTGCGTGTACTGCTTCGCCCGCGGCACGCACGAGTACCTCGACCTCGACGGCGGATCGGACTTCGACTCTCAGATCGTGGTGAAGGTCAACGTCGTCGAGGTGCTGCAGCGCGAGCTGCGGCGCGGCAGCTGGGAGCACGAGACGGTCGCGCTCGGGACCAACACGGATCCGTACCAGCGGGCGGAGGGGCGATACAAGCTGATGCCTGGCATCATCGACGCTCTCGCGGCATCGGGCACCCCGATGTCGATCCTCACCAAGGGAACACTGATCAGACGCGACATCCCGCTGCTCGTCAAGGCGGCGCAGCGGGTGCCGGTCGACATCCAGATGTCCATCGCGATGTACGACGACGACCTGCAGAAGGCGATCGAGCCCGGCACTCCGACGACTCAGGCGCGGCTCGACACCGTGCGGGCGCTGCGGGATGCCGGATTCCGCGTCACGGTGTTCCTGATGCCGATCATGCCGCACCTGACGGACTCGGTCGAGGCGATCGACACCGCTCTGCGGCGTATCAAGGAAGCGGGCGCGAGCCGCGTCATCTACGGCGCGCTCCACCTGCGCGCCGGTGTGAAGCCCTGGTTCCTGCAGTGGCTGGGCGATTACCGCCCCGACCTGGTCTCCTCGTATCGGGGACTGTATCCGGGCATCACGGCCGAAGCGCCCAAGGGCTATCGGAAGTGGCTCGCGCAGCGCGCTCGCCCGCTGATCCGGCTGCACGGCCTCGACGGCCAGCATGAGGACGACTACCCGGTGCGCGGCATCCGGTCATCTGCTCTGCCCCCGCGCCCCGCCGCCGCGCCAGCTCCGGCGCAGCCCATGCTGTTCTGAGTCCGTCGATGCCTGCGATGCCTGACCGATCGCGCGCTAGGTTGGCTGCATGTTCCGTGGATATGTCGCCCTGCTGTTCCTCGCCGGTCTCGCCGCCACCGTCTTCGGCACACTGATGCCGCTCGGCGGCGGAACGACGCTGGCGATGGTCGGGGCGGCGGCGCTCGGCGCCTCGTTCGTGCTGATCGGGATCGCGGTGCTCCGTGACGGCGACCGCCTCCGCGACGCGCACCGGGAGACGCGGCGACCGGAGCGGGAGTCGCGCGAGGTCTGACAGCTGACCGCAGGATTGCCACTGCTGCTCGCGCGGTCGGGCTCTCCCTCCGTGACGCGTAGGCTCAGTCCTTATGGCTACCGGCTCCACGATGCACACCTTCGACGTCCAGTTGGCCGACATGGATCGTGGGGTGTACGACGACTTCTCGCTGCGCGTCGCGCGGCATCCGTCCGAGACCGACGCCTACATGCTCACCCGCGTACTCGCCTACGGACTCGAGTTCGCGGAGGGCATCGCCTTCGGCGGCGGCATCTCGCAGACCGATGAGCCCGCCGTGCTCGTGCGGGACCTCACGGGGAGCATCACGGCCTGGATCGAGGTGGGCGCACCTGACGCCGAGCGGCTGCACTACGGCAGCAGACTCGCCGAGCGCACCGTCGTCTACACGCATCGCGACCCGGCCAAGGTCATGGCGCCGTGGGCGGACAAGCGCATCCACCGCTCCGAGGACATCCGCGTGTTCAGCTTCGACCCCGGCTTCGTCGAATCGGCCGCGCCGCTGATCGAGCGACGCAACACCGCCACCCTCACGGTGACGGAGCAGGTGCTGTACCTCGACCTCAACGGCACGTCGCTGACGACCGCGATCCACCAACACGAACTCGGCTGACCGGGGCGGACCGCCGCACGCTCGGAAGGAGATCTCGCGCTCCGAAGGACCGATTCATGGATCTGCTCCTTCGATGCGTGAGGACTCCTTCACAGGATGCGTCGGGATGCGTCGGGGCTCGCCGGATGCGTCCGAATATGCCGCTGCACGACGAAGGCCCCGCCCCACGGATGCGGGGACAGGGCCTTCGAACGTGACGGTCAGGCCGTGAGGTCAGCCGCGGTCGGCACGCGACCGGCGATCTCCTCGATCAGGTCGTCGTCGAGACGGGCGTTCTCGAACGGCGCGTCGATCTCGGCGCGGTCGAGCAGCTCGGTCATCCGACGCTGACGCTGACGCGTGATGAGGGTCACGACGCGACCCGAACGACCGGCGCGGCCGGTGCGGCCCGAGCGGTGCAGGTACGTCTTGTACTCGTCGGGGGCGTCCGCCTGGACGACCAGATCGATGTCATCGACGTGGATGCCGCGGGCGGCGACGTCCGTGGCGACGAGCACGTTGACCCGACCCGAGGTCAGGCGCTCGAGGTTGCGCGTGCGCTTGGCCTGGTTCAGGTCACCATGCAGCGAGACCGCGGGGATCCCGGCGTCGTCGAACTGCTCGGCGAGCATGTCGGCATAGGCGCGCGTGCGGGCGAAGACGAGGGTCTTGCCGTCGCGGTCGACGAGCGACGTGAGGATGTCGGCCTTGTCGCGGTGCTCGATCACGAGCACGCGGTGCTCGATGGTGCTCGAGTCCTGGTCCTCTCCTGCGACCTCGTAGACGGCCGGGTCGACGAGGAACTCGTCGACGAGAGCCGCGACCTCACGGTCGAGCGTGGCCGAGAAGAGGAGCTTCTGGCTGCCGTCGGCCGTGTGACGCAGGATGCGCTGCACGGGCTCGACGAATCCGAGCTCGCACATGTGGTCGGCCTCGTCGAGCACCGCGATGCGGCAGTCCGACAGGTCGAGCTTGCCCTGGTTGATCAGGTCCTCGATGCGCCCGGGGGTGCCGATGACGATGTCGACGCCCTTCTTCAGCGCGCCCACCTGGCGGCCCTGCGGCACACCACCGTAGATCTGCGTGGTGAACAGGCCGACGCTGCGCGCGATCGGCTGGATGGTGCGATCGATCTGCAGGGCGAGCTCGCGGGTCGGAGCGAGGATGATCGCGCGCGGCGAGCGGCCGAACTCACGACGCTTGCCCGCCTGCGACTGCAGCACGCGCTCGACGAGCGGTGCGCCGAAGGCGATGGTCTTGCCGGAGCCGGTGCGTCCACGGGCGAGGACGTCGCGCCCCTCGAGCACGGCCGGGATGCTGGCCGCCTGGATCGGGAACGGCGTCGCCGCGCCCATGCCGACGAGCGTCTCGACGATGTTGGATCCGAGGCCCAGATCGCCGAAGGTCACACCGTCGACCTCGACGGCCGCGACGGACTTCGCCTCGAGGCGCTCGTGCACGACGTCGTCGGTCGGCTCGAACTTCTTGGCGGGTGCCGCGCTCGACGTGGCGTTCCAGTCGTTGCGGCTGGGTCGCTCGTTGCGCGACGGCCGCCCGCGGGTGTCCGACGTCAGCGGACGGGGACGATCGGTGCGGTACGCGCCACCGGTCGAGGGACGCGAACGCTCGTCGCGGCCACCCTCGATCGAACGCTGAGTGCGGTCACGGTCGAAGGCACGACGCGCACGGTCAGCGTCGTACGAGCGCTCGGGGCGCTCGGCGCCGCCACGGTCATCGCGACGCGGGCCTGCGCCACGGTCGTCACGACGAGGACGGTCGTCACGGTTGAAACGCGGACGCTCGGCGGCCGCGCGGTCGAAGCGGGGACGCTCGGTACGGTCTCCCGAACGGGCAGGACGGTCGTCGCGGTTGAAGCGCGGACGCTCGGATGCCGCGCGGTCGTCGCGCTGCGGGCGCTCGTCGCGGTTGAAGCGCTGGCCACCGCGATCGTCGCGGAAGCGGCCGGAACGCTGGTCACGGCGGTCGTCGCGGCCCGGACGTCCGCCATCGCGGTGATCGTTGTCGCGGAAGCCCTGGCGCTGCGTGCCGGCACCGCGGTCGTCACGGCGCGGACGCTCGTCACGCTGGCCACCGCGCTCATCGCGGTACGTGCCGGGACCGGTGGGACGCTGGCCGGCGCGGTCATCCCGACGCGGACGGTCGAAGCCCGTGGAGCGGTCGTTGTAGCGCGGACGGTCGTCGCGGTTGTGCGGCGCTTCGCGGCGACCCGACTCCGCACGGTTGCGGATGCCACGGGCCTCATCGCGACCCGCGCGCTCCTGCGACGACCAGCGCTGCTTGGGAGCGGCGCCCTCTTCGGCGGGACGATAGCCGCGGTGGCTGGCGCTGCGGCTGCCGGGACGACGGTCGAAACCGGCCGCCGGGGTGCGGCGCTCGCCGGCATCCGCGCGTCCACCGCGGGCGTCACGGGAATCGCGGGTGTCGCGCCCGCCGTCGCGCCCGCCGGCGTGACGGTCGTGGAACGAGGTCTTGTTCGCGCCGTAGCGCGGCTCGAAGTTGGCGGACGGACGTCCGCCGCGGGGCTTCTTGTTCTTGGGCATGGGTGTGTCCTTCTGAGTTCTCGCACGAGAACAGCGCCGCGCACACGCGCGAGCACCCAGCGCCGGATCGGATGCGATCGGACGGGGTTCCGGA
>NZ_JBEPZB010000001.1:139698-299822 GCF_041641055.1 Microbacterium sp.
GACTGTCAGCGGCCGGGGCCATTCATGTGATGGTTGATTAGCGTCGAGCGACGCTCACCATCGGCCCCTGGACTCACACTTCTTACACAAAAACGTCCGCGCCATGCGCGGGTGTCCGAAGCCGACGCATCAAGTGTAGCGGTCGCACCTGAAAAACCGCCCAGCCCCATCGCGGATGCTGCTCGCCATACGATGGCGGAGTGAACTCCGCATCCCCCACCGGCACACAGGTGCACCTCCAGCTCGGCGACGTCAGCGCGCAGATCGCTCAGGTCGGCGCATCCCTCCGCTCCCTCCGCATCGGATCCGTCGACCTCATCGCGCCGTACCCGCTCGACGCGCCGACCCCGTCGTGCTCCGGCGTCGTCCTCGTGCCCTGGCCGAACCGGGTGCGCGACGGACTCTGGAGCGACGAGGGCACCGAACGGCAGCTCGCGATCACCGAGCCCAAGTTCATGAACGCCAGCCACGGGCTGCTGCGATTCGTCGCGTATGACATCGAGGACTCGGCGTCGGCGACCACCCTCAGCGCCACCATCTTCCCCCAGACCGGCTACCCCTACGTGGTCGAGACGAGCGTGACCTACGTGCTGCGCGCCGACGGCATCGACGTCACGCACGCGCTGACCAACCGTTCGGCCACCGCCGCGCCGGTCGCACTCGGAACGCACCCCTTCCTCACGATCGGTGATGTCGATCCGCACGACCTCGTGCTGCGGGTGCCGGCGCAGACCGCCGTCGACACCGATGAGCGGATGCTCCCCACCGGTGCACGAGCAGCGGATGCCTCGCTGCTCGATGGCGTCCGGATCGGCGATGTCAGCCTCGACACCGGATTCACGGACCTCGAGCGCGATGCCGACGGACTCGTACGGCACTCGCTGACCGCTCCCGACGGCCGCCGCCTCACCCTCTGGCAGGGTGCGGGCTTCGACTTCGTGCAGGTCTTCACGACCGAGAAGTACCCAGGTCAGACGCTCGCCGTCGCGATCGAGCCGATGACCGCTCCCGCCGATGCCCTGAACAGCGGTGTCGGCCTGCGCCGGCTCGCCCCTGGCGAGACCTGGACCCTCGAATGGGGCATCACGCTCGACTGACCACGGCCGCGGCGGCTCCAGAACTCCGGAGAAGCGTGCCCGGCGTCGCCGAATCACGCCGACGTCGGCGCTTCGCGCCCGGATCTCCGGAGTTGTGGCACGCCCCGTGAGCAAGACTTCCCGGGGTTCCGGCCGGGCCGCGTGCACGACTCAGCAGGAAACGGCGAACGCCCGCCCGGAAAACGGTTCCGGGCGGGCGTCAGGCGCAGCCGTGCTGAATACCGAACGCGGAGTCGCGGCTACTCGCCGCGCTCGCGCAGCTCCCGTCGCGTCAGCTGGTTCGCGTGCGGCAGCTCAGAACCTGATGCCGAGCCCAAAGATCCCGCAGCGGCCGGCGCCAGACCACCCGCAGGAACGGCACCACTCGAAGCACCGGTTCCACCGGAGGTGACCGGTCCGTCCGCCGGACCATCGCCCTCGACCGCTGCAGACCCGTCGTCGCCCGACCCGGCTCGCCGCGCCCGGCGCCGCTCCTTCGCCCCCTCCACGAGGTTGTAGAGCGTCGGCAGCACGATGAGTGTCAGCACGGTCGAGGAGATGAGCCCGCCGATCACGACGAGCGCCAGCGGCTGCGAGATGAACCCGCCGTGGCCGGTCACGCCGAGTGCCATCGGGGTGAGGGCGAGGATCGTCGCGAGGGCCGTCATGAGAATCGGCCGCAGACGCTTCTCGCCACCGGCCTTGACGGCGTCGATCGTCGACAGCCCCTTCTCGCGGTACTGGTTCACGAGGTCGATGAGCACGATCGCGTTCGTGACCACGATGCCGATCAGCATCAGCACGCCGATCAGCGATGCGACGCCGAGCGGCACCCCCGTGACGATCTGCAGCACGATGGCGCCGGTCGCGGCGAACGGCACCGAGACGAGCAGCAGCAGCGGCTGGCGCAGCGACTTGAACGTCGCGACCATCACGACGTAGACGATCAGGATGGCCGCGAGCATCGCGAGTCCGAGCTGCGAGAACGAGTCGGCCTGCTGCGAGGCGACTCCGCCGACCTCGGCCGAGGCGCCGTCCGGCAGGTCGACGGCGGCGAGCGCCGCGGTGACCGACTGGGTGGCGACGGCGAGGTTGTCGGATGCCGGGGGCACCGTGATCGTCGCGGTGCGGCGTCCCTGCTCCGTGGTGATGGAGGTGGGGCCGTTGCGCTCCTCGACGGCGGCGATGTCCTGGAGCTGCACCACGCCGAGGGGCGTCGGGATCGCGAGCTCGCGCAGCGCCTGCGCGGTGGCCGGCGGCTCGGACGTCGCGAGGTAGACGGTGAGCGCGGTGTCGTCGATCTCGACGGATCCGAGCTGCTGCGGGCGCATCGTGTTCGAGACGATGGAGCCGACCGCCGCCTCCGACAGACCCCGCTGGGCGGCCGCATCGCGGTCGACGACGACGGCGAGGTACGGCAGAGCGGCCGCGAGGTTGTCGGTGATCTGGCCGATGCCGTCCCGCCCGTCGAGCTCGTCGACCACGGCGGTGGTCGCGGTCTGCAGGTCGTCGGCGTTCGACGCCGACACCGAGATCTCGATGTCGCTCGAGCCGAGGCCGGCGGATGCCGCCACCGAGACCTCTCCGACGTCGGTGAGGTCTTCGATCGCGTCCTGCACCGAGGCACGCAGCTTCTCCTGATCGGCGTCGCCGTCGGTGAGCACCGAGTACGTCACGCCTGCCCCGCCCGAGAAGGCATCCCGCAGCGCGGAGCCGCTCGATCCGATCGAGGCCTGCACGTGCGTCACGCCGTCGATGTCGAGCAGCGCATCCTCGACGGCGATCGCCGCTTCGGACTTGGTCTCCAGGCTCGCGGTCGGACCGAGATCCTGCGTGACGGTCATGGTGTTCTGACCGGAGTCGCTGAGGAAGTTGACCTTCATCAGCGGAGCGGCGGCGAGCGTGGCGCCCAGCACCACGACGGCGAGGATCACGGTGAGCCCCGAGTGCTTGAGGGTCCACCCGAGGATCGGCCGATACTGGCGCTGCAGCCAGGTCGGCGGTGCGGCGGGATCCTCCGGGTCGATCTGCACGCCGTCCTCGTCGAGCAGCGGCTTGCCGGGGCGGAGGAACCAGTAGGCGAGCACCGGGACGATCGTCAGCGAGACGAGCAGGGACGCGACCATCGCGATCGACACGGTCATCGCGAACGGCCGGAACAGCTCGCCCACCATGTCGCCCACGAACACGATCGGCAGGAACACCGCGACCGTCGTGATGGTCGATGAGGTCACCGCCATCGCCACCTCGCGCACCGCGAGACGGATCGCATCGCCCTTGTCGGCATCGCCGACGTAGTGGCGCTTGATGTTCTCGATCACGACGATCGAGTCGTCGACCACGCGGCCGATCGCGATCGTCAGCGCACCGAGGGTGAGGATGTTGAGCGAGTAGCCGAACGCCTGCAGGCCGATGAAGGTGATCAGCACGCTCGTCGGGATCGAGATCGCCGTGACGAGCGTCGAGCGGATCGACAGCAGGAAGACGAGGATGACGATCACCGCGAACACGAGCCCGAGCAGCCCCTCGGTCGCGAGCGTCTCGATCGACTGCACGATGAACGGCGCCTGGTCGAAGATGATCGTGAACTCGGCATCCGGGAAGGCCTCGCCGATCTCGTCGAGCGCGGCGATGACTCCCTGCGACACCTCGACGGTGTTCGCGGCCGGCAGTTTCGTGATCGAGATCGACAACGCGTCCTCGCCGTCGACGCGCGAGATCGACGACACCGGATCGGTCTCCTGCACGACGCTGGCGACGTCGCCGATCGTCTCGTTCGTGCCGACCAGCGGCAGGGCGGCGATCTCCTCGACGGAGGTGATCTTCGCCCCGGTCTGCACCGTGAGCGTCTGCCCGTCCTCGGTGATGTCGCCGCCGGGGAACAGGGTGCCGTTCTGCTGCAGCGCCGTGCTGATGGCCTGCGTGCTCTGCCCTGCCGCCGCGAGCCTCGCGACGTCGGGGGTGATCGTGATCCGCTGTCCGACCCCGCCGATGATCTCGGCGGCGTTGACCCCGTCGACGTCCTCGAGGTCGGGGATGGCCACGCTCTGCAGTTCGGCCTGCGCGTTCTCCGCGTCCTCGAACCCGGTCACCGCCACCTGGATCACCGGGAAGTCGTCGATCGACACCGTCAGCACCTGCGGACTCACGTCTTCGGGCAGCTGGCCGGAGATGCGGTTGAGCGCCTGCTGGATCTTCTGCTCGGCGGTCGCGAGGTTCGTGCCGTAGGCGAAGGTCGCCTGCACGATCGAGGCGTTCGTCGTGCTGGTCGCCGTCGTGCCCTCGAGCCCGGGGACGCCCTGGATCGCCGACTCGATCGGCGTCGAGACGTCGTTCTCGACGACCTCGGGCGAGGCGCCGGGGTAGGTCGTCATGACCATCAGGTTGGGCAGTTCGAGCGACGGGATGAGCTCCTGCTTGAGGTTCGTCAGAGCGAGCCCGCCGAACACGGCGGCGACGATCGTGATCAGTGCGATCAGTGCGCGGTTCTTGAGACTCAGGACGGCGAGTTTCGACAAGGCGGGTTCTCTCTCGGTCGGATCAGGCAGAAGCAGCAGAAGCAGCGGAAGCAGCGTCGGTGGATGCGGGAGCGGACGCCGGAGAGGGGGTCAGGATCCCGGCGAGGGCGTCGCGGATGAGCTCTTCGTCGAGCGGCTCGTCGTGGATCTGAGAGTGCCAGAGTACGCCGTCTATGAAGACGGCGGCCGCGCGGGCCCGGTTCACGCCGTGCACGGGTGCGATGAATCCCACGATCTCGTCCGACCACTGCCGAGCGAATGCGCGCACCCGCGGATCGTGGACGGCGGCGGTGACCACGGCACGATCGGCCTGGATGGCGTGCGCGTCTTCGAGGCCGCGCCGCACGAGTCTGGCAAGACCTTCCGGCGTCACCCCTTCGACGACCACGGCACGCCGGGTCTCGTCGATGCGCGCCTCGATCTCGGCGGCGAGCGCGCCGATCGCGGCATTGCGCAGATCGTCGAGCGTGGCGAAGTACTGCGTCGTCGAACCGAGCGGCACGCCGGCCCTCGCCGCGACCTTACGATGTGTGAGGGCATCGACGCCGATCTCGACGATCAGCTCGGCCGCAGCCGTGACGATCGCGAGGCGGCGCGCTTCGGGATCACGACGGCGGCGTGTGCCCTCGCTCATCCCCAACCCCCGATGCCGTCATGCCTGTACGCGAGTACATGTACTTTTGTACATTCTGCATTCCGAACCTGAGGGTTCGCCCGGTGCGCGCAGTGAGAATCGGGGCTGGCGCCTACTCGACCTGACCCCGCTCGAAGTAGGCGACGAGATCGGCATCCAGCGGGGGCACCGCGATCGACGAGCCGTCACCGCGCAGCGATTCCGTCGCCAGGATGCCGGCGGCGACCGCCTCGCGAGCGGCCACGGGTGACGTCTCGGTCACTCCCCCGTCGCGCACGAAGCGGAGGAACTCGGCGACGAGGAGCGCATCGGCACCGTCGTGTCCGGCATCCGCGGCCTCGGGGACGATGAACGTCTCGTCCGCGTCGGCCGCGCCCCGGTGCCGCCGGTTCCACAGCCGCACCTCGCTGCCCGCCGTGTCACCGAAGTTCTCGATGCGCCCCTCGGTGCCGATCACCGTGTAGTTGCGCCAGTAGTCCGGGGTGAAATGGCACTGCTGGTACGAGGCGAGGATGCCGCCGGCGAGCCGCATGTTCACCATCGAGATGTCCTCGACGTCGATCACCGGGTTCAGCCCCGTGAGCGAGGTGGGCGGCCAGTTGTCGACGCTGAACCAGTCCGGCATCCGCTCGCCGACCCGCTCGCGTCGATCGGTGATGTCGCCGTAGACGCTGAGTTCGCCCATCGCGGCCACCTGCTCGGTGTACGCGCCGGCGAGCCAATGGATGATGTCGATGTCGTGCGCGCCCTTCTGCAGCAGCAGGCCGGTGGTGCGTCGTCGGTCGGCGTGCCAGTCCTTGAAGTAGTAGTCGCCGCCGTGTCCGACGAAGTGGCGCACCCAGACGGCCCTGACGTCGCCGATCCGGCCGTCCTGGATCAGTCCACGCATCAGGGTGATGACGGGCATGTGGCGCATGTTGTGCCCGATGTAGAGGCGGCTGCCGGTGCGGCGGGCGGTCTCGAGCATCGCGTCGGCGTCGGCGAGGTCGATCGCGAGGGGCTTCTCGCAGAACACCGCGACGCCCGCTTCCAGGGCGCGGATGCTGAGGGCGGCGTGCGTGTCGTCGGGCGTGAGCACCATGACGGCGTCGATGCCCGAGGCGAGCAGCTCGTCCAGATCGTCGGTGACGAGAGCGTCGGGGAGCAGGCGTCGTGCGTCGTCGCGAGCGCGTTCCGAGGGGTCGCAGACCGCGGTGATGCGCGATCCCCGACCGGGGCGGTGCACCTCCTCGCGGAGTGTGGCGCGCGCGCCGAAGCCGATGAGTCCGATGGTGAGATCCACGGTGGTCCTTCTGGGAGTCGAGTCGTGTGCGCGCTGACGACCGCGTCAGCGCGAGTGAGGGGTGGGGGCGTCGAGATCGGTCGATGCACCGGGGAAGAGCGACCAGGCGAACTCGTGCAGCTGCCCTGCGGAGTCGTCTGCGGCGAGCGCGCGGTCGATGATGATGCGCGCCTGCCGCTCGTAGAAGTCCGTCGGCCCGACCGTGGTCAGCGTGGGGGCGACGAGCTGCGCGTCGGGGGTGTTGCCCACGCCGATCACGGCGACGTCCTGGGGCACGCGGAGTCCGAGCATGTGCGCCGCGTTGATCGCCGCGATGGCGGCGAAGTCGGTGGTCGCGTAGATGGCACGGGGTCGGTCGTCCCTCGACAGCAGCTGCACGGCGGCGGCGAAGGCGCTGGCCTGCCCCTCGGTGTAGGTGACCGTCCAGTCAGGGTCGACGTCGATGCCGGCGGCCGCCATCTTCTCGAGGTATGGCGTGTACCGGGTGACCTGGCTGGGAGCGAGGCGCACGGCGCCCTCTGCGGCGAGGCATCCGATCGCCGTGTGCCGCTCGAGCAGGTGGTCCATCGCGATCTCGCATCCCGGGATCGCATCCGAGCGCACCACATCGAACCCCGCAGGCTCCAGGTGCTCGGAGAAGACGACCAGACGCTGACCGCGGCGCACGAGGTCGGCGAGCTTGCGCTCGGCATCCTGATCGATCCCCACGCCGTCGAGGTAGGCGACGTCGCTCTCCACCCGGTCGAGTGCCGCGTGCCAGTCGCCGTCGGCGAGGATGAGCGTCGTGAGGCCGTGCCTGTTCGCCTCGACGTTCACGGCGTCGGCCACCGCGAGCGACCACGGGTCGCTGAGCATGTGCAGCGAGAGCTGCACCATGCCGCTGCGTCCGGTGCGGATCGTGCGTGCCGCGCTGTTCGGACGATAGTTGAGCTCTTCGGCGGCGGCGAGGACCTTCGCCGCAGTGGCCTCCGCCACTCCGGCGCCGGAGGCGGCGCCCGCCCGCCCCGAGAACACGTACGACACCGTGGCGGTCGAGACCCCCGCCCGCTCAGCGACCATCCGGAGGGTGGGTCGCCGCGACGTCGTCGCCTGCTGCCTGCGCTCTGCCATCGGTCAGCCCTTCGATCCGCTGAAGGCGATGCCCTGGATGAACTGCCGCTGCAGGATCATGAACGTGACCAGCATCGGCAGCGTCGCGAGCAGCGCTCCTGCCATCAGCACCGGATAGTCGGTGCCGTGGATGCCGACGAGCTGCGAGAGCCCGACCGACAGCGGCATCTTGGCGGGGTCGGTCGTCACGATCAACGGCCAGAGCAGATCGTTCCAGGACCACAGCACAGTGAACACCACGAGAGCGATGATGCCAGGCTTCGCGAGCGGAACCATGATCCGCCAGAAGGTCTGCCACGGATTCGCTCCGTCGATGCGCGCGGCCTCCTCGAGTTCCGCGGGCATCGACATGAAGAACTGACGCATCAGGAACGTGCCGAACGCGCTGAAGATGCCGGGCACGATGAGCGCCTGCAGGGTGTTCAGCCAGCCCAGCGACTGGATGATCTCGTACTGCGGCAGCAGGTAGAGCTGCGAGGGCACCATGAGCACGGAGAGGAACACGACGAAGAGCGCGTTGCGGCCGGGGAAGGGGATGCGCGCGAACGCGTAGCCCGCCATGGTGCACAGCACCACCTGCCCGACCGTGCGGCCGACGGTGAGGAGCACCGAGTTCGCGAACATCTGAGCGAACGGCATCGAGTCGAAGACCTCGGCGAAGTTGGTGAACACCCACTCGCGGGGCAGGAGGCTCGGCGGCACCTGCACGGAGTCGGACAGCGTCTTGAACGAGGTCAGCAGCTGCCAGACGAACGGGAAGACCATCAGCACGGCGCCGACGAGCAGGATCGCGTGCACGATCCAGAGGCCGCGGTTGCGCGGCACGCCCGGCTTGCGGTGCGAGCGGTCCGGGCGGGCGCCGACGACGGCGCGCGTGTCGAGGGAGAGCTCACTCATAGTGCACCCACTTCTTCTGCAGACGGAACTGCACCACCGTGAGCAGCAGGATGATCACGAGCAGCAGGAAGGCGACGGCGGCGGCGTATCCGCGGTCGTTGTCGAGGAAGCCCGCTTCATAGAACAGGTAGACGACGGTGCGGGTGTTGGGCATGGCCGGGTTGCTGCGGCCGAGCATCATGTAGATGAGGTCGAAGACCTGCAGCGCGCCGATCACGCTGATGACGCTGACGAAGAAGATCGACGGCGACAGCAGGGGGATCGTGATGGAGAAGAACTTGCGCACGGGGCCGGCGCCGTCGAGGTCGGCCGCCTCCATGATGGTGTCGGGGATGCCCTGGAGACCGGCGAGGAAGATCACGATGTTGGTGCCGAGCCCCGCCCAGATGCCCACCACGGCGATGGCGACGAGGGCGGTGTTCGGGTCGGTCAGCCAGCTGCGGCCGTCGATACCCACCGTGCCGAGCGCGGCGTTGAGGACGCCGTAGTCGCCGTTGTAGATCATCCGCCAGACGAGCGCGATCGCCGCGGGCATCGTCACGACGGGGATGAAGTAGAGGGTCCGGTACGCGCTGCGGCCGCGGAGGCCCGTCGTGTTCAGCAGCGCGGCGATACCCACGGCGAGAGGGATGCCGATGAGGGCGATGACCGTGTAGATCGCAGTGTTGCGCAGCGCTCCGATCAGCTCGGGATCCTGGAAGAGCCGCGCGTAGTTCTCGATGCCGACCCACTCCGCGCCGCCGAACGGACCGGAGCGGGTGAACGAGATGATGAGCGTGCGCACGGTCGGCCAGAGGTAGAAGACGGCGATGCCCAGCGCGGTGGGTCCGATGAAGACGAGAGCCCACCAGGGGGATGCTCCCGGGGTGCGCCGGCGACGGCGGATGCCGGGGCTCGTGGCCTCCGGCATCCGCTCGGTCGAGGCGTGCGTCCTGGACGCGACGGCGGTCATGATCGATTACTCCTGCTCGGCGTCCAGGGCCGCCTGCATCTGCTCAGCGAGGTCCTTCAGACCCTCCTTCGGCGCGACGGCACCCGACCAGACCTGCGACAGCACCTCGCTCTCGATGCTCGTCCACGCGGACGTGTTCTTCGAGACCGGGTACGGGACGGCGGTCTCGAGCGCGTCGATGTAGACCTGCAGGTCGTACTGCGGCAGCGCGTCGACCCAGGCCTGCTGGGTGCCGTTGAACGCGGGGATCACGGTGCCGGTCTCGGCCTGGATCTTCGCGGCCTCCTCCCCGCTCGCGAAGGCGGCGAACGCCTTCGCCTCCGCCACATGAGCGCTCTTCGCGTTGGCCACGTTGCCCACCCCGTGGATCACGCTCTGGTTGCCCTCGGGTCCTGTGGGCAGCGGCGCCACATCGACCGAGTCGGCGATCTCGGCGTTGTCGCCGTACGCGATCGCCGCCCACGAGCCGTTCTGGAACATGGCCACCTTGCCGGAGAGGAAGAAGTCCTCCGGATTGGTGTCCGTCATCTGCTGCGCGGTGGGCGAGGAGCCGGCTTCGATCAGGTCGGTCCACAGCTCGATGCCCGCGAGGGCCTCCGGCGAACCGTAGCCGCTCTCCGTGCCGTCGGCCGAGATGACCTCGCCTCCGGCCTGGGCGATCGAGTTGTAGAAGTTCTCCTGGCCGTACTGACTCGCGGCGACGCCGAACTGACCAGCGGCCGGGTCGGTGAGCGCGGCAGCGGCGGCGGTGAAGTCATCCCACGTCCACCCCGCGGAGGGGTACTCGACGCCTGCGGCATCGAAGAGGGCCTTGTTGTACCAGAGGGCGACCGTGTCGAAGTCCTTCGGAGCGCCGTAGAGCTTCCCGTCGAACGTGTAGAGGTCGATGAGTCCCTGGGGGTAGTCGGCGGCATCCACTCCGGCATCGTCGAGCGGCGCGAGCTGGCCGTTCGAGGCGTAGAGCTGGAAGTTCGGGCCGTTCATCCAGAACACGTCGGCGGCGGAACCGCCCGTCGCCGCGGTCTGGAGCTTGGTGAAGTACTCCTTGTACGGCGTCACCTGGATGTCGATCGTGACGTTCGGGTTCTCCTTCTCGAACGCGGCCGCGATGTCCTCCATCGCCGGCTTCTGGTTCTCATCCCAGATCGCGTAGCTGAGCGTGACGTCGCCACCGGACGAGCTCTCACCTCCGGTCGAGGACGAGCAGGCGCTGAGCGCGAGGACTGCAGCCGCGGAGGCGGCGAGGGCGCCGAGGGCGCGGCGGGAGGTGCGGGGCATCGGTGTCTCCTTTGACGGGTGCGGGGGAATCGTTCGAGCCGGATCAAGATGTTAAACGATTAGCAGTTAAACGATTAGCAAGGAGACTAGCCGGGAATCCGGCGGGCCGCAAGGACGAACTCCGTGAACTGCGCGCGGGTCAGAGCGCCGAGCCCAGGGCGATCCCGAGCGCTGCGGCGAGCAGCCCCAGCAGCAGCATGCCGATGGCGTTCGCTGCGGATGCCGCGCGCTCCCCGTCGCGCCACAGCGCCACCGCGTCGAGCATCGCCGTGCTGAACGTGGTGTATCCGCCGAGCAGTCCCGCGCCGAGGAGGATCAGCTGCGCGGGCATCGCCGTCGTCACGAGGCCGAGGGCGAACGAGCCGGTGAGATTCACCACGAGGATGCCCCAGGGGAAGCGCCGCCCGGCGATCTTCGCGACCCCGACGTCGAGGGCGTAGCGGAGCATGGCGCCCACTCCTCCGGCGAGCGCGGCCGCGACGAAGAGCAGCGGGGTCACGAGTCGGCTCCAGTGGGGCGCCCGGAGCCGCGCGGGCGTCCGATGACCAGGCCCGCAGCCGCCGCCGCGAGGCCCAGCACGAGACTCCCCGCGGCGTAGGCGAAGGCCAGCAGCGGTGCGGCCGCCCAGAGGGCGATCGTCCCCGTCATGAAGGCGCTGTAGGTCGTGAAGCCGCCGAGCACGCCGGTTCCGAGGAAGACCCGCATCTCGGCAGTGGAGGGCAGCCGCGCGGCGAGGACGCCGATCAGCAGCGACCCGACCACGTTCACCAGGAGGGTGGCGAGAGGGATGCCGCCCTCATCCGGCATCCACAGCCCGATCGCGAGCCGCATCGCTGTGCCGATGCTGCCGCCCGCGAACACGAGAAGGAGTCGGCGCAGGGTCACGCCGCCACTCTATCCGCGCCTTTGCGGGGCATCCGTCGAATGTCAACCCGGTGGGCATCGGCGCCGCCCGGACGAACACTGGGGACATGAAGCCACTGTGGAAGCTCGACCGGACTCCGCCCACCGGGACCCCGTTCGACCCCGGCGCACGTCACGACGTCATCATCGTCGGTGCCGGACTCACCGGACTCACCACCGCCGTCATGCTGACCCGCGCGGGCCTCGACGTCGCGGTGATCGAGGCCGGTCAGGTGGCGGAGCTCGCCACCGGGGGCAACACGGGCAAGCTGACGCTGCTGCAGGGGCAGCGGCTCGCCGAGATCCGCAGGCATCATTCCGCCTCTCTCGTGCAGGCGTATGTCGAGGGCAATCGCGAGGGCATGGACTGGCTGGTCGCCTTCGCCGACCACGCGGGAGTCCCGTACGAGAGGCGCGTGGATCATTCGTACGCCCAGGAGTCCGACGGGCTCGAGGCTGTGCGCGAGGTGCATTCGGCGGCCCGCGAGGCGGGACTCGCCACGCGGATGCTGACGCGCGGCGAGCTGTCCGACGCGGCTTTCCCCACATCCGGCGCCGTCGCGCTCGACGACCAGGTGACGATCGATCCGGCCCGCGTGGCCCAGGCCCTCGCCGAGGAGCTGATCGCTGCGGGCGGCACCCTGCACACCGGAGTCAGGGTCATGGCGACCCACGCCCTCCCCGAACCTCGCGTCGAGACGCCGGTGGGTCCCCTGTTCGCCGAGCACATCGTGATCGCGACCGGGTATCCGATCCTCGACCGGGGGCTGTACTTCAGCAAGATGCGCGCGTTCCGCTCGTACTGCGTCTCGTTCCGCACGTCCAGCCAGGTCCCGGCGAGCACCTTCATCTCGGTCGACAGCCCGTCGCGGTCGATCCGTCCCGTCTCGACCGCCGACGGCCCCGGCACGGCAGCGCAGCTCGTCGTCGGTGGCAACGGGCACGCCGTCGGACGCTCGGACGGCGAGAAGGCGGCCGTCGACGACCTGGTCGAGTGGACGCGGCAGTACTTCCCGGATGCCGAGGAGACGCACCGCTGGTCGGCGCAGGACTACGAGTCGCACAACCAGATCCCCTTCGTCGGCGCGATGCCGCGCGGACTCGGCCGCATCCGCTTCGCGACCGGCTACGCCAAGTGGGGGCTGTCGAACGCCCCGGCCGCCGCCCTGCGCCTGACCACCGAGATCCTCGGTGCGGGGTGGCACGATCGTCCGTCGTGGATGGTCAAGATCGGCACCCGTCTGACGGTACCCGCCGACCTCGCGCGCGGTGCGGTCGAGGGCGCGAAGGTCGCCGCCGCCGCCACGAGCGGTTGGGTGCAGGCCGAGGCGACACCCGTGCCCGTTCCGAGACCGGCCGAGGGCGAGGGCGTCGTCGCCAACCGCGGCGGGCGACCTGTCGGCATCTCGACGGTCGACGGAGTCACCCGGGCGGTGTCCGCGGTGTGCCCTCACCTGGGCGGCGTGCTCGACTGGAACGACGCGGAATGCACCTGGGACTGCCCGCTGCACGCCTCGCGATTCACCGCGGACGGCACCCGCATCGAAGGTCCGGCGCTGCAGGACCTGAAGCCGCTGCCCCGCACCAGCGGGAGTTGAGGCTCAATTTATTGACTTTATAGAGCTTTATTGAATTCCAGTAAAACGCACTAAAGCGGACAACATCAGGGTCGTGCAGGCTCTCACCAACCCATACACCCCCAACGCAGGGGCCGAACCTCAGGTTGTCGTCGGACGCGACGACCAGCTTGGATCGTTCGATCTGCTCCTCGCACGCATCGAACGCGGTCGAACCGAGCAATCGATGATAATCACCGGCCTCCGTGGGGTAGGGAAGACGGTTCTTCTCGGGCAGTTTCGAACCAAGGCTCTCGCGAAGGATTGGGTGGTGGTCGAGCTCGAGGTCAGCAAGAACGACGAAGCTCATTTCCGAGGCGCTCTGGCATCGAAGCTGCGCACAGCGTTGTTCGAGCTGTCGCCGAAAGCGAAGTGGACCGATCGCTTCACCCATGCTGCAGCGGTGCTGCGATCGTTCACGCTCACTGTCGATGCGTCCGGCGCATGGACCGCCGGTTTGGATGTCGATGCGGCCGAGGGCTTCGCTGATCACGCGAACCTGGCGCTCGACCTCGTGGACGTACTTGTCGCGCTCGGCGAAGCCGCTAAGGAAAGAGGCCGCGGCGTGGTGCTGCTGTTCGACGAGGTGCAGTTTCTCAGCCGCCTCCAACTGGGCGCGATGATTGAAGCGCTGCACAAGATGGTGCAGCGGAATCTTCCCGTGACCCTTGTCGGAGCAGGGCTCCCACAGATCGCCGAGCTCGCGGGCGACGCGAAGTCCTACGCAGAGAGACTTTTCAAGTTCCCATCGATCGGCAACCTCCTCGAGGACGATGCCCGAGCCGCCCTCGCTCAGCCCGCAGCGGACGAAGAAGTCGGATACGACGACGACGCACTCGACGAGGCCCTGTCACTCACCGGGGGCTATCCCTATCTCCTCCAAGAACTCGGATACGCCGTCTGGACCGTGTCGGACGGTCCGGTCATCTCGCGCGATGACGTCCTGGCAGCCATCCCCGCCTACGAATCCAAGCTCGATGAGTCGTTCTTCCGCGTGCGCCTCGATCGCGCGACCGAGATGCAGCGCGCCTATCTGCGGGCGATGGCGCAGCTCGGCGCAGAGCCACAGAAAGCCTCGGACGTGGCGGACGTGATGGGACGCACTTCGCAGAACCTCGGCCCTACGCGCGCCGAGCTGATCAACATGGGACTGCTGTACACGCCGGAGCACGGGTACGCCGCGTTCACTGTGCCCCACTTCGACAAGTTCCTCATTCGAGCGATCCCGAGGCTCGAGGTGCCCCCGCTGAAGTCCCGGAAGTCGTCCACGCCGACCAACGACTGACGACACCGTCTTTAATCGCGTGTGGTGAAGCGAGCCGAGGCTAGCGGCTAGCTCGCCATCGGCGCCCCCGCGCCCGGCGGCGGAGCATCCCAGCCCTGCTGCGGCTCCTCGCAGTTCTCGCGGAAGACGTACTGCGAGGCGAGCTTGCGCTGGTGGCTCGACCAGTCGATCGCGGGGCGACGCTGCTCGGGCGGCAGGTACCCGAGACGGTAGACGGCCATGAGCTCGAGGTCGTCCGGCACGCGCAGCAGCTCGATGATCTCGTCCCAGCGCCCGGGGACCTCCATCGGGAAGGAGATGAATTGGATGCCCATGCCGAGCTCGACCGTCGTCAGCCAGACGTTCTCCATCGCCGCGCCCATGCTGAACACCGAGTAGAAGGACGACAGCTGACCGGGGCGGTACTCGCTGCGGTCCAGCATCACGCCGAGCAGCAGGGGTGAGCCTGCGACGAGCTTGTGGTTCTCCTCGCCCAGGGTCTTCGGCACTCCGAACGTGTTCATCAGCTTCTGGCCGCGCTTCGTGAACACCTGGCTGGTGAACGGGCGGAGCGGCGCGGGGAGCTTGTCGAACAGCATCCCGCTGCGCTTCTCCTCCATCTCGGCCTGGCTGAAGCGGAAGTACGGCTTGTAGCGCTCGAAGAACGTGCCGTTCGACATCGCCTCCGTCATGCTCTCCCCCGAGATGCGCGCGATCCGGTCGATGGTGTCGCGGTTCTCGATCACCACGAAGCGCCAGGGCTGGCTGTTCAGCTGGGACGGCGCTCGGCCAGCGGCCTCGAGCAGGATGCGCTGGTGCTCCTCCGACACGGGATCGGGCAGGAAAGGCCCGTTCGTGGTCTTGCGGCGGCGGATGGCGTCGAGCAGTTCCATGCGTTCACTTCCGGTCGGTGGCGAGGCGCGAGCACACGAGGCCCGCGACGATGAAGGGGGCTGCGGCGAGCGCGATCAGCGGATGCCGCCGGCTGTGCGTGCCGAGGTACGGGATGGCGGCCAGCGGGACCGCTGCCGGCGCGAGGGCCAGTGCGGCGCGGCGGCTCGCCTGCCTGGGGCGACCCCAGAGGATCGCCGAGAACGCGGCGGCGGAGGTGACGCACGTGGCGATGTACATCGCGTGGTGGACCCAGCGGAAGTTCCTCGTGTCGATGACGCGCATCGCCACGGCAGTGCCCAGCGCGCAGTTGGCGGCATACGCCGCAGCGGCGCCGACGAACAGCGGCGCAGCATCCGTGCGTCTGCGTCGGCGGGCCATGTCCTGACCCTACGCCCACCCCCGGCATCCGCTCGCGGCCTTGCACCGGTGTCTCGACTTGTGCAAAGCCTCGGTGTCTCGCGGTGCGGGCGGCGACGCACCACCCACCCCGTGCGGGGTCAATAACGCACCGGCCACCCCGTGCCGGGGTCGAAAACGCACCGGCCACCCCGTGCGGGGTCAAAAACGCACCGGAATCGGGCGATTGGGATGCGTTAGTGACCCCGCACGAAGCGGCGGATGCGGCGGAAGCGGCGGATGCGGCGGATGCGGCGGGCGGCCGCTACAGGGCGCTCTCTGCGTAGACGCGGAGCGCGTCACGGACGAACTCGGCACCCTGGGTGCCCCCGGCCGACGTCGCGTAGTTCGCGCCGAAGCGCGGGTCGGCGACGTACATCTCACCGAGTCCGATGACGTACCCCTTGACGTCGCCTCCCGGGACCGACGCGGGCGTGCCCGGGATGCCGGTCAGCCACTCGACGTGCCTGCGGGCGACGTCCTGCGCCTCGGCGGATGCCGGATCGACACCGCTCTCGGCGGCGGCGATCCAGTCCCGACCGAGGTCGGAGACGCGCTGCTGCCACTCAGCGCGCTCGGCGTCGGACATCCCTCGCCACCAGCGATCGCTGTCGGCATAGGCCTTGCGACCCCACCGCTCCTCGACCTCCTCCTTGTACTGCGTGTGGTCGAAGCCGTCGAACATGTTCTCTGCCATGAGCTCCTCCCCTCCTTTCAATGCGTTGATGGTGTTCTCGACCGACGCGATCTGCCGCGCCAGCCTGTTCTGCTCCTCGCGCAGCAGCGCGAGGTGTGTCTCGAGAGCGGATTCCTCGCTCTGCCGCGGAGTGGCCGGGTTCAGCACCTCGGCGATCTGCGGCAGGCCGAGGCCGAGTTCGCGCAGCAGCAGGATGCGCTGCAGCCGCACGAGCGCGGACTCGTCGTAGTGGCGATAGCCGTTGTGGGCGACGCGCGACGGTCGCAGCAGGCCGATGTCGTCGTAGTGACGCAGCGTTCTGCTGGTGGTGCCAGCGAGTCGGGCGATCTCCTGGATCGACCAATCACGACCGGTCATCTCGTCCTCCTTCCGTGAATCCGTTCATCGATGATTCCACGGTAGAAGTTGACGTTACGTCAAGGTCAAGCCCGTGCTGAGGGCATCTCCGCTCGGACCCGCAGACCGTCTTGACAGATTCGAGATATATCGTGTTACGCTGTGCAGACACGATATATCGTGATCCCTCGAACCAGGAGAAGCAGACATGACCGAGAAGTGGCTCATCGCCCCGGGCGAAGAACGCGTCATCGACATCGAGAACGTCACCCGACTGAAGATCGGCCTGGTCGGCGGTCAGGTCGACGTCATCGCGCACGACGAACCAGGCATCCGCATCGAGGTGCACGGTGTCACCACCAAGGACCTCCGCATCGAGGCGAACGACGGCGAGGTCGAGATCGACCACCCGCAGCTCGGCTGGGACAACTTCCTCGAGGTGTTCCGGAACTTCGGCTCCGGCGGCCCCAAGGCCGAGGTGAGCGTCGCCGTCCCCCGCTCGATCGCGCTGAACCTCGGCGTCGTCAGCGCCGGAGCGCTCATCTCGGGCATCCGCAACGACGCCCGCCTCAACACGGTCTCCGGCGACCTCATCGTCGACACCCTGATCGGCGACCTGACCGTGAACTCCGTCTCCGGCGACGTGCAGGTGCGCGGGCTCACCGGCTCGATCAGCGCCAACAGCGTCTCGGGCGACGTCGCCGTCACCGGCACGATCCGCCGTGCGACGGTCGACATCGTCTCCGGGTCGACGCTCGTGGACGCCGCGGGCGACGTCAACACCATCAACGTCAACTCGGTGTCGGGCGGCACCACGGTGCGCCTCGACGAGTCGCTCGCCGCGAACTACGTCGTCCGCTCGCTGAGCGGCCGCCTGCTGATCGACGGCGTCGAGCGCGGCTCGTCCGGACTCAACAGCTACACCGGCTCGACCGGCGAACTGGCCGGACGCTTCGTCGACCTGCGCGCCAACTCCGTCTCCGGCGGCGTCACCGTCCTGCGTCGCTCGCCGGCATCGATCACGAACGACGAGGAGTGGGAAGCATGAGTCCCGCAGTCTTCTCCCACGGCGACCTGAGGCTGTATCTGCTCTCGCTGCTCGCCGAAGCGCCCCAGCACGGCTACGGCATCATCCAGGCGTTGACCGACCGCACCGGCGGCACGTACACGCCCAGCGCCGGCACCATCTACCCCCGGCTCGCGAAACTCGAGGAGGAGGGGCTGGTCACCAAGACGGTCGACGGGCGCACCACGATCTACGCGATCACAGACGCCGGACGCGCCGAACTGGCGTCGCGCGAGGGTGACCTCGCCGGCATCGAGGCCGGGCTCACCGACTCGGTCCGGCTGATCGCCAACGAGGTGCGCCAGAGCGTCAAGGAGGCCATGAAGAGCCTGCGGGCCGACCTCGCCTCCGCCGAGAAGGACGACCGGGCAGCATCCAAGTCCCGCCCGCGCACGGCGAGCGACGATGAGCGTCTCGTCAGCCGCGAGGAGATGCACCGAGCGGATGCCGTCATCAACGCCTTCCGGGCACGGGTCCGCACCGACCTCCGCACGCACGTGGCGAAGGGCGGCACGCTGCCCGCATCCGTCGTCTCCCAGTTGGAGGACGGGCTGGATGCCGCAGCGAAAGGCATCACCTCGGCATTGGCGTCGCTCGGGCGCTGAGCCGCCGCGCTGAGATCAGGACGACCGCTCCGGATCAGGACAGGACCTCACGGATCCTCCTGATGCGGAGCGGTCGTCCTGTTTTCGGCAGCGGCAGTCGGCAGTCAGCGGCGGCAGCACCCGCCCGGGACTCACTCCGTCCAGATCTCCGGCTGCTCGTCGGGAACCGGCTCCTGCAGCGGCACCACGAGCACGGACCGATGCTGACGATGAGCGAGGCGCGCGGCCACCGAGCCGGTGAAGAACTCGCGGATGGACTCTCCGATCCCACGCTTGCGCGTGCCGACGACGATGAGCTGCGCATCGAGCTTGTTGGCGAGCTGCTTGATGGCGAGAGCAGGGTCGCCCACCAGCTGGCGCGCCGTCCAGGTCAGGCCGGTGCCGTCGAGTGCGGCAGCCGCCTCGGACTGCACCGCCTCGAACTCCGCGGTGCCGGCCTGGAAGTTGATGTCGATCGGCGCCGAGTGCACGTATCCGTCCGGATCCTCATAGGTCACGAACCGGGTGACGTCGACATGGGCGACGACGAGAGGAACCCGGAGGAGCCGAGCGAATCGCGCGGCCTCCTCGATGACGCGAGCGGGTTGCCCCGGCTGCATCCCCACGATCACCGCTTTCTGCAGTGTCGCGTTCTGGGCGGCCTCTTCCGAAGCCGTGGAGGTGTTGTCGGTCATGACGATCGCTCCCTTCACCAGCTGCCAAACGGGCCAGTGCGGTCTGGCCGCGTGCTATTCTGAATGCTACTCTTACCGGCCTTCAGCCGGTGTCGTGAATGACTCGGGCCCCTGGTTGCCCGCAGCTTAACTCGTGAGGGGGTCTCAGGCATGGGCCGTGGCCGTCAAAAGGCGAAACACACCAAGATCGCCCGCGAACTGAAGTCGTTCAGTCCGTCGGTGAACTACTCGGCGCTCGAGCGCGAACTCGCGCACCCGAGCGACTCTGAAGACGCATACGTCGACAAGTGGGCCGACGAGTATGCAGACGAAGACGAGGACGAGCTCGAAAAGGCCTGACCGCCCTTTCTGCTCGTCGTCGAATCCCCCGTGCGTCGCACGGGGGTTTCGTCGTGCCCGGATGAGAAGACCTTTCCGCACCTGAGAGAATCGGCGCATGCCTCGCGTCACCGCTCTCTACCGCTACCCCATCAAGGGAATGACACCTGAGTCGGTCGACTCTCTGACGGTGCAGCCGGATGGGCGAGTGGCCGGCGACCGCGTGCTCGCGTTCCGCTTCGCCGACGCCGTGACGCCGGAAGACCGCGACGGTCTGGATTACTGGCCCAAGGCGAAAGGCCTCGCGCTGCAGGACTTCCCCTCCGTCGCAGCGCTCCGCACCGCCTACGACGACGACCGGCGTCTGGTGCGGATCGAGCACGCCGGATCGGTTCTCGTCGAGGCGGGACTCGACGACGCAGGGCGGAGGGATCTCGCGGATGCCGTCGCCGACTTCGTCCTGGCGACTCCCGACGGTCGCCGCCTCCGGCGCCCGGGCAGACTCCCCCTCGTCCTGGTCGGCGACGGCACGACGTCGCGGTTCCAGGACCGGGCACGAGGGTACGTCTCGGTGCACAGCCGGGCGAGCGTGGATGCGCTCGGCGACGCCCTACGCCTGGGTATCGATGACCGACGCTTCCGGTCGAACATCGTGATCGACGGCGTGCCCGCGTGGTCCGAACTCGCGTGGACCGGTCGAGTGCAGGTCGGCGCCGTGTCCTTCGAGACCGAAGGTCCCATCGTCCGGTGTCTCGCGACACACGCGAACCCCGACAGCGGCGTGCGGGATGCCAAGGTGCTCACGACGCTGACCGGCGTCGTCGGTCAGAGCGAGCCGACGCTCGGCCGCCTCCTGCTCCCCGCTGCGGAGAGTGCCGTGACGTCCGGAACGATCAGCATCGGGGATGGCATCGTCGCGAGCTGAGCCGACAAGCAGAGAGAACGGCCCCGCCGGTCACCAGCGTCCGTGCCGGCGCTCCCAGTCCTCTTCGATCGTGCGCCGACGGCCGGCGATCCATCCGGCGGGGATGACCGCGATCAGCACGCCCACCAGCAGCCACAGCGGGATCTGCCAGCTGTCCGTCGCGTCGTGCAGGAGCCCGATCAGCAGCGGGAACACCGCCGCGACCGCATAGCCGATGCTCTGCACGAAGCCACTGAGCGCGACAGCGCTCTCCGGTGTGCGGGCACGGATGCTCAGCAGCACGAGTGCGAGCGGGAACAGTCCGGGGGCGAGGCCGAAGAACACCACCCAGAGCGGCAGTCCGACGGTCGGCAGGAACAGGAATCCGGCGAGGCCGATCAGGCCGCAGGCGATCGCGACGAAGAAGACCGGCCGGGTCGCCTGGAAGCGCACGATCAGGATCGGCACGAGCAGCGAGCAGGGGAGACCCATCAGGCCGAAGAGCGACAGCATCAGACCGGCGTTCGCGGGGGTCACGCCGCCGACGTCGATCAGGATGGTCGGCAGCCAGGCGAACGACACGTACGCGAGCGTGGAGGAGGCCGCGAACACCAGCGCGATCGCCCACGCCATCGGCAGCCTCCACAGCCGACCGAACACCCGGGGGTTCGCCGGAGCGGTGGAGATCGGACCCGTCGCGACGAAGGCGTCATCGTCGGCGGTCGCGTCGCCTGCGACGTCATCCGGTGCGGCCCCGGGGAGATCGGCGCTCCTGGTGGGTGCTGCGGCGACGGCATCCGCGCGGTTCGTGACCAGCATCGTGACCCAGGGCACGAGTGCGATCGCGGCGAAGACGCCCCACAGCCCCAGCGAGACCCGCCAGCCCGCCGAGTCGGCGAGCGGCACGGCGACCAGCGGCGGCACGAAGGTCGACACCGCCATGGTGGTCGAGTACACCGTCATCATCAGGCCGAGACGATCGGCGAAGTACTTCTTCACCAGCGGAGGCAGCAGCACGTTGCCGGAGCCCACGCCCGCGAACACGACGGCGGTCGCGGCGAGCAGCGACGTCGAGTCGCCCGCGAGGCTGCGCAGCAGGAGTCCGGCCGCGATCAGGGCGATCGCGACGACGGCCACCCGCTCCAGCCCGAAGCGCCGCTCGAACAGCGGCGTGAGCAGACCGAACACGGCGAAGCAGACCGGCGGTGCGGCACCGATCAGTCCGACCACCACGGAGGAGACCGGGAAATCCTCGGCCACATGATCCAGCACCGGCGACAGGGATGCCACGGCGGAGCGGAGCGAGAAGGCGACCAGCACGATGCCGATCAGCGCCAGCGCGCGTCCTCGCCAGAGCGGCTGCGCCCCCGAGGTCACGAGGTCTGCGACCCCTCCACCCACGCGAGGTACTCGTCGCTGACGGTGCCGGTGACGTACCGGCCGTCGAAGCAGCTCATGTCGAGGTCGCTGAGCACAGATCCCTCGGTGATCGCGGCCTTGAGGTCCTCGACCTCCTGGTACACGAGGTGGTCGCAGCCCAGTTCCTCGGCGATCTCGGGGATCGTCCGGCCGTGGGCGATCAGCTCGTGGCGGGAGGGCATGTTGATGCCGTAGACATGCGGATGCCGCACGGGCGGCGCCGCCGAGGCGAACGTGACGGAGGTGGCACCGGCATCCCTGGCCATCTGGATGATCTGCTTCGAGGTCGTGCCGCGCACGATCGAGTCGTCGATCAGGAGCACGTTCTTGCCCTGGAACTCCGTCGACATGGCGTTGAGCTTCTGGCGCACGCTCTTCTTGCGCACCGCCTGCCCCGGCATGATGAACGTGCGACCCACGTAGCGGTTCTTGTAGAAGCCCTCGCGGTACTCGATGCCCAGCTTGCGGGCGACCTCCATCGCCGCGGGGCGCGCCGAGTCCGGGATCGGCATGACGACGTCGATCTTGTCCATCGGCACGTGCTTGGCGATGGTGTCGGCGAGCCGGTCGCCCATGCGCAGCCGCGACTCGTACACGGAGACGCCGTTCATGACCGAGTCGGGACGAGCGAGGTAGACGTACTCGAACGCGCACGGCGCGAGCGTGGCATCCTTCGCGCACTGGCGGCTGTGCAGCTCGCCCTCGTTCGTGATGAAGATCGCCTCGCCGGGCTCGACCTCGCGGACGACCTCGTAGTCGGCGTTCTCGAGCACGAGCGACTCGCTGGTCACGACCCACTCGTCACGGCCTTCGGCACCGGCGACGGTCGAGGGGCGGCGCCCGAGGATCAGCGGACGGATGCCGAACGGATCCCGGAACGCGAGCAGACCGTAGCCGGCGATCACCGCGATGACCGCGTACGCGCCCTCGATGCGCTCGTGTGTGCGCTCGACGGCCTCGAAGATGCGCTCGGAGTCGAGATCGACGGTCGAGGTGGTGTTCTGCAGCTCGCCGGCGAGGACGTTCAGCAGCAACTCGGTGTCGCTCGAGGAGTTGAGGTGACGGCGGTCGCGCTTGGCCATGTCGGCCGTGAGCTCACGCGTGTTGGTGAGGTTGCCGTTGTGGATGAGGATGATGCCGTAGGGCGCGTTCACGTAGAACGGCTGCATCTCCTCCTCGTTCGAGGCCGTGCCCTTGGTCGCGTAGCGCACGTGACCGAGTCCGACGTTGCCGAGCAGCGCGCGCATGTCGCGGGTGCGGAACGCCTCGCGCACCATGCCCTGCGCCTTGGCGTTGTGCATCACACCGTTCGCCTCAGCGGTGGCGATGCCTGTCGCATCCTGACCGCGGTGCTGCAGCAGCAGGAGTGCGTCGTAGATGTCCTGATTGACCGGGGCAGAGCCCACCATTCCGACGATGCCGCACATGGACTCTTACTTCGCTCCGTCCGCGTAGGCGCCGACCAGGCGCACCGCTCCACCGTCGACGCCCTTGGCGCCCTGTTCGAACTCTCCTGCCGGACGTGCGCCGAAGCCCACCGTGCCGACCTGCCACGCCGGCATGCCCTCGGCCTCGAGGGCCGCGATCGCGGCATCCTTCGTCTCCGCCGAGATCACCGCGAGGAATCCGATGCCGAGGTTCCAGGTGCCCTCGGCGGATTCGAGCGTCGACCCGGCGATGTCGCTGAGCACCCGGAAGACCGGGCTCGGCGACCAGGTGCTGCGGTCGACCTCGGCCCAGCTGCCCTGCGGGAGCACACGGGCGAGGTTCGCCGCGATGCCGCCGCCGGTGACGTGGCTGAGGGAGTGGACGCCGCCCGCTCCTGTCGCACCGCCGAGCTTCTCGATGAGACGCAGCAGCGGCAGCGTGTAGAGGCGCGTCGGCTCGAGGAGGGCCTCTCCCCAGGTCTTGCCGAAGTCGGCGGCGTTGTCGCCGTATCCGATGCCGGCGTTCGTCACGATGTGGCGCACGAGGGAGTAGCCGTTGGAGTGGAGTCCGCTGGATGCGACCGCCAGCACGACATCGCCGTCCTGCACGCGGTCGGCACCGAGGATGCCGTCGGCCTCGACCACGCCGGTCGCGGCTCCTGCGACGTCGTAGTCGCGCGGGCCGAGCAGACCGGGGTGCTCTGCCGTCTCGCCGCCGACGAGGGCTGTGCCCGTGGCGGAGCACGCCTCGGCGATGCCCCGCACGATGTCGGCGATGCGCTGCGGGAAGACCTTGCCGCAGGCGATGTAGTCGGTCATGAAGAGCGGCCTCGCCCCCACGACGACGATGTCGTCGACGACCATGCCGACCAGATCCTGGCCGATCGTGTCGTGCTTGTCGATGGCCTGCGCGATGGCGACCTTCGTGCCGACGCCGTCGGTGCTCGTCGCCAGCAGCGGGCGACGGAAGTCGCGCAGCGCACTCGCGTCGAACAGTCCGGCGAATCCGCCGACACCGCCCAGCACTTCAGGGCCGTGCGTCGCGCGCACGGAGGACTTCATCAGCTCGACGGCGAGATCGCCTGCAGCGGTATCGACGCCGGCTTCGGAATAGGGATTGGTGGGGGAGGCAGCCACCCCTCCAGCCTACCGCCCGGCAGGTGCGGGGTCTCACCAGGAGTCCCGGTCCTGGTCCATGGACAGATGAGCCCCGGCGGAGCACACTGGCGGTGAGACACGACCCCCGGAGGTTCCATGCCCGATCGTCCGCCGACAGCCGCCTCTGATCCCGTGATGTCGCCGACGCTGACGGACGAGCAGTGGGAACGACTCGTCTCGGCCGGGACCGCGGAGGACGTCGCGGTCGGCGACTACGTCTTCCGCACGGGCGAGTCGGGCTACGACCTGATCGCGATCGAATCCGGCGAGGTCGAGATCGTCCGCGACGCCCTGCGCTGGGTCGACGAGGCGGTCATCACGACGATGGGCCCGCGCACCTTCGCCGGCGAGCTGGGACTGCTCAACGGCCAGGGAGCGTTCCTCTCCGCCCGGGTCACGAAGCCGGGGCGCGTGCACCGCGTCACTCGGGCGGGACTGCGCACGCTCATGAACGAGGACGACGCCCTGTGCGACCTCATCCTCCACGCACTGTGGGCACGGCGGGAGTCGCTGCGCACGGGGCCGGCCGCCATGACGCTCAAGTTCGTCGGCACGACGACGTCGAGCGACTTCCTGGCGCTGCGCCGTTTCGCCGAGCGCCTGGACCTCGTGCACAAGGCCGTGGCGCTGCCGCCCGATGACCTCGGGACGCTCGACACGCAGGAGATCACCATCGCCGACCTCCCCGTCGCCTTCATCCAGGGAGAGCCGCTGAAGCGCGCGACCCCCGGGCTGGTCGCCGAGCGTCTCGGCCTCAGCTATCACGCGCAGGCCGACGAGATCGTCGACCTCGTCGTGGTCGGCGGAGGGCCGGCAGGTCTCGCGGCGGCGATCTACGGCGCCTCGGAGGGGTTGAGCACGGTCCTGCTGGACGCGGTGGCACCGGGCGGCCAGGCGGCGGCTACCTCGCGCATCGAGAACTTCCTCGGCTTCCCGTTCGGAGTGAGCGGCGAAGACCTGATCGGCCAGGCCATCCTGCAGGCGCTGAAGTTCGGGGTGCGGGTGTACGCGCCGTGCGAGGCCGTGGGGCTCACCCGCGTCGCGGCCGACCTGCTCGACGTCGCGCTCTCGGACGGCCGCCTCATTCGGGCGCGGAGCGTCATCGTCACCTCCGGTGCCGCGTACCGCCGCCTCGAACTGGATCGCTGGCAGGACTTCGAGCGCTCCGGCGTGTACTACGCGGCGACGCCGCTCGAGCTCCGCCAGGTGCAGGGCAAGCCCGTGGTGGTGGTGGGCGGGGCGAACTCCGCGGGCCAGGCGGCGCTCTATCTCGCCGCCCACGGCTCTCCGGTGCACCTGGTGGTGCGGGGCGACCACCTCGGCTCCCGGATGTCGAGCTACCTGGCGGACCGTCTGGCCGACGACTCCCGCGTGCGGGTGCACACCTCGTCGAACGTGGTCGCCCTCGACGGTGACGACACGCTGCGCTCGGTGCGCATCGACAGCGTCGGGGACGTGGATGCCCGCGGGTTGTTCTGCTTCATCGGGGCGACGCCGGCGACCTCCTGGCTGCCGACACTCGACCGGGACGCCGAGGGCTTCATCCGCACGGGCACGGACGTCGCAGTGCAGACCCTCGACCAGTGGCAGGGCCTCGGTCGCGAACCACTGCCCTTCGAGACGTCGGCCCCGCGAGTGTTCGCTGCCGGGGATGTGCGGCGCGGATCGATGAAGCGGGTCGCCGCCGCCGTCGGCGAGGGATCCAGCGCGGTGGCGTCCGTCCACCGCGCCCTGGCGTTCTGAGGGGTTGGACACGGCTCGCTCGGTCGCGGATCCGCCGCCCGACCTGGACTGGCACTGCCCCGATGACCGGAGCGTCTCCTACGATGGGGCCATGGCCGACAAGCCGCAGTGGTTGATTCGCGAAGACGCCAGCGTCCCGGTGCTCGTCGCGCTCGCACTGCGGCAATCGCTCGGCATCCGGGCCCCTGAGGACCTGCCCAGCCTGCGAGACCTGCCCGTCAGAGCACCGGATGCCGCCGAGGTGACGCCCGAGCTCGAGAAGCAGTGGCGCGACTACTGGGACATGACGGTCGAGCCGCGAGCGCATCCATCGGGGGTCCCGCTGGAGCTGATCGACGGCTTCGACACGCTGGTCGCGCTGCCGGCCACCGGAGCGGAGGAACTGGCTGAGGCGATCGCGCCGCACGCAGCATCCGCCATGCATTTCGCCCGCGTCGCGCATGACCGCTACGTGTCGTCGATCCGCAGCTCGATGGCGAGCAGGTCGGGCGGCGGGACGATCGGCGGCGAGGCCTACCGGGCGTACGCCAGCGCGATCGCCGAGTTCGAGCGGGAGATCGGCCGGCGCGCGCACTCGTTCGAGCTGAACGTGCAGGTGCTGCCGTTCTCGCAGCGCGGCATCTGGTGGATCGGCGCCCTCACGGTCGCGGTGACCGACGGGCTGCGTCGTGACGTCGTGTCGTTCGACGCGGCGATCCGGCCGATCATCGCCGAACTGGCGTGACGTCGGGCGGCGGGGTCAGTCGCGCTCGATGATGGTCTCGTGCTCGACCCTGACGACGTGGTCGTGCCGACGCGCGGCCCGCTCGAGGATGAGGGCCACGATGCTCGCGAGGGCGAAGCCGATCGGCACGGTCCACAGCAGCAGGAACCCGAACACCTGACCGGGCGGGTAGACGACGTTGACGGCCTCGGACGGCTCATAGCTGCCCACCATCGTCAGGATGCCGGCGGCGATGATCCCGAGCACGACGCCGATGGCCATGAACACGCCGAAGCGCGGCACGCGACGGACCGTCGCCTCGACCGTCTGGGAGGAATCGTGGGAGGACATGCATCCATTCTCCCACCGTTGGCCGCAGCTCGCTCCCCCCGTCTGCACAGCGCACCGCCCTTCTCGCAGCTACGAGGAGGGCGGTGCGGGGAGGGCGGTGCGGTCCTGCGGGTCAGACCTCGGTCGCGAACTCGCTCGACTCGTCGCCCCGAGCGCCGCGTGCGGTGCGGCGGCCGATCAGCACGCCGCCTCCCACGCCCAGCGCCACGAACAGCAGTCCGCCGACGATCCACGGCCAGATCGGCGCACCGTCCGGCACGGTCGCTGCCGTGACGGATGCCGCAGCCGCCGTGCCCTCCGACTCGTCGGCGTCATCCGCGGGGGCGGTGACGCCGCACGCGGAATCGACAGGGAGTACCGCAGTGAGGGGATCCAGCTCCTCGCCTGCGGCATAGGTGCCGAAGGCCGCTGCTCCCGCCTCGGTGAGTGTGGTTCCGACCTCGTCGAGCGAGAGGCTGCCGTCGACGACGGCGGCATCCGCCAGATCGAACTCGGCGAGACGCACGCCCTTCTGGTCGACGCTCTGCCCGTCCTGCGTCGTGCCGAGCACGTCGAACACGATGTACCCGGTGTCGCCGGCGAGTTCGAGCCGCGCGTTGGCGAGCGTCGTGTCGAGCGCGCCGCCGTGACCGGTGAACCGGATGCTGCCGCCGAAGGTGACGAGCCCCGTGCGCGTCTCGTCGTCGAACGAGCCGGTGCCGCCGGTCCACACGTAGTCGGGGTAGTCGTAGGTGACGTCCGTGAGGGTCCAGCCGCCGGCGGCGATGCCCTCGATGTAGGTGCGGAACGATTCCTTGTACCCCCACTGGAGCGTGGCGCCCTCGACCGTGCAGGCGCCGAGCGCCGCCGTCTGCCTGGTCAGAGTGAACGCCAGACCGCGGTCGACGGACCCCTGCAGGGTCAGCGTGTGGGCGCCGTCCTCGAGCCCTGCGGGCAGCGTGCCCGTCCAGGTCGCGACGCCTGCGGCATCCGCGGTCACGGTGTCGAGCAGCACGGGCGTGGAGTACACCACGACCCGGATGCCGGTCTCGTTCGGCTCGAATCCGGATGCCGTGAACGTCGCCGACCGTCCAGACTGCAGCGCCGCGAGCTCGCTCTCGGCGATCACGATGCCGTGGGTCGCCGGGGGCGTCGACGGAATCTCCCGCTTGGTCTTCACGACCGCGGCCGCCACCGTGCCGGTGGTGCCGGAGGGCGCTGCCGCGACCGATCCGATCGTGAACGAGACGGGGTCGAGGTTCGTCGAGAAGCCCGAGAGCACCGTGTCGCGACCGGCCGCCGTGAGGCTGGCCGGGGCCGCAGCGTATGTGACCGCTCCGTTGGCCTTCACGACGGAGGCCTTCGAGAGATCGAGCGTCGCGAACGGGACGGTCGCACGCGCGTGCGTCACGGAGAGGGTCGCCGACTGTGCGGAGGTGATGCGGATCTGCGGGTTCGAGACCGTGACGTCGAGCACGCCGCCGTGCCCGGTGAAGCGCACCGCCCCGCGATAGACGACGCTGCCGAGTCCGCTCGCGCGGTCGTAGTCGCCGCCGACGGTCTGCCCGAACTGGAACCGTCCGCCCGACCGGGTCGCGCCGCCGGACACGTCGATCGCGCCCTTCGCGATGTCGCCGACCACATACTCCGTGAACGACGTCGAGATGCCCCACCGCAGGAGGCCGCCGGGCACGGTGGCCGCGGGCTTGGCGGGTGTCGTGGGCTTCGTCGGAGGCTTCGGAGTCTCCGGCTTCTTGCCCGTGATCGCGTCCCACTGCGCGGGGGTGACGGCCACCGTCGATCGGGCGTAGATCGTGCCGGCGTTCGGCATCGTGTGCTGCTGCCAGGCGATGACCTCGTAGGTCTTGGTGCGCTCCAGGGTGTCGGCCGGGGCCGTCAGGTCGACGCTGAAGGCGCCACCGGTGATGCCGCGAACGTACTGCATCGCGAGGAACCCACCCCCGGCGGTGACGTCCGCCTCGGTGCCCTTCTCGATCAGGGCGACGTAGGCGCCCGTGACGGCGCCGAGATCGGTGCCTGCCGCCGCGACCGTCAGCCCGCCGGCCGCGGTGGCGGACTTCACCGTCGTCGTGACGGCGGGTACGGGGGCGGGCAGGAGAGCGTTCCATTGGGCGTCGCTGATCGCGACCGTCGAACGGGCGTAGATCGTGCCGGCGTTCGGCATCGTGTGCTGCTGCCAGGCGATGACCTCGTAGGTCTTGGTGCGATCCAGGGTGTCGGCCGACGCGGTCAAGTCGACGGTGAAAGCTCCACCGGTGATGCCGCGAACGTACTGCATCGCGAGGAATCCGCCACCGGCGGTGACCTCAGTCTCCGTCCCCTTCTCGATCAGGGCGACGTAGGCCCCGGTGACGCTGCCGAGCTTCGCGCCCGCCGCCGTGACGGTCAGGCCGTCGGCTGCGGTGGCCGCTGTGACGGTCGCGGTCAGGGTCGGGGTCGGGCCGTAGGCGAGCGGGACGCTCTTCTCCTGCGCGGCGTTGGTGACGCCGCCGGCGCCGTACGTGTAGATGCCGTAGGAGCCGGGGGTGGCTGCGGCATCCTTCAGCGTCAGCGTCGCCTGGAAGGTGCCGTCGGCCGCGATGTCGACCCACTGCCCGCGGATCGCGGCCTGGTACTGCGCCGGAACCTGGTTGAGCACGGTCTCGGACAGCGCCCAGGCCTGCGCGCCGACCGAGCGGGTCGAGCTCGCGGCTCCCGACGAGGGCTGCCAGGTGGCGGCGAAGTTGCCGAACACGACGTACGTGCCCTGCGGGAGGTTCGCCGGGATCGGCACCCCTCGTCCGCCCACGTTCGCGGTCGGGTCATAGCCGGAGCCCTTCACGACGACCTTGTCGCCCGCCTTCAGAGGAGTCGTTCCCACGGGCGTCGAGCCATCGGCCAGGAACACCGCGATCGACGGCTCGGTCGGCTCTTCGGTGCCCGGGTCCGTGCCGGGGTCCGTGCCGGGGTCCGTGCCGGGGTCAGTTCCAGGGTCGGTTCCGGGGTCCGTTCCAGGGTCCGTTCCAGGATCGGTTCCGGGGTCCGTTCCAGGGTCCGTGCCGGGGTCAGTTCCGGGGTCCGTACCGGGGTCCGTTCCAGGGTCGGTCGGCGCCGCTCCGAAGACCGAGTCCCACTGAGGGCCGGAGACCGCGACGTCGCCGCGGGCGTAGATCGTCTCCGCGTTCGGGATGGAGTGCTGCTGCCAGATCAGCACCTCGTACACCTGGGTGCGGTCGAGCGAGCCGGCCGGCGCGGTCAGGGTGAAGGAGGTCGCTCCGGCGGTCACCGCCGGGAACGGCTGCGCGAACGCGGCGTATCCGCCACCCGGACCGGACAGCCCGCTCTCGGTGCCCTTCACGATGAGTGCCGCGTAGACGCTCGGGACGCCGGGGAGACCGGTCGCCTCGACCTGCACGGTGAGACCCGCGCTGCCTGCCGACGTGACCGAGGCTGTGACGGAGCCGTCGGCCGCGTGCGCCGGCGGGACGATCACCGCGCCGGCCGCGACCAGGAGGAACGAGAGGAAGGCGGCGAGCAGCACGCGTATGCGGCGACTCTCCGTGGGTGCTGAGGCTGTGGCGTTCACGATTCTCCAGGCACCGGGCACGCAGAGCAGACGCGCGCCGGCGGTGCCGCTGTGCAGTCGGGCGAAGGGGTGAGTATTGGTTAGGCTTGGCTAAGTAAGCCGCTCTCTCGACCATAGGGGCGACGTCGAGAGCGAGTCAAGTTTTAGGATAGCCTTGCCTAATGCGTCGCCTCCCCGCCGTCTTCCTCTCCGCCGTGCTCGCGGCGGCCCTGGCGGGCTGCGCGGGTCCTGCTGCGACCGGATCGCCCCCGGCGGCGAGTGCCGCGGAGAGCTGCCCGCAGGCATCCGTCCCCCTCGCCGACCTCGATCTCGTGGACGACGTCCGCGCAGTGACCGGCGGCTCCACGGCCTGCCTGTCGAGCCAGGCGATCGACCCCGTGGACGACGACAGCGCCCCCCAGCTGCCGGTCACCGTCACCGACAGCGAAGGTCGTACGGTCGAGATCACCGATGTCGACCGCATCCTGCCCATCGACATCTCGGGCACCATCGCCTCGACCGTCTTCGCTCTCGGGCTCGGCGATCAGGTCGTCGGACGCGATTCATCCACCGGGTTCGCCGGCACAGAGGACCTGCCCGTGGTCACGAAGACCGGGCACACGCTCAACGCCGAGGCGATCCTGGAACTCGCGCCCACGGTCATCCTCACCGACACCACGATCGGGCCGAAGGAGATCCGCCAGCAGCTGCGCGACGCCGGCATCGCGATCGTCGTGATCTCGAGCGACCGACGCCTCGACACCACGGATGAGCTGGTCACCGAGATCGCCACCGCGCTGGGGGTCCCCCGCCGCGGTGCCGCACTGATCGAGCGCCTCGACGCCGACCTCGAGACGACACGGGCCGAGATCGCCCAGGTCGTGCCGGCCGACGTCGAGGACAGAGCGCGGATGCTCTTCCTCTATGTGCGCGGCAACGCCAACATCTACTACATCTTCGGCGAGGACTCCGGCGCTGATTCCCTCATCGACGCGGTCGGCGGAGTCGACGTCGCCGCCGAGATCGGGTGGGAGGGGATGAAGCCGATGACCGCCGAAGCGCTCGTCGCCGCGAAGCCCGATGTTCTCGTCATGATGACCGACGGGCTCGAGTCCGTCGACGGGATCGACGGGCTCATCGAGCGCATCCCGGCGATCGCGGAGACGCCGGCAGGCGCCCACCGTCGCGTCATCGACATGGCCGACAGCGAGATCCTGAGCTTCGGTCCGCGCTCGGCCGACGTGATCGCCGCCATCGCTCGCGCCCTCTACGCGCCGGCATCCGGCTCGGCGTCCGGCTCTGCCTCCGACCCCGCGCCCTCCGAGCCCTCCGAGCCCGCGACGTGAGCGGCGAGGTCGTCACCCGCGTGCCGACCCGGCACCGCGGGCTCCGCTTCACGCTCGTCGTGGCCGGTCTGACGGTCGCGCTCCTCGCGACCTGCATCCTCTCGATCACGAGCGGGCAGTACTCGCTCTCCCCGACCGACCTGATCGGCGTGCTACTGCGCGGGATCGGCATCGACACCGCCTGGGCTCCCGCCGAGGCGACCGATTACGGCGTGATCTACAACCTGCGCCTCCCCCGACTGGTGCTCGGCCTGCTCGTCGGAGCCGCTCTCGCCGTCTCGGGCGTGCTCATGCAGGCGATCTTCGGCAACCCGCTGGCGGATGCCGGAGTCGTCGGCGTCTCCTCGGGCGCGGCGCTCGGAGCGGCCGCGAGCATCACCCTCGGCCTGGCCTCGTTCGGCATGTGGACGACACCCGCCTTCGCGTTCCTGGGCGGACTCGCCGCCGTGCTCGCTGTCTACTTCATCAGTCGATCCGGTGGACGCACCGAAGTCGTCACGCTGCTGCTGACGGGCATCGCGATCAATGCGATCGCCGGCGCCGGGATGGCGTTCCTGACCTTCCTCGGCACGACGTCGACCCGCGAGCAGATCGTGTTCTGGCAGCTCGGATCACTGAACGGAGCGCTCTGGTCGAACGTCGCGCTGGTCGCCCCGCTCGTCGCGATCGGCGTCGTCATCGCCCTGGTCGTCTCCGCACAGCTCGACCTCTTCGCCCTCGGCGAGCGCACCGCCCGACACCTCGGGGTCCCCGTCGAGCTGCTGCGGATGGTCGTGATCGTCACCGTCGCGGTGCTCGTCTGCGCGGCCGTGGCCTTCGCCGGGATCATCGGGTTCGCGGGGCTCGTGGTGCCGCACCTCATGCGCATGCTGATCGGACCCGCCCACCTGCCGCTCATGATCGCCTCGGCTCTCGGCGGAGCACTCCTGATCGCGGTCGCCGACCTCGTCGCCCGCACTGCCGTGCCGCTCGCCGACCTCCCCATCGGCATGATCACCTCCCTGGTGGGCGGCCCGTTCTTCCTGTGGCTGCTGGTGCGCACGCGACGCAGGTCGGGAGGATGGGCATGAGCGGCGAGCGCGCAGCGACGCGGATGCAGGCGACCGGCGTCACCGTGCTCGTCGGCGGCGGGCGCGCGATCCTCGACGACGCGTCCATCGAGATCAGGGCAGGTGAGATCCACGCGCTCGTCGGACCCAACGGTGCCGGCAAGTCGACCCTGTTCGGGGTCTTGTCCGGCGACGTGATCCCTCGCTCGGGGGAGGTCGTGCTCGATGGGGCGCCGATCGGCGGCATCCGTCCCGCGGCACTGGCGCGCGCGAGGGCGGTGCTGCTGCAGGAGAACGCGGTGTCCTTCCCCTTCACCGTCGAGCAGGTCGTGCGCATGGGGCGCGCGCCGTGGGCGCGCACCGGTGCTGCGGCCGATGACGACGAGATCGTCGCGGCGGCGATGGAGGCGACCGAGGTGCAGGGGCTGGCCTCCCGTGCGGTCACCTCGCTGTCCGGCGGCGAGCGGGCCAGGGTCGCGCTCGCGCGAGTGATCGCGCAGAGCACCGGCATCCTGCTTTTGGACGAGCCGACGGCCGCGCTCGACCTGAAGCACCATGAGGACGTCATGCGGCTGATCCGCGGCCAGGCGGATGCCGGCATGGCCGTCGCCATCGTGCTGCACGACCTCAACGCGGCGCTGGCCCACGCCGATCGGGTCACACTCCTGTCGGAGGGGCGGGTCGCCGCCACGGGAGCGCCGTCGGAGGTGCTCACCGCCGGGCGGATCGAAGCCGTCTACGGTCAGGCCGTCGACGTGTTCCCGCATCCGGCCACCGGGGTGCCGCTCGTGGTGGCTCGGCGCGGCTCTGCTTTCGCACCGCTCGGCTGACCGGTTCGGGGGCCGGGCTGCGCCGTCCGACTGATCCGATCCCGGGACGGATCGCGTCGTCCTGCGGGCGTCACCCGGGGTCAGGGGCGCAGCGGCAGTACGGCGGCCAGATCGGCGCGGGTGCCGGAGGCGCTGACGCGGCCGGAGGTGGCGGCATCCGTCCAGTGCTCGGTTCCTGTGGCCACGGCGATCCAGGTCGCGGCATCCATCTCCACCACGTTCGGAGGAGTGCCGCGGGTATGGCGGGGACCCTGGATCACCTGCACGGCACCGAACGGCGGCACTCGCACCTCGACGCTGTTGCCCGGAGCCTTCTCGTCGAGCAGCTGCAGCAGGTAGCGCACAGCGGTCGCGAGCGCGGTGCGCGGTGGCTTCTCGCCGGCGGCATCCGCTCGTCGCACCACGTCGAGAGCGGCCCGGCCGTCGACGATGTCGATCTTCCTCGGGGGCATGGGATCCAGGGTACGCGCGCCGGTCGCCGGCGGGTGGCGGTGTGGTGCGGTGGGCGGCGGTGGCGGTAGGCCGGTGGCCGTAGGCCGGTGGCGGTAGCCCGACTGCGGTGTGCGGCTGCGGTGGGCGGCTCCGGTGTGCGGTTCCCCCGGCGACGTACGGCCCCGAAGGCGATGTGCTCTTGCGAAGGCCGAATCCCCCGCATCCTGCCTTCGCACGCGCATTTCGACGGCGCAGGCGCACGCCGCGCCCCCGGTCCACAGGCATAGGCTCAGGGTGATGAGCCAGAATCCCGAGACACTGCACGGAGCGCGAGCCGAACTGCTCGCCGCCGCCGGGCGCCGAGAGAGCTGGGCGCGGCCCTTTCCTCCGGTGGTCGGGACGGCGCATGCGGCATCCGTCCTCGTCCTGTTCGGACGCCTCGACAGCAAGCCGGCTCAGACCGACGAGCTGACCGTCGCGGCCGACCTCGACGTGCTGCTGCAGCGACGTGCGGCGACCCTGTCATCGCATCCTGGGCAGGTCTCCTTTCCCGGCGGCAGACGCGAGGATGCCGACGCGGATGCCGTCGCCACCGCCCTGCGCGAGGCCGAAGAGGAGACCGGACTCGATCCGGCAGGTGTCGAGATCCTGGCGACGCTCGATGAGCTGCCCCTCGCGGCGAGCAATCACGTCGTGACTCCCGTGCTCGCCTGGTGGCGGTCGCCGTCTCGCGTCGCGGCGGTCGACCACGCCGAGACGGTCGACGTGTTCCGGGTGCCGGTGGCGCAACTGCTCGATCCGGCCCGCCGATTCACGTCGACGATCCACCGGATGGGTCGCACCTGGCGCGGCCCTGCCTTCGACATCGACGGCACGATCGTGTGGGGGTTCACCGCGATGGTGCTCGATGCCCTGTTCGATGCGACCGGGTGGACCCTCCCCTGGGATCCGTCTGTCGAGCGGCCGATCGAGCTCTGACCCGGTCTCCTCGACGTCCCGGTCTCCGGGTCTCCCCGGTTTCCCGTTCACAACTCAGCACCGATGCGGGCGGCGGTCCTGCATAAGCCCCAGAACCACCCCCGGCGCAGTTCTGTGCTGAATTCTGAACCCGCTCCGGTGCAGAACTCCCCGGCGACGGCGCGTGCCTGGCCGGCAAGTGCCCCACCGGCTGCCCGCAGCGCGCCGAACTTCACGCCCGACTCTCCTCTGCTTCTGCTCCACAACTCCGGAGATCCGGCCACCGATGGACGCGCAGCGACCGATCCTGCCCACAACCAGTCCAGTTCTCCGGAGTTATGAACCGCCGCACGGCGAGAACCCGTCGGCAACCCGTCGGGCACCCACCCGCAACCCGCCCGGATGCCCAGCCCGGATGCCCAGCTCTCACCGAAACCCACGCCCGACTCTCCGCTGCTTCTGCTCCACAACTCCGGAGATCTTGCCACCGATGGACGCACAGCGCCCGATCTGCGCGCAACCAGTCCAGTTCTCCGGAGTTATGAACCGCCGCGCGGCGAGAACCCGCCGGGCACCCGTCGGCAACCCGCCGAAACCCGCGCCCGCGCGTCGGTAGTCTGGACAGGTGAAGATCCTCGTCCTCGGTTCCGGTGCCCGTGAGCACGCGATCATCCTCGCCCTGCGAGCAGAGCAGGCGGAGCACGAGATCATCGTCGCCCCCGGCAACGCCGGCATGGCGCAGGATGCCACCCCCGTCATCCTCGACATGCTCGACGGGGCTGCTGTCACCGCCTTCGCGAACGAGCACGCCGTCGACCTCGTCGTCGTCGGGCCCGAGGCCCCCCTGGTCGCCGGAGTGGCGGACGTGCTGCGCGCCCACGGGATCCCCGTGTTCGGACCCGGCAAGGCGGCGGCGCAACTCGAGGGATCCAAGTCGTTCGCCAAGCGGATCATGGATGCCGCGGGCGTACCCACCGGCCGCGCTGTGCGCGCCACCACCGTCGCCGAGGTCGAGGCCGCGTTCGACGAGCTCGGTGCCCCTCATGTGGTGAAGGCCGACGGACTCGCGGCGGGGAAGGGCGTCGTCGTGACCTCCGACCGCGCCGAGGCACTCGTGCACGCCGAGCAGTACCTGCCCTCAGGTCCGGTGCTCATCGAGGAGTTCCTGTCGGGCCCCGAGGTGTCGCTGTTCTTCCTGAGCGACGGCGACACGGTACGTGCCCTGAGTCCCGCCCAGGACTTCAAGCGCGCATTCGACGGTGACGAAGGACCCAACACCGGCGGCATGGGCGCCTACTCGCCGCTGCCCTGGCTCGCCGACCAGTTCGGCAGCGAGAAGGCGTTCGTCGACGAGGTCACCCGCGACGTCGCCCTGCCGGTGATCCGCCAGCTCGACGGCGAGGGCACCCCGTTCATCGGCCTGCTCTACGCGGGGCTCATCCTCACTCCCGCCGGTGTCCGCGTGATCGAGTTCAACGCCCGCTTCGGCGACCCCGAGACTCAGATCGTCCTGCCGCGACTCGTGACCCCACTGTCGGGACTGCTGTTCGCCGCGGCATCCGGCACCCTCGAGGATCAGCCGGACCCGGTCTTCAGCGACGACGTCGCCATCACCGTCGTGCTCGCAAGCGAGGGCTACCCCGAGGCGCCGCAGACGGGTCGTCCGATCGAGGGGCTCGCCGATGCGGCCGCGATCGAGGGCGTCCGTCTCGTGCATGCGGCGACGGCAAGCCCGGATGCTCCGGGAGGCTCTCTCGTCGCCACGGGCGGTCGTGTGCTGAACGTCGTGGCCGTGGCATCCGACTTCCGCACCGCGCGCGACCGCGCCTATCAGGCCATCGGACGCATCACGCTCGAGGGGTCGCACTTCCGCACCGATATCGCCGCTCGCGTCGCCGAATAGCCCGCCGCCCCCGGCCCGGCATCGCCCTTCACCGGGCACAGCTTCGGATTCCACGCGCGCCGCGCCGCAGCATCCGCCCCTCCCCTGGCGCGCCGCGCCGCATCTCCGAAGTTGTGCGCACCGGACGGGACATCAGACCCGCCGCCCCCGGCGTCGCCCTTCACCGGGCACAGCTTCGGATCCCGCGCGCGCCACGCCGCAGCATCCGCCCCTCACCCGGCGAGCCGCGCCGCATCTCCGAAGTTGTGCGCACTGGACGGAACATCAGACCCGACACACCCGACCAACCACACCCTTCACCGGGCACAGCTTCGGATTGCGGCCTCGCCACGCCGCAGCATCCGCCCCTCACCCGGCGAGCCTCGCCGCATCTCCGAAGCTGTGCGCAGCAGACGGGACACCACACCGGGACACCACACCGGGACACCGCACCGGGACACCACACCCTCCCGGCACGACGAAGGCCCCACCCGAACCGGATGGGGGCCTTCGACACAACCGTCAGAGCACCTTCGAGAGGAAGTCCTTCAGGCGCTCGTTCTTGGGGGCACCGAACAGCTCGGCCGGCGGCGCCTCCTCGACGACGACGCCGGCATCCATGAAGACGGTGCGACCCGAGACCTCGCGCGCGAAGCCCATCTCGTGGGTCACGAGCACCATCGTCATTCCGCCGGACGCGAGGTCGCGGATGACCTGCAGCACCTCGCCCACCATCTCGGGGTCGAGGGCGCTGGTGGCCTCGTCGAACAGCATGATCTCGGGATCCATGGCGAGCGCGCGGGCGATCGCGACGCGCTGCTTCTGGCCACCGGAGAGGGATGCCGGCCTCGCGTCCGCCTTCTCGGCGAGGCCGACGCGATCGAGCAGCGCCAGCGCGCGCTCCTTCGCGTGAGCCTTCGACAGCTTGCCGAGCTCCACGGGGGCGAGCGTGATGTTCTCGAGCACGGTCATGTGCGGGAACAGGTTGAAGTGCTGGAACACCATGCCGATCCGCTGGCGCACCTCGTCGAGCTTCACGCTCTTGTCGGTGAGGTCGACGCCGTCGACGATCACATGTCCGGACGTCGGCTCCTCGAGCTTGTTGAGGCAGCGCAGCAGGGTCGACTTGCCCGAACCCGACGGTCCGATGACCGCGACGACCTCGCCGTCCTCCACCGTGAGATCGATGCCCTTGAGCACGTGGTTGTCGCCGAACGACTTGTGCAGGTCCCTGACCTCGATCTTGCTCATGCGTTGAACTTCCTCTCCAGGCGGTTCGCGAGCAGCGTCAGCAGCGTGATCACGACGAAGTAGATGATGGCGACGATCGTCAGCACCTGAGCAGACAGGTAGGTCGAGGCGATGATCTGACGCGACACGAAAGTGAGCTCGGCGAGGCCGATGACGCTGATCAGCGACGTGTCCTTGAGGGTGATGATGCCCTGGTTCACGAACGACGGGATCATGATGCGGAACGCCTGCGGCAGCACGACCTTGCGCATGGTCTTCCAGTGTCCGAGGCCCAGCGAGCGCGACGCCTCCGCCTGACCGGGGTCGACGGCCTGGATGCCACCGCGGATGATCTCGGTCATGTAGGCGCCGGTGTTCAGCGAGAGCGTGATGGCTCCGGCGACGAACGGGTTGAACGTCAGACCCGGAAACAGCTGCGGGATGGCGAAGAAGACGAAGAACGCCTGCACCAGGATCGGGGTGCCGCGGAAGACGTAGACGTACGCTGTGGCCACCCAGCGGAACGGCGCGAAGGCCGAGACGCGTCCGAAGCCGAAGATGAGGCCGAGGATGAACGCGGCGACGATCGCGACGAGCGTCGCGAGGATGGTGAGCCACAGACCCTCCATCAGCGCGGGCCAGTACTTGACCGCGACCGAGAAGATGTCCGTCGCCTGCGTCGACTCCTCGCCGCCGGACAGGTAGCTGTCGACGATCTTGTCGTACTCGCCCGATTCCTGCAGGTTGGCGAGACCCTCGTTGAACATCTCGACCAGCTCGGGGTTCTGCCCCTTGTTGACGGCGAAGCCGTACTCGCCGCCGAGCTCGGGGTCGCCGATCAGACGGAAGCCGGACCCCTGCTGGATCCCGTAGGCGAGCACCGGGAAGTCTTCGAAGTAGCCGACGGCCTGGCCGGCCTTGACGGCATCCACCATGTCGGTGGTGTCCTGGTACGGGGTGATGCGGAAGCCGAACTCGTCCTGGTTCTCCTCGGCGAAGGTCTGGCCCTGGGTGCCGGTCTTCACGGCGACGGCCTCGCCGTCGAGGTCGTCGAGCGACTCGATGTCGCTGGACTCGAGCACGCCGAGCTGGATGCCGCTGGTGAAGTACGGGTCGCTGAAGTCGAACGTCTTCTGGCGCTCCTCGGTGATCGACATGCCGGCCATGACCGCGTCGACCTGGTTGGCCTGCAGTGCCTGCACAGCCGCGTCGAACCCGAGCTGGCGGATCTCGACCTCGAAGCCCTGGTCCTTCGCGATCGCTCGCAGCAGGTCCATGTCGATACCGACGAGGTCGCCGTTCGCGTCGGTGAACTCGAACGGCGCGAACGTCGTGTCAGTGCCGATCACGTAGGTCTCGCTGTCGACGGCCGCGGTGGCGGCGGATGCGCCGCCGAGCAGGCTGCCGGCCGCGACGAGCGCCGTGAGCGCCATCGCCCCGACGGTGCGTCCGAGCGTGCGCAGGCGCGCAGACGCAGAGGTGGGATGTGGGATCACGACGGATGCTCCTCGGATCGGATGGGCGGCAGGATGCTGCCACCGGGACGGTCGTCGACCATCCAGCCTAACCGCGACGGCGCGTCGGCCGTGCTCGCGCCGGGCCCTCGGGCCGGCCCACGCGGGCGGTCGGACAGGCCCACGCGGTCGGACAGGCCGACCGGCGGCCGGGTGGGTCAGAGGATCAGAGGGTGATCCAGTACCGGCGCAGCATCGCGTGGCCCCGGGCGGACTGGTCGCTGACATCCTGCAGCACGCCGTCGGCCCCTTCGATGGTCCGGTACGAGCCGATGTTGTCGTCGTCGCAGGTGACCAGCACCCGGTCGAGTCCGATCTCGCGTGCGCGCTCGAGTCCGAGCCGCAGGGCCGCCGAGGCATATCCCCGACGTCGCCGCGATTCCCGCACCGAGTATCCGATGTGTCCGCCCGCTTCGCGCAGCCACTCATTGAGGTCGTGGCGGAACGACAGGAATCCGACGACCTCGCCGTCGTCGACGACCCAGTAGAGGTCGTTGTGCACGGCGTCGTCAGGCAGTTCCGCCGTCGTGTCGGCGAGCAGCGCCGCCTTCTCGATCAGAGCGTCGAGTGTGGCGCGATCCGGGGTGACCGGCGCCTGCAGACCCGACCCGTCGATGTGGCCTTCGCCGAACTCGGCGACCGCCTCCGCCCAGCTGTCGAAGAGGTCGGTCGTGGGCCTGGTGAGCTCGATCGTCATCGCCCGATGAGATCACACCGACCGGCGCTGTCGCAAACCGGGCCTTCCGCACGGTCGTGCGGAAGGCCCGGGTCGCGTCAACGCCGAGTCAGCGAAGAGGCAGCGCCGAGTCAGCGGCGGGTCACGCCGCGGGTGCCGGAGCCTCCGCGGGGGCGGATGCCGCGGCATCCGCCTTGTCGTACCGACCGAGGAAGAGCGATGCGACGAGCGCGACGACCACCACGCAAGCGGGAAGCAGGATCGCCTGCGACATGCCGGCGGCGAAGCCCTCGGCGACCTCCGGCGGCAGCGAGCCGCCGCTGATGCCGGACGGCGCGTCGGACAGCCCTGGCAGGTTCGCCTCGAGACGCGACTGCATGAACGTCGCGATGGATGCCGAGCCGATGACCGATCCGATCGTGCGAGTGGTGTTGTAGATGCCGGCGCCGGCGCCGGCCTGGCGAGGCGGCAGTTTGCGGGTGGCGGTGGTCGCCAGCGGCCCCCACATCCCTGCGTTTCCGATGCCCATGAGGGCCGAGGGGAGCAGGAACATCCAGATCGGGGTGTCCATGTTGATCAGCGCCGAGTACCAGATGAGGGCGACGACGACGCACAGGAGGCCGGGGATGAGGATGATGCGCGGGTCGACGCGGTCGAGCAGCTTGCCGGCGAAGGGGGCCAGCACGCCCGACAGCACCGCCATCGGGATGAGGAGCAGCGCCGCCTCGGTCGGGGTGAGGCCCCGCGCGGTCTGCAGGAAGAACATCATGGGCAGCGACATGCTGGTCACCGTGAAGCCGACGGCCGCGATCGCGACGTTGGCGCCCGAGAAGTTGCGGTCGCGGAACAGCGCGAGCGGCACGAGCGCCTCGCTCCGGGTGCGCGCCTGCTGGACGATGAAGAGGGCGAGCACGACGAGTCCGGTGATGATGAGGCCCCACACCGAGATCGGTCCCCAGATCACGCCCCAGTCGAACTTCTCCCCCTCCTGCAGTCCGAAGACCAGCAGGAACAGGGCGACGGCGCTGAGGATGACGCCCAGGATGTCGAAGCGGTGCGGGCTGGTCTGCAGCTTCGGCACCAGCCGCCAGGCGAGCACGAACGCGACGATCCCGACGGGGATGTTGACGAAGAAGATCCACTCCCAGCCGAACCCGTCGACGAGCAGACCGCCGACGAGCGGTCCGACCAGAGTCGCGACGCCCGCGGTGGCACCCCAGAGCCCCATCGCGGCGCCCCGACGCTCGGGCGGGAAGGTGCGGGTGATCACGGCCATCGTCTGCGGGGTCATGAACGCGGCCCCGAGGCCCTGCACGGCGCGGGCCGCGATCAGCATCTCGAGCGAGTTCGACAGACCGCACCAGAGCGAGGCGAGCGTGAAGATCGCGAGTCCGATGAGGTAGATGTTCTTCGGGCCGAAGCGGTCGCCGAGGCGGCCCGTGATCAGCAGCGGCACCGCGTAGGCGAGCAGGTAGGCGCTGGTGACCCACACGACGTTGTCGAGATTGTTGGTGGTCGGGTCGAGGGCGGCCTTGATCGCCGGGTTCGCCACCGAGACGATCGTCGTGTCTACGAGGATCATGAAGAACCCGATGACCAGCGCCCAGAGCGCCGGCCAGGGGCTCGCCGGGCGATGCCCTGCGGCGAAGGTCCCGGTCGAGGGACCGGAAGAGGCGGATGCCGGGGGCCGGCCGTCCGTCCGAGAGGAATCGGTCATTGCTGTGCAGCCTTTCGCTGTGCGCGGTAGCGGTCTGAGTATTCGAAGGCGTCGGGCCCCCAGGGGAAGGCCTCGGAGTCGAGGCGATCGAGGAGCGAGTCGAGCCAGCGCAGCTCGGCCTCGAGCAGCACCTCCTGGCGCTCGAACTCGACGAGCACCTGCTCGGGCACGTTCTTGTGCCGAGCCCTGGTCAGCCCGTCGCGGTGCAAGGCGTGCGCCTCATCGAGGGCGTCGCGACGCACCCGCAGATTCTCGATCACGTCGCGGCGTTCGAGGTTGTGGGCCTCTGCGAGCGCGATCCGGAACTCCGTCGGCCGATCGATGCTCGACAGCTCGCGGCGCAGCCAGCGGAGCAGCGCATCCTTGCCGGCATCCGTCAGCGTGTAGGTGGTGCGCTCGGGGCGGTTGCCTTCGCGATCGATGCCGACCTCATCGAGGAGACCCGACCGCTGGAGGCGTCCGACCGTGTGATAGAGCGTGCCGTTGGTGATGGAGAGCAGGCGCTCGTCGCGGCGGGCGCGCATCAGCCGCACCATCTCATACGGATGCATGTCACCCTCGCTCAGCAGCGCGAGCACCATGACCCCCATCGGGGTCAGGCGGTCGGTGGTGTCGTTGGGCACGCGCATCCCCTCTCAAATAGTCCATGTGGACTATACGCCCGCGATGAGCGCTCCGACAACACCGCGCAGGTGTCCATTCGACTACTGCAGGGTGGCCCGGAGCTGCGCCGGCGAGAGTGGCCGGTCTGCGTATACGAGCCGCATCGCGGCCGCGTCGGGATTGCCAGCTTCCGGTGCGCGATGCACGAGCTCGAGTCCGAGCTTCTCCGCCACGCGCGCCGACCCGGTGTTGTGTTCGACCAGGTACGCGATCACCGGCCGGTCGGGGTCGATCTCGCGCGCCCGCGCGACACCGGCCCGGGCCAGCTCGGTCGCGAAACCGCGCCCGTGGTGGTCGGCGGCGATCCGGTAGCCCACGTTCCAGACCTCTCCGCCGAGCAGCGTGCATCCGCCGTTGCCGATCACCTCCCCGGTGTCTCGCAGCCGAGCGACCCAGGACCCGAGTCCTGTGGTGCTCCAGCTGCGCTCCCAGCGCTCCATCATTCGCACCGTCTCGTCGCGAGTCGTGTGGCGGAGGCTCGGATAGTGCGTCCAGACCCGCGGATCGCGCTGGATCGCGTAGACCTCGTCGAGGTCGGTCGGCACCGGTCGCGACGGTCGAAGGCGGTCGGTGAAGGTGTCGTCGGTCACGCGTCAAGGGTAGGGAGGGTCACCGACACTGCGCGTCTCGGCACCGTCGAGTCAACTGCGCAACTTCCGGAGGGCTGACCCCTTGTGCGCGGCCTCGTCGCCGCTCTTCTCGGACTTCACGATGTAGGCGGGCTCATCGTCGGATGCAGTGAAGCTCTGCCCGGCGAACCGGAAGTCCTTCGTGCGCTTCTCCTGCACCGTGCCCCTGGTCCGCCCCTGCGGGGTGTTCCAGCTCACGCGGTCACCTTGTGACAGCTCCGTCGCCATGTCTCCTCCACTCGATCCGGTCCAGCGTCGCCGATCAAGGGTGAAAGGTGGCGGGCCTTGACACGGGCGGAAGGGGATGTGGGGTGACGGCCCTCGGTCAGAGTAGGTCCAGCCCGAACGATATCTGAATCAATCCCATCACGACCGCGCCCAGCCCCACGACGAGGATCATCTTCGGGCTCTCCCCGCGGTTCATGGTTGCGTCGGCGAGTGCCTCGCTGAACAGTCGATCACTGGTCCGCCTCAAGAACTGCCAGTAGCGCTTGTGGAAGACCGCAAGGAGAACGCCCAACACGACGCACACGACTCCCGAAACCAGCATCTCAAGACTCCTTCCTCAGTTCGGTCATTCAGACTCAGCACGCCGCGCGTAACCGGAGCATCGGACTTCGTCACGAGCCGTCAAGACCCGAATACGCCGAACGCTTCCATCACGTCGAACGTTCCGAGAACGACGAGAGCAGAGCCGACCAGCACCACCCAGCGCGGCCCGGTGCGCTCGTTCATCGAGGTGTCTGCAACGGGTTCGCCATAAAACCTCTTCAGCCCCGTGTGGATCAGGCGCGGCACCTGCCTCCTCGCAAAGATGAGCAAAACCCCCATAACGATCGGGAGAACTCCGCTGACAAGGGCTATGGGCACCAAACTCGCTCCTTCACCACCAGGACCACTTAACTCCTGCACCGCAACCACCGCCACCACCGCCCATTCATCCACCACAGCCTGTATTCAACGATCATCCGTCTCCGCGCTTGAGTGCTTCATGACTCGAGGCCTCTCCATGACGACGTCTGTGCGCTAACTCGCGAAGAACTGGGTCGCGCCGATCACTCCGGCCACAACCATCGCACTACCGAGCGCGGTCGCGGCTGTCCCCACCACCCCCATCATGAACGGCGTCTGCCTCCCGGCGGAGAAACGAGCGGCCTTCTCGCCGAACATCCGCTTCTGTGATTCGTAGATGTGGTCGTTCAGTCGCCGACGGAAGCGCACGGTCAGGAGCCCAGAACACACAACGATGATTCCGAGCACGAGAAGCGGAAGGATCGAGCTGGTGGAGATCATCGTCCTCCGCCCACCGCATTCACAGTGCCACCGCGCGTCGGACTTCGTGCGCTTCGCCACGCGCCTGGCGGTCAGTGGCGAAACGGTAGCTCGACCCCGAAGGATGCATCGGCTCCCAGCTGAGATCGCCCTCCGGTGTGCCGATGACGACACGGGGTACTGCCCACCCGCGCTGGACGGGGTGAACCTGAGGTTCAGCCAGATCGCCGAGGCGGTAGCGCAGCAGTTCTCGGCGTGAGCCGGGAACTGGTTCTTCGAGTACCACGAGGTCGCCGTCGGTCACCTCGTACCATCCCTTTCCGAACGACTTCGAACCGCTCGGGTGTCCTGTCAGAGTGCCCTTCGCGAACGCCCGCGACAGGCGCACCGTCGGGTCGAGTTCGCGCTCCTTGACCCGCGCAATACGACTGCTGTCGCGTCTCCATCTGAAGACGAAGAGGCCGACGAGAAGTGCGGCGGCCACCACAGCACCGACGGCGAACACCGGACTCCCCGCTTGCGTCACACCCACCGCGAGCCCGCTGAGCAGCAACGCCGCTGCGATGGGCCCCAGCCATCGTGCCGCGACCTCGATCTTCCACGTGGGGACCTGCATGCCGGACATCACCGCCCCCGTAACTTGCGCTCACGCGCTTCCCGGTCGGGGCACATGATGGATGAGCATCCGAAGATCACCCTATTGGGAGCGCACAGGGGCAACCGAGAGTGCTCGCCCGACAACCCCATACGCGGCAGTGATCAGAAGGAAAACGAGGACAGCCAGGAGCACCGCAGCGTTACCCCCTCCCCCAAGCAGCAAGGACGCAAAGAGCAGAATGCCTGCGCAGGCGCCGGCGAGAAAAGCGCTGAACCAAGGTCGGCGCCGAGCGCCCCGCGACTCTCGCATCGTGAAGAATATCGCTATCACGAGCGAAGGAATCGCACCTACAACGGCCAGGGCAAACGTGGAGAACACGAGGCCCCACCAGTTTTGATTGCTGATCATCGTTGATCCGACCAGTGTCACCACCATCAATATTGCGGATATCGCCGCCACCAGGACCGAAGTCAGAGTCAGCAGAATCAACCTGATTACGAGTCTCATTCCACTCCCGTCGCTTCCCCAGGGAGGCTTCGATCTGACATCCATGCCCGAGATCACTGCCGAGGCGTCCCCGGATCGGCGCGGAATCTCACTGCTCACGCGAAAGCTCCACCAGGCGACTGGCGGAATTGTCGTCCGCATTCGGGCCCAGCCAGTCCCGAATCACCAAGTCGCCTTCAACGTGCCAGACACTGAGTGCGAACACCCCAGCGCACGCATCGACGTCCGGGAACAAACTCAGATCGTATTCGTACCCCTCCGGTCCGAGTTGCCACGTCCCAGTGAAATCTCTGCCGTCATCCCAGGCGACATCCTCGACAAATTCGGCCGCAGGTGAATCACACCCCAGATTCGAAGGCCAACCACGCATCTCGAAGGTCTGGTCGTCGTGGATCACGAGTGTCACCCCCTCGTGACTCGGCACGTCCCACGCTCCGACCAGTTCCTCAGGCGTCATATCGCTTGCGGGGACGCCACCACTAGCGGCGCACCCGGAGAGCACCGCAGCCATCGACAGGAGCGTGGCCGCTACGCCGCGACGCCAGCGCCTCGCTGGGTGGATACCACCCATACAGTCCCCCGTCACACGCGCTCGCGCGCTCACGCGCTTTCCGATCGATGCACATGATGGATGAGCATCCGAGGATCAACCTATTGGGTTCTGGCTCCCACCGCGATGATCCGCAGGACGCTCACGAGGACCCGCGATAATGGGCGGGTGAGCACACCTTCCGAAAACAACGCGCAGACCATCCCCGGCTGGCGCCACATCTACTCGGGCAAGGTCCGCGACCTCTACGCCTCGGATGACGCCGACGACACCCGCATCCTCGTGGTCGCCTCCGACCGCGTGAGCGCGTTCGATTTCGTGCTCTCCCCCGGCATCCCCGACAAGGGTGCGCTGCTCACCCGCCTCAGCCGCTGGTGGTTCAGCCAGCTCGGCGATGTCCCCAACCACCTCGCCGACGGAGAGTTGCCGGCGAGCGTCGCCGACCGGGCGATGCTCGCGCAGTCGCTCGAGATGCTGCCGATCGAATGCGTCGTGCGCGGCTACATCACCGGATCCGGATGGGCGGAGTACACCGAGAGCGGCACGGTCTGCGGCATCCCGCTGCCTGCCGGATTGCAGAACGGCGACCGCCTGCCCGAACCGCTGTTCACCCCTGCCTACAAGGCGCCGATGGGCGAGCACGACGAGAACATCACCTTCGAGCAGACCGTCGACCTCGTCGGTCCCGAGCGCGCGGCCGAGCTCCGCGACGCCTCCCTCTCGCTCTACACTCGCGCCGCCGCGATCGCCGAGGAGAAGGGCCTGATCCTCGCCGATACGAAGTTCGAGTTCGGGACGGATGCCGACGGCATCCTGCACCTGGCCGACGAGGTGCTCACCAGCGACTCCTCCCGGTACTGGGATGCCGAGGCCTGGCGTACCGGTTCGACGCCGAGCGAGCGCATGGCGAGCTTCGACAAGCAGATCGTCCGCGACTGGCTGGCCGCGAACTGGGACAAGCAGGGCGAGCCGCCCGCATTGCCCGAGGATGTCGTCGAGCGGACCGCTGCTCGCTACCGCGAGCTGATCGAGCGCCTCGGGGCCTGAGGCTCGGTACCGCCCCGATCCCTCCCTTTCTCGCGCGCTGCGAAGGAGATCTCACCCAGCGAAGGGGCGATCGGCGGATGCGGCCCTTCGTTGCGCGAGTTCTCCTTCGTAGCGCGAGTTCTCCTTCGCAGCGCGAGTTCTCCTTCGTAGCGCGCGGCAGCACCCAGCGCCCCCGGCCACACCCAGGCAACACTCAGGAATCGGTAGTGTTGCTCCAGCACTCCCACTCCCCCGATCCTGAGGAGCCCGCATGCCCCTGTGGAAGACCCACGGCGACGGTCGGACCGTCGCACCCGGCGCCGTCGTCGCGCCCGACGAGCGCCTGAACTGGCCGGCCACGATCGCGATCGGCGCGCAGCACGTCGTCGCGATGTTCGGAGCCACGTTCCTCGTGCCGACGCTGACCGGCTTCCCGGTCTCGACGACGCTGCTGTTCAGCGGCCTCGGCACGCTGATCTTCCTGCTCATCACGAAGAACCAGCTGCCCAGCTACCTCGGCTCGTCGTTCGCGTTCATCGCCCCGATCACGGCCGCCGTCGCGGCAGGCGGCACGGGTTCGGCCCTGGCCGGAGTCGTCGCGGTGGGCCTCCTGCTCACCGTCGTCGGACTGGTCGTGCAGTTCGCCGGCCTCCGCTGGGTCGACGCGCTGATGCCCCCGGTGGTCGCCGGCGCGATCGTCGCGCTGATCGGCTTCAACCTGGCCCCGACCGCCTGGAACAACTTCAAGATCGACCCGGTGACGGCCACCATCACGCTCGTCGCGATCATCCTGTTCGCGGTCTTGTTCCGCGGCTTCCTCGGCCGGATCTCGATCTTCCTCGGCGTCGCGGTGGGCTTCATCTACGCCGCGTTCACCGGCTCGTTCGACGTGCCCAACGCCCTGCGCGGAGGCAAGACTCCCGCTGAGCTCATCGCCGACGCCCCCTGGGTCGGCCTTCCGACGTTCCAGCTCCCCGACTTCATCGCCCCCGGCACCTGGTCGACCATCGCGATGTTCCTGCCGGTCGTGCTGGTGCTCGTCGCCGAGAACGTCGGCCACGTGCGCGGCGTCGCGACGATGACCGAGGACCCGGCCATCAACAAGCACACCGGGCGCGCGCTCATCGCGGACGGTGTCGCCACCACGATCGCGGGCGGTTTCGGCGGCTCGGGCACCACGACCTACGGCGAGAACATCGGCGTCATGGCCGCGACCCGCGTCTACTCGACCGCGGTCTACTGGGTGGCCGGACTCTTCGCGATCCTGCTGGCGTTCTCGCCCAAGGTCGGCGAGGTCTTCAACTCGATCCCCGCCGGCGTGCTCGGCGGCGCGACCACCGCGCTCTACGGCCTGATCGGCATCATCGGCATCAAGATCTGGGTCGACAGCAAGGTCGACTTCTCCCGTCCGGTGAACCAGTACACCGCGGCGGTCTCGCTCGTGATCGGCATCGCGGGCTTCTCGATGCAGCTCGGCGACTTCTCGTTCGGCGGCATCGTGCTCGGCACGGTCGCCGCTCTCCTGATCTACCACCTGGGCAACCTCATCGCCCGGGCGCGCAAGACCGGCGCCGACGACCCTCGCCCGCTCGAGCCCGTGGGACCGCTGGGCGGCGACCCGGCGTAGAGACCGACGCCCGCCGTGCACAACTCAGCATGGACTCGCCAGAACTCGGCCGCAAGGGCAGTCTGCGCCTGATCCGTCCGGTTCGTGCTGAGTTGTGCACCGCGCCGCGGGCTGACGGCACCGCGCGGCGGGCCGACCGCCTCGCGCCGCGGCGGTGACGACCTCAGGCGATGACGGCGAGCACCCCGTCGGCCGCGATCATGGCCGAGAGCTCGGCCCGGTGCGACAGGATGCCGGCGCGGTGAGCGGTGACCGTCGTCTCCATCTTCATCGCGTCGAGCACGGCGACCGGATCGCCCTCCGCCACGCTCGCCCCGTCGTCGACCAGCCACCGCACGATCGTCCCCGGGGTCGGAGAGCGCAGCTCGGTCGGGTCGGACGCGGATGCCGCGGCGCCGCCCTCCGCCAGCCCGCCGAGGCCGGCGAGCAGGGCCATCGGCAGTCCGAGCACGACCCGGCGCCCGTCGATCTCGACCGGGAAGCGCTGCAGCACCGCGTCCGGTGCGGGGGCGGGCCGCGGCTGCGGCTCCAGCCGAGGCAACAGGGTGCTCTCGATCCACTGCGTGTGCACCGCGAAGGTCTCGGTGGCGAACGCCTCGTCGTCGAGCGCGAGCAGGTCGAACGGGATGACCGTGGCCGGGCCCCCGACCGAGAGCTCGCGCAGCGCTCGCCGCGCCCGCACGAGCGCCGCGTCACGATCGTCCGCGCGCACGATGAGCTTCGCGATCATCGAGTCGAAGGCCGGCTGCACCACGTCGCCCGCCTCGATGCCGCTGTCCCAGCGCACGCCGGGTCCGCCGGGGATCCGCAGCGCGTCGACGCGGCCGGGACTCGGCAGGAAGCCGCGGCCCGGATCCTCCGCGTTGATGCGGAACTCGAACGCGTGGCCCTTCGGGGCCGGAGTCTCCGAGAACGAGATCCCCTCCCCGAACGCGATGCGGAACTGCTCGCGCACGAGATCGGTGCCTGTCACCTCCTCGGTGACCGGATGCTCCACCTGCAGCCGGGTGTTCACCTCGAGGAAGGAGATCGTCCCGTCGGCCGCGAGGAGGAACTCCACCGTGCCCGCCCCGCGATACTGCACCTCGGCGCAGATCGCCCTGGCCGCATCATGGAAGCGCGTGCGCTGATCGCCTGTGAGTCCCGGCGCCGGCGCCTCCTCGATGAGCTTCTGGTTGCGTCGCTGCATCGAGCAGTCGCGGTCTCCGACGACCACGATGCCGCCCTGACCGTCGCCCAGCACCTGCACCTCGATGTGGCGCGGACTCTCGAGGAACCGCTCGACGAAGCACTCGCCCCGGCCGAAGGCGGCGATGGCCTCGCGGGTCGCGGCGTCGAACGCATCCGCGACCTCGGAGAGCTCCCGCACGACCTTCAGGCCTCGACCGCCTCCGCCGAATGCGGCCTTGATGGCGATCGGGAGTCCGTGCTCCTCCGCGAACGCGACGGCCTCCTCGGGGCCGCTCAGCGGCTCGTCCGTACCCGCCGCCAACGGCGCTCCCACACGCTGCGCGATGCGCCGGGCGGTCATCTTGTCGCCCAGCGCGTCGATGCTGTCCGGTGAGGGACCGATCCAGATGAGACCGGCGGCCTCGACGGCACGCGCGAACTCGGCGCTCTCCGAGAGGAATCCGTAGCCGGGGTGCACGGCATCCGCTCCGCTCGTCCGAGCCGCCGCGAGCAGCGCGTCGATCGAGAGATAGGTCGTCGCGGCGGTGTCGCCGCCGAGCCCCACGGCCTGATCCGCGAGCCGCACGTGCAGTGCATCGGCATCCTGGTCGGCGTAGACCGCGACCGAGGTGTATCCGGCTTCCGCGCAGGCGCGGATGACGCGCACGGCGATCTCTCCGCGATTGGCGATCAGCACCGTGGTCATGAGGTCTCCTTGATGGTGAAGCGGATGCGCGCGCCCGGCGGCAGCTGGCCCGCGAGGTCGAGACTGCGATCCGTGAGGGCGCCGATGATGGGGTATCCGCCGGTGAGGGGGTGGTCGGGGAGGAACAGCACGGGCTGGCCGTCCGGGGGCACCTGGATCGCCCCCGTGACCGCGCCCTCGCTCGGCAGTTCTCCGCTGATCGACCGCTCCAGAGGCACGTCGCCCTCGAGTCGGATGCCGACCCGGTCGCAGCGGGGCGTCACCGTCCACTCCTGAGAGGTGAGGGTGTCGAGCGCCGTCGCCGTGAACCAGTCGTCGCGAGGGCCGAGCGTGATCTCGAGGTCGACGAGGTCGCCGGGCTCCGGGAGAGCGCGCGGAGACACCTCGGGCTCGACGGGATGCGGAGCGACGTTCCCCACTCGGAGCACGTCGCCCGCTGCCAAGGGCGCAGGTCCGAGGCCGGCGAGGGTGTCGCTCGCACGGCTGTCGAGCGCCGGTTCCACCGCCAGGCCGCCTCGGACGGCGATGACGTACCGCAGGCCGCTGACCGGATGCGCGAGGGTGAGCTCGTCGCCGTCCACCGTCGCGAAGGGCGCGCCATGCGCGATGCGCCGCCCCACGCCGTCGGCGTCGACCAGGTCGAGAGAGCCGACAGCGCCCGTGACGGCGGCGACCCCGGCGCCGCGGAACCGCAGCACCGCACCGCCGACGCTCTCGAGCACGGCCGCACCCGTCGAGTTGCCCACGGCGCGGTTCGCCTCGCGCATGGCGCGACGATCGGCAGCCCCGGACGCCGAGACGCCGAGCGCCGCGAAGCCAGGCCGACCGGCATCCTGCACCAGCAGCTGCATCGACGGACGCACGACCTCGATCGCAGCCTCAGCGGCAGTCGAAGAATCCGGGTCCGTCGCGCTCGCGCCGGCGTGGCGTCCGGCGACATCCCGTGCGTCGGCGCGGTCATCTGCGTTCTCCGCCATCACGGCCTGCGCCCGCACCTGCTCGAACCGGACCGTCGTGCCGGGCGACAGCAGCGCCGGCGGGTCACGGTCGATGTCCCACATCAGAGCATCCGTACGTCCGATGAGCTGCCATCCACCCGGGCTCTCGCGCGGGTACACGCCGGTGAAGGGACCGGCGAGCGCGACGGATCCGGCCGGCACACGCGTGCGGGGCGACGAGCGGCGGGGCACGTCGAACAGCGGATCGCTGCTCACCACATATCCGAATCCCGGGGCGAAGCCCGAGAAGGCGACCTTCCAGTCCGCCGCGAGGTGGCGGCTGACGAGCTCGTCCGCAGACACCCCCAGCAGCGATGCCGCCTCGTCGAGGTCCTCCCCGTCGTACCGCACCGGCACGGTGACCTCGCCGGTGGCCGGCAGCTGCGCGGCGTCGATCTCGGTCGCGGCGAGCGCGTGGGGGAGATCGGCCGCCGACACCACCAGGGGGTCGAAGCGCACGAGCACGGTGCGGGCCCCGGGGATCCGCTCGACCACGCCGCGCACGCCGTCCCAGGCGAGGTTCAGCCGCATCGCCTCGTCGAGGTCGGCCGCCTCGACGAGAAGTGCGCGGTCGGATGCCGTGAGGATGCGCATCAGACGAGGTACTCCGCATCCGGCACATCGGTGATGAACATGTAGCCGGGAGCGTGCGTGATGGCGAACGGCGGCCTGGACGCCATGATCGCGGCCTGAGGGGTGACGCCGCACGCCCAGAACACCGGCACCTCGCCCTCGCGCACCTCAGGGGCGTCTCCGAAGTCCGGCTGCGACAGGTCGGCGATGCCGAGGGAGGCCGGATCGCCGATGTGCACCGGGGCACCGTGCACGGCGGGGGTCCGTCCGGAGATCTGCACGGCATCCGCCACCCGGTCCGCCGGGATCGGCCGCATGGACACGACCATCTCGCCGCTCAGGCGGCCTGCCGGAGTGCAGGCCACGGCGGTGCGGTACATCGGCACATTGCGGCCGAGCTCCTGGTGGCGGATCGGGATGCCGGCCTGCACGAGTCCGGATTCGAAGGTGAAGCTGCATCCGATGAGGAAGGAGACGAGGTCCGGATGCTCCGCCCATGCCGCCGTCGCGTCGGACACCTCCTCGACCAGTTCGCCGTCTCGCCAGATGCGGTACCGGCCGATGTCGGTGCGGATGTCGCTGCCCGGCGCGAGCGCCGACTCCACCTGGCCCTGCTCGACGACCTCGAGCACGGGGCACGGCTTCGGATTCCGCTGGGTGAAGAGCAGGGTCTCGAACGCCCAGTCCGCCGGCACCGAGATGAGGTTCGCCTGCGTCAGCCCGGCGGCGACACCGCTGGTCGGCTCGGCGTGCCCCGCACGGATGGCGGCACGGGCCGCACGCGAGGCGGCCAGCTGGTCGGGGGTGGCGAGAACGGTCATGTCAGACTCCCGCGAACGGTGCGATCGTGATGCCGGCGTCCTGCAGCATCCGCTTCGTCTCCGCCGCCATCGCGACCGAGCCGGGGCTGTCTCCGTGCACGCAGATCGACTGTGCGCTGACGGGCACGTCGGTGCCGTCGATCGCCCGGATCACTCCGTCGGCGGCGAGGCGCACCATGCGCTCGGCGACGGCGGCCGGGTCGTGCAGCACCGATCCCGGCTCGGTGCGCGAGACGAGCTGCCCGTCGGGCTGGTACGCCCGGTCGGCGAAGGCCTCCGCCGCGACCTGTAGTCCGGCGCGCTCGGCGACGTCGAGCACGACGCCTCCGGCCAAGCCCAGGAGCACCAGGTTCGGATCGATCGCGCGGATCGCCGCCACGACATCCTTCGACTGCCGCTCGTCGCGCGCGATGGTGTTGTAGAGCGCCCCGTGCGGCTTGACGTACGAGACCGTGCCGCCGACGGCTGCCGCGAGACCCATCAGCGCTCCGAGCTGGTACTCGACGTGCGCCTGCAGAGTGGCCGAGTCGATGTCGACCTTCGTACGACCGAAGTTCTCGTAGTCGCGGTAGCCGGGGTGCGCGCCGATCACGACGCCTCCGGCCACGGCGCTGGCGAGCGTCGAGCGGATGCCCTCCGGACTCCCCGCGTGGAAGCCGCACGCCACGTTGGCGCTCGTCACGAGACGGAGCATGCTCTCGTCGTCGCTGACGATCCGGTCGGGGACGTTCTCGCCGAGATCGGAGTTCAGATCGATCGATGTCATGGGGTCACGCTCCGATACCGAGGAAGGCGAAGATGGGGCCGACCGAGACGATCCCCATGTACCAGGTCAGCAGCGTCACGAGCGTACCGGCGACGAGCAGCACCATCGGGTACTTCTTCGTGCCGAGCAGGTCGCGGCGGAACCAGCCGATGTACATGAAGACCGTGAGGCCGATCGGGAGGATGAGTCCGTTGAATCCGCCGACGAACACGAGGATCGCTGCGGGCGCCGTGCCGATCGACAGGTAGACGATCAGCGACACGACGATGAAGGCGACGGTGGCGAGCTGCAGCGGCCATCCGCCGCGGAGCTTCGTCGTGAAGGTCGAGAGGAAGGTCGCCGAGGTGTAGGCGGCACCGATGACGGAGCTGATCGCCGCGGCCCAGAAGATCGCGCCGAAGATGCGCAGCCCCGCGTCGCCGAGGACGGCGCCGAAGGCCTGCCCTGCGGGGTTCGCTGCCTGGCTCGACAGGTCGAGCGAGACTCCGGAGGCGACCACGCCGAGGATCGCCAGGAACAGCACGTACCGCATCACACCCGTGACGAGGATGCCGTTCGCCGCGGCGCGCATCACGGGACCGGCCTGCTCGGGACCGGTGTGACCGGAGTCGAGGTAGCGGTGGGCGCCGGAGTAGGTGATGTATCCGCCGACCGTTCCGCCGACGATCGTGGTGATGGTGGCGAAGTTGAGCTCGTCGGGCACGAAGGTCTGTCGCAGCGCCTCGCCGATCGGCGGCTGCGCGATCACCGCGACGACCACGGTCATCACGATCATGCCGACACCGAGCACGACGAGCACGATGTCCATGACCGGCCCGGCCTTCTTGATGAGGAAGATGATGATCGCGAGGCCCGCGGTGAGCGCACCGCCGAGCTTGGGGTCGATGCCGAGCAGCGCGTTCATCCCCAGTCCGCCACCGGCGATGTTGCCGATGTTGAAGGCCAGACCGCCGATGACGACGAGCACGGCGATGACGTGGCCGGAGAACGGGATGGCCCTGTTCGCGAGTTCCCCGGCGCGCATGCCGGAGGAGGTGATCATCCGCCACACGTTCAGCTGCACGGCGATGTCGACGAGGATCGAGACGAGGATCGCGAAGGCGAACGCCGCCCCCATCGTCGCGGTGAAGGTGGCGGTCTGCGTGATGAAACCGGGGCCGATGGCGCTGGTGGCCATCAGGAAGATGGCGCCGATCACGGCGCTGCGGCCGGCGCGTCTCTTCGCGGCGGAGAGCCGGACTTCGTCTTCGGCGGACAGCGGGGCTGCGGTGTTCTCTGACATTGCGGGGGATTTCCCATCGTCGTTGGTGGGTGTCGAGTGACCCCCAGTGTAGAACGGAATAGGGATTATTGTTCAACAACTTTGTTTCGGCTGTGCTACGAAGACGTTGCTTTCACATGTTCGGAACGCCTGATCCTCGAACGATCCACCGTCTCCGCCACCTACGATGAAGGCATGAACCAGCAGGGCATGCTCGCCGACGCGCTCCGTCAGCAGATCATCGACGGCGCCTTCGCCCCCGGTTCGCGCCTGTCGGAATCCGCGATCGCCGAGCACTTCGGCGTCGCCAGGAACACCCTGCGCGAGGCGTTCCGCGCCCTCTCCGAGCAGGGGCTCCTCGAGCACATCCCGCACCGCGGCGTGTCGGTCGCATCCCCGTCGATCGCCGACGTCATCGACATCTACCGCGCGCGGCGGATCATCGAATGCACCGCGCTCCAGCAGTCGGAGCCGGAGCATCCCGCCGTCCAGCGCATGCAGGAGGCGGTCCTCGCCGCCGAGGCCGCCGCTCGGGATGCGCTCCTCGACGACACCGAGACCTGGCGCGCGGTCGGCAGCGCCAACATGGCGTTCCACGTCGCCCTGGTCGACCTGGCCGACAGCCCTCGGCTCGCACGGACCTACCGCGACCTGGCGGCAGAGCTGAGACTCGCCTTCCTGAAGATCGACGACCCTCGATCTCTGCACGAGCCGTTCGTCCGCAAGAACCGCGCCGTGCTCGACACCTTCCTCGCCCGCGGTGCGCAGGCGGGCGCCGCGGAGCTCGAGCGCTACCTCGTGCAGTCGGAGCGGGTCGTGCTCGGGGCCTTCGCCCGGATGCAGCTGGGCTGAGTCGGTCGGCCGAACACGGGCTCGGCAGGCATCCTCACTCCTCGGAGCGCAGCGCCCCCGTCGCACGGAGGCGGATGTCTTCAGCGCGAGGCGCGAGAGGCAGCGGCAGGTCGCTCTCGGGCTCCGGCAGACCGTAGAGCCGATGCATCCAGCGGCGAGCGTCCTCGAGGGGGAAGGTGTCGCCGTAGACGGCGAACTTCATGAAGATCCCCTCCAGGGTGCTGCGCAGCATGATCTCCTCGAGCGCCGGGTCGGCGGCGCCTCGCGCCGCGAATAGGGCACGCACCCGGTCCTCCGCGATCCTCGCCTGCTCGCCGTGGCGCTCCTCGGACTCCGCGAACAGCCGGTGCGTCTTCGGCTGCTGCTGCAGTGAGAAGACCGCGCGCTGCACGGGCAGGGCGTACCCGGTCGCGAGCAGCGCTCCGTCGATGATGCCGGCGAGGCGCTCATCGGCCGAACCCTCTGCCTCGGGGATGCCGAACAGCGTCTCGAACCACCGATCGACGACGGCCGAGACGAGGTGATCCTTGCCCCCGAAGTGGTAGCTGACCAGGCCCTGGGCGACGCCTGCACGCTGCGTGATCGCCGCGATGCTCGCCCCGGAGACGCCGTGCTCCGCGAACAGCGCGGTGGCCGCATCGAGGATGGCCTCCCTCGATCGCTCGCGGGCGGTCCGGTTCTGATCGTCTGAACGTGCCATGGTGTGTCCGCTCCCCAGCATTGGACGACTTCGGTTTCCCCCCGGGACGCTATATATTAGCGACTGAACGGCTATTCAAGCTATGAGCGGCCTCCGCGCCACGGCCCCGGGAGAGTGATGAGTCCCACGCGATGGTTCACCCGCTCCCACGGGCTCACGCCGTCCGAGCAGTTCTCCGACTCAGACTCCGACGCCAATGCGCTCGCCCTCGGCCTGATGCAGATCCGCAGCCTGCCCTCCGGAGCCTGGAACGATCCGACCGCGCCCTACCTCAGCAGCAGCGGGCTCGAGGTGCTGGTCGATCAGTGGGGGGTCGGCACGCGCGGCGAATGGCTGAACATGATCGACTTCCTCGCCACCGCTCGTCGACGCCGTCATGCCTGGGTGCAGCACCTCGGCATCCGCAACCACCTCGCCATCACGTCTGGTCGGACACCGACGGCGAAGGAGTGGCTCGCCGCGATCACCGTGGAAGGAGGGGACGCGCGGGATGCGGGCCCGTTCGTCGCCGGCATCGAGCGCGTCGAGCATGAGGTGCGTTCGCACGTGGGCGCCGAGGTCGTCACGCCCGAGCTGTTCGTGCGCACACTCGACGCCTACGCGCTCGGCCAGGCTGTCGCGATGGCGACCTGGGGCGTCGCCCTCGGGCATGCCGACATCGGGGAGGCCCGCGCGATCATCCATCGCGTGAACAGCGACGCCAGACGCTCGTTCCTGTCATGGGCGGACTTCGGCCTCAGCTATCTCACCGGTCGCGTCATGCACTGGAGCGACGGCGATGTCGACGACACGGCGTTCGACAAGTTCGGCGACGGGTGGGAGACCTTCCGGGCGGCGACCCGCCGCGGAGCCCCCTGGGCGGCCCTGCCCTGGCATGTTCCCACCGAGGCCAGATCCTCCTCGCGGATGAGGTGAGCACAGACCCGTCGATGCGGGCCGACCCGGAGGGGGCGTCAGGTCCGCATCGACGTCCTCCCTGCGGCTGCGTTCTGCGGCTGCGTTCTGCGGCTACGACGAGGCGCGCACCACGAGCTCGGTCGGCAGGATCGTCGTGTGCGCGGGGTCGCGACCGGCCAGGCGCGAGAGCAGCACGGCCGCCATCGCCTCGCCCTGTGCGTACATGGGCTGGCGCATCGTGGTCAGCGGCGGATCGGTGCTCACCGCCACGGACGAATCGTCGAAGCCGACGAGCGCGACGTCTTCGGGCACCCGGATGCCGGCGGCACGCAGAGCCGTCAGAGCGCCACGAGCCATCAGGTCGCTCGCCACGAAGATCGCGTCGGGGCGACCGGCCGCGAGGATGCGGCGCGCGGCATCCGCTCCGCTCGTCTCGCTGTAGTCGCCCGCCTCCTCGGCGAAGGGCGAGAGCCCAGCCTCGGCGAGCGCCCCACGGAAGCCCTGCACTCGGTCGACGGACGACACCATGGTCATCGGCCCCGAGATCGTCGCGATCCGCGTGCGGCCCGTCTCGATGAGATGGGCGGTGGCTGCTCGGGCGCCGGCGACATTGTCGACGTCGACCACGTAGTCGCCCTCGCGGATCCGCACCGGCCGACCACCCCAGACGACCGGCACGGCGTCGGCGACGCGGTCGATGAACGCATCGCTCGTGTGGTGGGAGACGATGAGCGCGCCGTCGACCCCGCCGTTGCGCACGAAGCTCGTCATCTTGTCGCCGGGGTCGTCGCTCGCGATGAGCAGGTTCAGCAGGTAGTCGGAGCCACGCAGAGCGCCGGTGATGCCCGCGACGATCGCCGCGAAGAACGGGTCGCCGAAGAAACGCGTCGTGTCTTCGGGGACGATCAGCGCGATCGCGTGCGTCTGCCTCGAAGCGAGGGAGCGCGCTGCGCGGTTGGGGACGTAGCTGAGCTCCTCGATCGCGCGCTTGACCGCGACGAGAGCCTCGGGGCTCACGGCCGTCGAGCCGTTCACGACGCGCGACACCGTCGACCGCGATACCCCGGCAGCGGATGCCACCTCTTCGATGGTCGCTCGTGACGACACGACTCTCCCTCCGTCCGGCAGTGACGCCGGATGCGCCCCGTGCCGCCGACCGGCGTCAGAGAGCCCGGGCGGCGATGATGCGAGCGTACTCCCGACCGGAGTCCTTGAGGCTCCGCTCCTGCGTGTCGTAGTCGACGCGGACGATGCCGAACCGCTTGTCATAGCCCCACGCCCACTCGAAGTTGTCGAACATCGACCAGTAGAAGTAGCCGCGCACGTCGACCCCGGCATCCGCGGCATCCAGCACCGCGCCGAGGTGCAGGCGCAGGAACTCGGTGCGGTCCTCGTCGTGCACCCGCGTCTCGCCGTCCTCGATCACGGCGACGTCGTCGTAGGCTGCGCCGTTCTCGGTCATGTAGAGGACGGTCCCTGCGGGCTCGGCGTACTCGGTCCAGATGCGCTGCAGCAGGCGGGTGAGCCCCTCGGGCTGCACCTCCCAGTTCTGGGCGGTGCGAGGCAGGCCGCGCTCGACCGCATGGATGCCGTCGCTCGAGGGGTACGGGCTGCGCCCCGGCCTGTCGGTCGCCGGGCCACCGCCGACCGGCGCCACCTCGGGAGCAGCCCCCGCGACGAGGTCGCCGTGGTAGTAGTTGACGCCCTGCGTGTCGATGCGCTGCGAGATCACATCGAGGTCGCCGTCGTGCACGGCCTCTGCGAACCGCGCCACGGCGCCGGCATCCACCGCCCTGATGTCCCTGATGATGTCGTCGGGGTACACGCCGCGGTAGATCGGGTCGAGGAACCAGCGGTTGAACTGGCCGTCGACGCGGCGCGCCGCGTCGATGTCCGCAGGGTTGTCGGGGTCGGCGGGGTCTGCGACCGTGTGGTTCAGCGTGATGCCGAGGTTCAGGCTCTCGTCACGTCCCCGGAGCTCGCGGACGGTCTCGCCGTGGGCGAGCAGCAGGTGGTGCGCCGACAGCAGTCCTTCGGCGACGCTCGTGTGACCTGGCGCGTGCTCCCCGCCTGTATAGGAGAGGAACGACGAGCACCACGGCTCGTTCAGGGTCGTCCACACGTTCACGCGGTCGCCCAGAGCGTCGTACATCGTGCCGGCGTACTCGAGGAAGCGTCCGACGGTGTCACGGTTGGTCCACCCGCCGGTCTCCTGCAGCGCCTGCGGCATGTCCCAGTGATACAGCGTCAGCCAGGGCAGGATGTCGTTCGCGAGCAGCTCGTCGACCAGGCGCTCGTAGAAGTCCACGCCCTTCGCGTTCACCGCGCCGCCGTCGGGCCGGACGCGCGACCACGAGGTCGAGAAGCGGTACGTCTGCAGCCCGAGCTCCTTCATCAGAGCGACGTCCTGCGGATAGCGGTGGTAGTGGTCGCATGCCACATCGCCGTTGTCGCCGCCGATCACGGCACCGGGCTCCCTGCTGAAGGCATCCCAGATCGACGCGGTGCGCCCGTCTTCGAAAGCCGCCCCTTCGATCTGGTACGCCGCTGTCGCGGCGCCGAACAGGAAGTTCTCGGGAAAGGCACGGGTCATAGGGGTCATCCTTTCACCGCGCCCGCCATGATGCCACTGACCAGCTGCCGGCCCGCCACGACGAAGAGGACGAGCAGCGGAAGGGTCGCGAGCACCGCACCGGCGAGCACGATGGAGTAGTCGATGTAGTAGCCGGACTGCAACTGGCTGAGCGCCGTCTGCAGCGTCGGGTTCTGAGGGGAGAGCACGATCAGGGGCCACAGGTAGTCGGTCCACGCCGTCATGAAGGTGAAGAGGCCGAGGATCGCCATGGCAGGACGGGCGGCCGGGATGCCGACGGTGAGGAACGTGCGGAACTGGTTGGCGCCGTCCATCCGCGCCGCCTCGATGAGCTCGTCGGGGATCACGTCGACCAGGTACTGCCGCATGAAGAAGACACCGAAAGCCGTCACCAGTGTCGGCACGATGACCGCACCGATCGATCCGGTCCAGCCGAGCTCGCGCATCAGCATGAACAGCGGGATGATGCCGAGCTGGGTCGGGATCGCCATCGTCGCGATCACGAAGATCATCAGTCCGTCACGACCCTTGAAGCGCAGCTTGGCGAACGCGTAGCCGGCGAGGGTCGAGAACGTGACCACCGACACCGTGATGATCCCGGAGATGAGGAACGAGTTTCCCAGAGCCAGCCAGAACGGGATCGCATCGAACACCTTGGCGGCGTTCGCGAAGAAGTTCCCGCCTGGGAACAGGGGCAGGGTCTCGCCCCTCGTCGCGTTCGTGCCGCTCGCCACGACGACCGACCACCACAGCGGGTAGACGCTGCCGATGATGAACGCGGCCAGCAGGCCGTAGGTGAGGAAGCCGGGGCGGCTGCCGATGCCGGCGTTGCCGCCGACGGCCGCGCGGCGCTTCCGGATCTTCTCGGGGACGCTCAGCGCCTGGGTGGCGGTCATCGCGCGTTCTCCTCGGTGGTGGTGGCGATCGTCGTACCGGCAGCTGCCGTGTCGGTGGCGCTGCCGGTGGTGGCGCTGCGCGCACGTCGGCGCGCAGCGCGGCTCTTCGGAGCATCCCCTGTCGAGATGCGCTGCGAGATGAGGAAGTTGATCAGCCCGATCCCGACGATCAGCACGAACAGCAGGATCGCGACGGCGGATGCCTGGCCGAGATCGCGGCGGAAGAAGGCGAGGTCCCACAGGAACAGCACCGTCGTCTGGAACTGCCTGTCGCTGCCGCCGATGCCGCCGGCGGAAGACACGTCGAACAGGCGTGGCTCGGCGAAGATCTGCAGACCGCCGATGGTGGCGGTGATGATCACGAAGATGAGCGTCGGTCGGATCGTCGGGATCGTGATCGAGAAGAAGCGACGGGCGGCTCCCGCCCCGTCGAGGGCGGCCGATTCATAGAGGTCGCGCGGCACGGCCTGCATGGCGGCGAGCAGGATCAGGGCGTTGTACCCGGTCCAGCGGAAGTTCACCATCACGGCGATCGCGATGTGCGACAGGGCGGTGTCCTCCTTCCACTGCTGGTCGGCGATGCCGACGAGGTTGAGGAGATTGTTGGCGAGGCCGTCAGCCTCGTTGAAGATGCTCGAGAAGATGATGGCGATCGCGACGGGGGTCACCACGAACGGGATCAGCACACTCATCCGCCAGAACGTGGGAGCGCGAAGGCCTCTGTCGAGGAGGTAGGCGATGAAGAGGGCGACGGCCAGCTGCGGCACCGCGGACAGCAGGAAGATGCTCAGCGTGTTGAAGATCGAGTTCCAGAACATCGAATCGGCCAGGATCGCGGCGAAGTTCCCGAGACCGATGAACTCGCCTTCGCCTCTGAGCAGATCCCATTCGTGGACGGCCACCCAGACGGTGTAGATCAGGGGGAAGAGACCGAACAACCCGAACAGCAGGAAGAAGGGCGAGATGTAGAAGTACGGAGAAGCGTTCTGGTCGAACCGCGAGAGGCGGTGCCGCCAGGGACGCCGCGATGCGGCATCCGCTGTCGCGGTCTTCGCGCGCTTCGACGACGCCACCGTCGTCTCCGAGCGCTCATGGGTGAGGGTCATGGCTCTTCCTTGGTCCTGGTCCGGGGCGTCCGAGGTGCTCCGGTCGCAATCCGTGTCGCCCGCCCGTGAGGGCGACGCGGCACGAACTGCGACCGGAGCGGATGCGGTGGCTGGTTCAGTCGACCAGCTTGTTCAGGAGCGCGATCGCGGCATCCCAGGCGCCCTGAGTGTCGGTCTCGCCTCGGTCCAACCCGCTGAGGGCGGGGCCGAAGACGTTCTCCTGGATGATGGAGTCGTCTGCGCCCTTGAACTGCGCGACGACGCCCTTGGCCCGCTCCGCGAGGATGGCACCCGTGGGCGCACCGTTGAAGAACTCATTCGGCGTCGCGTCGGCCGCGAGGGTCTCCTGTGCCTTGATCGTCGAGGGGAAGTTGCCAGCCGCGGCGGACTGCTTCACCTGCTGCTCAGGCTGCGTCAGCCAGTCGGCGAGGTCGGCCGCAGCCTCCTGGTGCTGCGAGGACTCCGAGATCGACAGCCACGCGCCGCCCCAGTTGGCCTGGCCACCGGGGAAGACGTCGGCGAAGTCCCACCCGGTCGACGCGTCGCCGCCACCGGCCTCGACCTGACCCTGAACGATGCCGAGCATCCATCCGGGGCAGACGAAGGTGGCGAAGGATCCGTCGACGAACGACTTGCCGCCGTTCCAGTCCCATGCCTTCTGTGCGGCCGACTGACCGCCCTCGGTCGCAGCCCCGAGCATCTCGAAGCGCTCCTTGAGCTCGTCGTTGCCCTCGACGTTGAGCTCGCCGTCAGCGGTGTAGTAGCCCTCGTCGAGCTGGTTGACCATGGCGTTCCAGACGAAACCGGAGTGGTCGTACCAGGCCTTGCCGGTCTTGTCGGTGTACTCCTGGCCCACGGCGAAGTAGTTCTCCCAGTCGCCGTTCAGCAGTTCTGCGACGGACTCGCGGTCGCTCGGCATCCCGGCGGCCTCGAATGCGGCGCCGTTGTAGCAGATGCCGCTGGGGCCGATGTCGGTGCCGTAGCCGATGACGCGCCCGTCAGGGTCGGTGACCTGGTCGTACTTCCATTCGAGCCAGTCGCCCTTGCGGTCCTCGATGCCGTGGTCGCGCAGGTCGATGAAGGTGTCTGGCGCGTCCGCCATGATCGCTCCGAGCCAGCCCTCCTCGATGGCGACGATGTCGCTGAGGCCGGAGCCTGCGCCGATCTTGGTGAAGACGTCGGTGCGCGCGTTGCCACCGGTGTCGATGTTGGTCGCCTCGATCGTGACGTTCGGGTGCGCCTTCTCGTACTCCTTGTAGAGGTCTTCGTATCCGAAGGTGCCGAACGTGGTGATCGTCAGGGTCACCTTCTCGTCGCTGGCGGCGCCGTCGCCGCTCTCAGGGCCGGAAGCTGCGCAGCCGGCGAGAGCCAGGGCGGAGACGGATGCCGCGGCTGCTGCCGTGAGGATCCGCTTGCGGGCACGTGTGTTCACAGTTCACTCCTTTGTGGTGGGTCGTGCGGTGGTGGTGCGGTGGTGCTCGGGGTGGTGCGGTGGTGCTCGGGACTGTGCGGCGAGGTTCCTACGACGATTTCTCGTGAGGTCTTCCCGAGAATCTCGTGGGAGCGCTCCCACGCACTGTCCAGCGACTCTATGGGAGCGCTCCCACGCTGTCAAGCCCGAGTCATGTACTCCATAACTCCGGAAAGCGAGGCTGCACGAGCCCCCTCAGCCCTGTGTGCCCCAGTTGCGATGCGATTCTCCGGAGTTGTGGACGCGGCGTACCCTTGACCGGTGCCCGACACCGAACTCTCCCCCGCCCTCGTCCGCGCCGCATCGCTGATCCGCAGCATCCCGGACTATCCGGAACCGGGCATCGTCTTCCGCGACATCACGCCCCTCCTCGCCGACGCCGAGGCGCTGCAGGCCACCACCGAGGCGATCATCGCCCCGTTCGCCGGCCAGTTCGACGTGGTCGCCGGAATCGAGGCGCGCGGGTTCATCCTCGCCGGGACTGCGGCGATCGCCGCCGGGGTCGGACTCATCCCGATCCGCAAGGCCGGCAAGCTGCCCCGACCCGCAGCATCCGTCGACTACGCCCTCGAATACGGCACGGCCACGATCGAGATGCACGACGACCTGCCCGCCGGATCCCGGGTCCTGCTGATCGACGACGTGCTCGCCACGGGCGGCACGCTGGCCGCGGGACGCGAGCTGGTCGAGCGCCTCGGCAGCCACGTCATCGGCATCTCGGTGCTGTTCGAGATCGACGGTCTGGGCGGTCGCGATGCGATCGGCGACCTGCACACCGTGTTCCACGCCTGAGGCTCGACCGACCGCGTCGGCCGACTCACGTAAGCCGGTAGACTTGACGCGCCCGTCCGCCCGCGACTTCCGGAGCCGTTCATGCCCACCATCGTCGTCGACGTCATGCCCAAGCCCGAACTGCTCGACCCGCAGGGGAAGGCCGTGTCCGGCGCATTCACCCGGCTCGGCGTCGAGGGATTCTCCGATGTGCGCATCGGGAAGCGCTTCGAACTCACGGTCGACGGCGAGGTCACCGACGAGGTGCTCGCCGAGGCCCGTCGCATCGCCGACGAGGTGCTCTCCAACTCCGTGATCGAGGACGTCGTCGGCATCGAGGTCGCCGAGTGACCGTGCGCATCGGCGTCGTCACCTTCCCCGGCTCGCTCGACGACCGCGACGCCCAGCGCGCCGTGCGCATCGCCGGTGCCGAGCCGGTCGCACTGTGGCACGGTTCGCACGACCTCGAGGGCGTCGACGCCCTCGTGCTTCCCGGCGGATTCAGCTACGGCGACTACCTGCGCGCCGGCGCCATCGCCGCACTCTCGCCGATCATGGCCGAGGTCAAGGATGCCGCGGCCAAGGGCATGCCGATCCTCGGGATCTGCAACGGCTTCCAGATGCTCGTCGAAGCGCACCTGCTGCCCGGCGGACTGATCCGCAACGACCACCAGCACTTCGTGCGTCGCGATCAGAAGCTCACGGTCGAGAACTCCGACACCGCGTGGACCAACCGCTTCCGCACGGGCCAGGAGATCACGATCCCGCTCAAGAACGCCGACGGCGGCTACATCGCCGATGAGGAGACGCTCGACCGTCTCGAGGGCGAGGGACTCGTGGCGTTCCGCTACGCGGGCGTCAACCCCAACGGCTCGCTGCGCGACATCGCCGGACTCACGAACGAGGCCGGCAACGTCGTGGGGCTGATGCCGCATCCGGAGCATGCGACCGAGGCCGGATTCGGTCCGGACACGACCGTCGCCATGCGCTCGGGCGTCGACGGGCTGGACTTCTTCACCAGCGCGATCGCCGCCGTCGCCCGCGTCGCCGCGTAAGCGCAGCGCACGTCCTTCCGCGTGACTGGCATGTGGCCTGCCGGGGTCAATAGGGCATCCGAAACAGGCCTGCCGCGTGCGCAACTGACCCCGCACCGCCCGCAGCGTGCGTAACTGACCCCGCACCACCCGCAGCGTGCGCAACTGACCCCGCACCGATGAGCCACCCCGCGCCCGTGACGCCGACGTGCGTGCGCGCGGGTATGGCCGTGCGGGGTCAATTGAGCATCCGAAACGGGCCTGCCGCGTGCGTAATTGACCCCGCACCGCCCGCCGCCTGCGCAACTGACCCCGCACCGCCTGCAGCATGCGCAACTGACCCCCCGCCGATGAGCCACCCCGCGCCCGTGACGCCGCCGTACGTGCGCGGCTGGCATGTGGCCTGGCGGGGTCAATAGAGCATCCGAAACGGGCCTGGAGCATGCGCAACTGACCCCGCACCGCCCGCAACGTGAGCAACTGACCCCGCACCGATGAGCCACCCCGCGCCCGTGACGCCGACCGTGCGTGCGCGGCTGGCATGTGGCCTGGCGGGGTCAATAGCGCATCCGAAACGTGCCTGCCGCATGCGCAACTGACCCCGCACCGCCCGCAGCATGCGCAACTGACCCCGCACCGAGGTCGGCGGCGGAGGTGACGGCGGCGGAGGTCGGCGGCGGAGGTGACGGCGGCGGAGGTCGGCGGCGGAGGTGACGGCGGCGGAGGTGACGGCGGCGGAGGTGACGGCGGCCGGTCAGTCGGCGGGCAGCTCGAACGGGTTGTCGCCCGCGGCCGCGAGCAGGTACCAGGCCGTCGCACCGGTGTGCAGGCTCGCGTAGTAGAGGTCGCCGAACCCCGAGTCCAGGCCGTCGGTCGACGTCGCCACGATCCCCTTGCCGTCGCCGTTGGGCGCGTCGCGCTGACCGAGGCGGATGCTGCTGAGCAGCGACTCGGCGCGGTCGGCGTCACCGGGCGCATCCCGCAGTTGGAGCGCCAGCGCCAGGTGACCGCTGCCCTCGAACCAGACCTTGGACACATCGGTGTCGCTGATCGACGGTCCCTCGTACGGACCGTCCGTCGCGATCAGGTTGTCGAGCGTCCAGTCCAACGACGTGTCGTACCGGGGGTCGCCCGTGGCGAGCGAACTCCACGTCTGCGCATCGAGGGGGATCGGACGCGTGTTGATGGTCGAGCCGTCGAGCAGCGTCCCGGTGTCGACGTGGCCATCCGCGCTCTGCATCGCCGCGACGAACCCGCTCGCGACAGCCGCACGCTCGCCCCACACGGGATCGCCGGTCAGTTCCGCCAGTTGGGTGAAGAATCCGGCGATGTCGCTGTTGTGCTCGGTGGACTTCCACTCCAGCGACGAACCGTTCTCGAGCTGCCCGCCGGTGTACCCGAAGGGCGCGCGCACCATGTCGGCCGTGTTCGTCTGGATCCACTGCGCGAGCTGCAGCGCGCCGTCGAGGTACTTCTGCTCCCCGGTCGCGTGGAAGAGCCGCGCGAGAGCCATGCCCACCCAGGCCTGGTTGCCGGTGAACGTGCCGGGGCCGGTGATCTCGACACGCCCCTGCCGTATGCCGTGCGGCTCGTACGACGTGCGAACACGTCCGTCGCCGATCGGGTCGTTCTCCTGCACGAAAAGGAGAGTGTCGCCGACGGTCTGTGCGCGGCGGATGTCGTCGGGCAGCCCGCGAGCCGTGTACGCGATCACGACGAGGGCGTCGTCGTAGACGAACGAGGGCGTGAAGTCCCAGGTCGGCAGGTCGGTGAAGAATCCGCCCTCGTAGCTGCGCGGCAGGCAGTGCCCTGCGCCGTCGCAGAACTGGTCGACGCGGGCATCGAGGAACTCGTACGCCAGCGAGACGGAGAGCGTCGGATCGGGGGCTGCGCCGTCGGCCGCCGGGTCGTCGGTCGAGGAGTCGCCGGAGGCTGCGGTCGCCGCTCCCGCGAACAGTGCGGCCGCGACGAGGGCGGCGGCGACGATCCACGGAGCGGAGCGGCGCGACGGACCCGACATGAAGACCCCTTCGGTCTGAGCCGCGATCCGAGCGCACGGCTCGCGGGCGACCGGCAGGTCACGAGCAAAATGCTCGCATACCAGGAAGTACGGGCGGAAGAGGCGAAGGTCTACACTTTCGTCGCGCGTGCGTCCCGAGTGCGCGGTCGCACTCCGCGAGTAGCATGCCCCCATGCCCATCACCCTGGAGAACGTCGGCATCGCCGTCCGCGACCTGGAGGCCACGATCGCCTTCTTCACCGACCTCGGCCTCAGCGTGCTCGGCCGCGACGAGGTCAGCGGCGAGTGGGCCGATACCGCGGTCGGCCTCGACGGCAATCATGCGAAGATCGCCGTCCTGCAGACGCCGGACGGCCACGGGCAGATCGAGCTGTTCGAGTACATCCACCCGGATGCGATCGAGACTGAGCCCACCCTGCCGAACGAGATCGGCATGCACCGGATCGCGTTCGCCGTCGACGACATCGACGAGTCCCTCGCGATCGCGGCCAGGCACGGGCACCACCCGTTGCGAGGCGTCGCCGACTATCAGGGCGTGTACAAGCTGACCTACCTGCGCGGTCCGAGCGGGATCCTGCTGATGTTCGCGCAGGACCTCACGAAGACGACGTCCGGTTAGCCCAGCGCCGGGGGCCACACCCCGATGATCAGCGACATCACCACGATGGTGACGAGCTCATGGGCGATGTTCATCGTCGTCAGCGCCGTCGGGCGCCCCTCGAACGCGTCGTGCGTGATGAACCGGGCCGCGGTGAATCCCGCCCACAGCAGGACGCCGGTGACGACCGCCGCCCAGAAGAAGGATCCGTCGTAGAAGTGCCAGGCGATGGCGGATGCTCCGGCCAGCACCCACGCCGTCGCGAAGCTGACGAACACCGTGGTGATGATCGCCATGGTCGCGCTCGAACCCGGCCGATCCATGTCGACGTTCGCGAGCTTCGACCAGCGCGTGCCGAACACCTTCGGCGCGTACCAGATCGAGCCGACGATCATGCTCGAGGCCGTGGCCAGCAGCACCGCCCAGTAGTTGATCTCGGGAACCATGACAGCCTCCAGTCGTCGGATGCCCGAAGCATACTCCCAGCCTGCAAGCGGCCACGGAGCGACGTGGAATATCACATGCCCGAATCGATTCGATCACGGTTATGGCAATCATGTAAGCGTTTGCACTAATCTGATGCCATGGCACAGCTTGAGCAGATCGCAGCCCCCGGTTCCGAGTGGTGGCGCAGCGCGGTCATCTACCAGATCTACCCCCGTTCGTTCGCCGACGCCTCGGGCGACGGCATCGGCGACCTGCCGGGCATCACGAGTCGGCTCGACTCGCTGAAGGAGCTGGGCGTCGACGCGATCTGGCTGAGCCCGTTCATGACGAGCCCGCAGCGGGATGCCGGCTACGACGTGGCCGACTACCGCGATGTCGACCCCCTGTTCGGCACGCTCGACGACTTCGACACGATGCTGAACGAGGCGCACACCCGCGGCATCCGTGTCGTGGTCGACCTTGTCCCGAACCACTCGTCCGCTCAGCACGCCTGGTTCCAGGCGGCACTGAAGGCCGCGCCCGGAAGCCCGGAGCGCGCGCGCTACATCTTCCGCGACGGCAAGGGCGAGAACGGCGAGCTGCCCCCGAACAACTGGGAGTCCGTCTTCGGCGGCGGCATGTGGGAGCGCGTCACCGAGGCCGACGGCACGCCCGGCCAGTGGTACCTGCACATCTTCGACCCCACGCAGCCCGACTTCGACTGGAACAACGAAGAGGTCCGCGAGGAGTTCCGCTCGATCCTGCGCTTCTGGCTCGACCGCGGCGTCGACGGCTTCCGCGTCGACGTGGCCCACGGCATGATCAAGGCCGAGGGCCTGCCCGACTACACCCCGCCGGCCGACGCCGACTCGATGGGTGGCGGCGAGGCGAACGTGCCGTACTGGGGACAGGACGGCGTGCACGACATCTACCGCGACTGGCACAAGGTGCTGGCCGAGTACGACGGCGACCGCGCACTGTGCGGCGAGGCCTGGATGCCGACGCTGAAGCAGACCGCCCTGTGGGTGCGCCCCGACGAGATGCACCAGACCTTCAACTTCCCGTACCTCATGACCGAGTGGGATGCGAAGGCCCTGGGCGACGTCATCCGCGAGTCGCTCGACGCGTTCGGCGCGGTCGGCGCACCGAGCACCTGGGTGCTGTCGAACCACGACGTGGTCCGCCACGCCTCGCGTCTCGCGCTCACCGCCGAGAACCCCCAGGGTGAGGGCATCGGGCCGAACACCCCGGACAAGCCCGACACCGCCATCGGCCTGGCCCGTGCCCGTGCCGCGACGACCGTCATGCTCGCCCTGCCCGGATCCGCCTACCTGTACCAGGGCGAGGAGCTGGGTCTGCCCGAGGCGATGGATATCCCCGACGCGTTCCGTCAGGACCCGACCTGGTTCCGCACCAACGGCGAGCGCTACGGCCGTGACGGATGCCGCGTCCCGCTGCCGTGGGAGGCGGATGCTCCGGCATTCGGCTTCAACGAGACCGGCGCCTCCTGGCTCCCGCAGCCCGCGGACTGGGCCGCCTACTCCCGCGAGGTCGAGGAGAAGGACGAGACCTCCACCCTCTCGCTCTACAAGCAGCTGCTCTCCGGGCGCCGCGAGCACGACTTCGGCAGCGGTTCGCTGGTCTGGGAGGATGCCGGCGCGCACGCCGTCGCCTTCCGCCGTGGTGCCGTGCACGTCGTCGCGAACCTGGGCACCGAGCCGATCGAGCTGCCGGCCGACGCGACCGTGCTGGTCCGCAGCCAGCCGTTCGAGGGCACGTCGCTGCCGGTCGATTCGGCCGTCTGGTACACCACGGCGTAAGCCGCACGCGGTGGGGCCGCGGCATCCGATCCGGTGTCGCGGCCCCTCCGCCGCAGAGAGGATCCCCATGGCGAGCATCGATGAGGTCGCCCGGCTCGCCGGGGTGTCGACCGCGACGGTCTCCCGCGCGCTGAGCGGTCGCGGTCACGTCTCGGAATCGGCGCGCTCGCGCGTACAGGAGGCCGCGGCAGCGCTCGGCTACGTCGTCTCGTCGCGGGCGTCGAGCCTGGCATCCGGGCGCACCCGCAACGTCGGCGTGGTGGTGCCCTTCCTCGATCGCTGGTTCTTCAGCACGGTGCTCTCGGGAGTCTCGTCCGCGCTGATGCGCGAGGGCTACGACATCACGCTCTACAACATCACCGCCGACAAGGACGTGCGCCGGCACGTGTTCGACACGTTCCTGCGTCGCCAGCGGGTGGATGCTGTGATCGCCGTCTCGATCGAGCTCGACGACGACGAGACGCAGTACCTGCTCGATCTGGGGCTTCCCGTGATCGCGATCGGCGGACCGAATCCGAAGCTCGACACGCTGACGGTCGACGACGTCGCCGTGGCCCAGCTCGCGACCGAGCACCTGATCGGTCTCGGCCATCGCGACATCGCCCATATCGGCGCGAACCCCGAGTTCGACATCGACTTCCACATCCCGACCAACCGTCGCCAGGGCTTCGAGAAAGCGCTGGCGAAGGCCGGCATCCCGTTGAATCCCGCCTTCCTCGAACCGGCCGACTTCACGGTCGAGGGTGGCTACCGCGCCGCGAAGCAGCTGCTCGGCAGGCCGGGTCCCCGCCCGACGGCGGTGTTCGCCGCGTCGGACGAGATGGCGATCGGCGCGATCCTCGCCGCCCGCGACCTCGGCTTCGCCGTGCCGGAGGACCTGTCGATCGTCGGCATCGACGGCCACGAGCTCGGCGAGTTCTTCCGCCTGACCACGGTCGACCAGTTCCCGCTGGGGCAGGGCGAGCGAGCCGCGGATGCCGTGCTCGCCAAGCTCACGGAGGGGGATGCCGCGGGCATCCCTGCCGCCCTGCCGTACGAATTGAACGTGCGCGGCACGACGGCTCGACGCGTGTAGCGAGAGAATCTCCCCGCCCAGGGCGGCATGCCGCCATACTGATGCGATGGACGCGCTCAACGACTTCGTGCTCTCTGCCGGTGATGGGCTGTGGACGTGGGTGGTGCTGCCGATCCTCGTGCTCCTCGGCCTGTACTTCACCCTGCGATCGGGCGTGGTGCAGTTCCGCCTCATCCCCGAGATGTTCCGCACCCTCACCGACCGAACCCCGCGCAAGGAGAACGGCGAGCCGCAGTCCGTCTCCGCGTTCCAGGCGTTCACGATCTCAGCGGCATCCCGCGTCGGCGTGGGCAACATCGCGGGCGTCGGCACCGCGATCGCCATCGGCGGCCCCGGTGCGATCTTCTGGATGTGGACGATGGCGTTCATCGGCGGGGCCTCGAGCTTCATCGAGTCGACGCTCGGTCAGGCGTTCAAGGTCCGCGACAAGGACGGCTTCCGCGGCGGCCCCGCGTACTACATGCAGCACGGGTTGAAGGCGCGCTGGATGGGCATCCTCTTCGCCGTCATCCTGATCGTCTGCTTCCCCTTCGCGTTCAGCTCCCTGCAGGCGAACACGATCAGCGCCACGGTGTCATCGAGCTTCGGCGGCGAGGTGGACTGGATCCCGTGGGTGGTCGGCATCGTCCTCGCCATCCTGACCGCACTCGTCGTCTTCGGGGGCATCCGTCGCATCGCGAGCGTCACGCAGGCGGTCGTGCCCGCCATGGCCCTGGGGTACCTGCTGCTCGGCCTCGTGATCGTCGGCCTGAACTTCGAGCGCCTCCCCGAGGTCTTCGCCTCTATCTACACCCAGGCATTCGGATTCAACGAGGTCGTCGGCGCCGCGCTCGGGACGATCATCATGACGGGCGTCAAGCGCGGCATGTTCTCGAACGAGGCCGGCCTCGGATCGGCGCCGAACGCCGGGGCGAGTGCGGCGGTCACGCACCCGGTCAAGCAGGGGCTCGTCCAGACGCTCGGCGTCTACTTCGACACGTTCCTCGTCTGCTCGATCACGGCGTTCATCATCCTCGTCTCGACGCCGGACCTGGCGAACGCGACTCGCGGCATCGGCCTCACCCAGAACGCGATCGTGAGCAACCTCGGCGAGTGGTCGAACATCCTCCTCAGCATCATCATCTTCCTGCTGGCGTTCAGCTCGATCCTCGGCAACTACTACTACGGCGAATCGAACATCGAGTTCATCAGCAGCCGGCCGTCGATCCTCACGGCGTACCGCGTGCTCGTCGTCGCGATCATCTTCCTCGGGTCGATCGCGTCGGCGGACATTATCTGGAACACGGCCGACGGGATCATGGGGCTCATGGCGATCGTGAACCTCGTCGCGATCGCGCTGCTGTCGGGCATCGCCTTCAAGCTGCTGCGCGACTACTCCGAGCAGCGCCGCGCGGGCCTCGATCCTGTGTTCACCCGTGCGCGGATGCCCGAGGTCACCGGCATCCAGTGCTGGGAGGACGAGCTGAGCGTCACCGGCCCGATCCCGGTGCAGGGCGAGCAGCGCTCGCGACGCCGCTGACCTTGCTCGCGGGGGCCGTCTCTGTCGGCCCCCGCGACCTCAGACGTCGAGCCGCTCCCGTCGGGCCAGCGCGCTCCGCCGTGCGAGGACGAGTCCGCCCACCATCGCGGCGATGAGAGATCCGAGGAGCACGCCGATCTTGACGTGCTCGTCGGCGACCGAACTCGACCCGTAGGCGAGCTCTCCCACGAGCAGCGAGACGGTGAATCCGATTCCGGCGAGGAACGCCATCCCGGCGAGGTCCGGCCAGCGCAATGACTCGTCGAGGCGCAGCGCCGGCACGCGACTCAGGAGGAACGTCGTCGTCAGGATCCCGATCGGCTTGCCGAGCACGAGTCCCACGATGATCCCGATCGCGATGGGATCGGTCAGCGCCGACCGCAGTCCGTCGAGCCCGCCGATGGTGACACCGGCCGCGAAGAAGGCGAAGACAGGCACGGCGAACATCGTCGCGACGACACCCCACCGGTCGGCGAAGTGGGGTGCGAGACCGTCGTACAGCGGGTGCCCCTCGGCATCCTCCCCCCGGGGCACACGCGCACGTTCGGTGGGGACGACCGGAACGACGAAGCCGAGCAGCACGCCGGCGACGGTCGCGTGGATGCCGGCGGCGTGGATGCAGACCCACACCGCGATCGCGAGAGGTATCAGGATCCACCACGCCCGTACGCCCTTCTGCACGAGCAGGGCGAATCCCGCGAGCGGAAGCAGAGCGAGTGTCAGCCACGGGAGGCTGATCGAGTCGGTGTAGAACGTCGCGATGATCGTGATGGCGATCAGGTCGTCGATGATCGCCAAGGTGAGGAGGAAGACGCGGAGCGCCGGCGGGAGGAACCGTCCGACCACGGCGATCACGGCGACCGCGAAGGCGATGTCGGTCGCGGTCGGGATGGCCCAGCCGCGCAGGGCGTCGGCATCACCGGCGTTGATGAGAGCGAAGATCACCGCGGGCACGATGACGCCGCCGACGGCCGCGGCGATCGGCAGCGCGGCCTGGCGGGGGTCTCGCAGGCGGCCGGTGACGAACTCCTCCTTCAGCTCGAGACCCACGACGAAGAAGAAGATCGCGAGCAGGCCGTCGGCTGCCCAGGTGCCGATGCTCAGGTCGAGATGCAGCGCGGGGATGCCGACGGTGGCGTCGCGGACGGACTCGTACCACGACACCGCGGGAGTGTTCGCGAGGATCAGCGCGGCGACCGTGGCGGCGAGCAGGAGCGCCCCGCCGAAGGCGTCGCTGCGGGCGGTGGAGCGGATGCCGCGCCACAGCTCATGCGGGGCGAGACGAAGACGGGATCGGGTGCGGACAGGGGAAGCGGACATGACGAGACCTCACGCGGGAGAAGGGTGGACGGCGCGGAAGACCGCACCCCTTCGAGGCGCGGTCTAGCAGCGTGGCGGCGGGCAGCCCGCGATCTCACCGTGCGAGAGCGTGCCCCACACGCTGGTCCAGCCGTTCGTGCCCGGGTGCAGCACGACACGCATCCATTCCCTCATCGGCGTCGCCGAACGCAGCTCATGCGGAGCACGCGTCGAGCCGGCGATCGAGAGGAGGGCCATGGTCTCCAGCCTATCGACCGCGGCTGCGCGACCGATCAGAGCCCTCGCAACGCCTCGCCGGCGGCGTCCAGCGCACCGTCGGCCAGGGCGAAATACGCCCACTTCCCGCGCTGCTCACGCGTGACGAGGCCCGCATCGGTCAGGAGCTTCATGTGGTGCGAGACGGTGCCCTGCGACAGTCCGACCGGGTCGGTGAGGTCGCAGATGCAGGCCTCACCAGCCTCGGCGGACGAGATCATCGACAGCAGCCGGACCCTCGTGGGATCCCCGAGCGCCTTGAAGAGTCGCGCGATCCGCTCAGCCTCTGCGAGGGGCAGCGCGGGCGCAGTGCCCGACGTGCAGCACGCCGTCTGATCGATCGTCACCGGGAGCGTCATGACCCCATCATCGCACGTATTGACATTCTTCGATACGTGAGCGACGCTTCTCATATTGAAGAATTTCGATCTGAGGAGTCCTGATGTCTGAGCTTCCCGTCGTCGTCATCGGAGCGGGGCCGCAGGGCCTCGCCGCAGCGGCGCATCTCGTCGAGCGTGGCGAAGAGGCCATCGTCGTGGAGCGCGGGAGTGGTCCTGCATCCGCCGTCGCGGAATGGGGTCACGTGCGCCTGTTCTCGGCGTGGCCCGAGCTCACCGACGCCGCAGCCCGTCGCCTACTCGAGCGGACCGGGTGGAGCGCACCGGCCTCCGGATACCCGACCGGTGCGGAGTGGGTGAGCGACTACCTGGCGCCTCTCGCCGAGGCTCTGGGCGAGCGGATCCACTACCTGACGACTGTCACCGGAGTCGCCCGCCAGGGGCGCGACAAGGTCGTCGACGCAGGCCGCAGGAGCCAGCCGTTCGTCGTGCACACGGTCGATGCCGACGGCAGCGAATCCCGACTCCTCGCCCGCGCGGTCATCGACGCGAGCGGCACCTGGGATCTTCCCAACCCGGCGGGTGCCGACGGCTACCCGGCCCTCGGCGAGGCCGAGGCGTCGGACCTGATCTCGTACCGCATCCCAGCCGATGTCTCGGAGCTCGCGGGTGCGCACATCGTCGTCGTCGGAGCCGGACACTCCGCCACGCACGCCGTCCTTCGCCTGAGCGAACTGGCCCGGCGGTCGCCCGGAACCCGCGTCACCTGGCTGCTGCGTCGGGGGAGCGCCGCCAACGTCTTCGGTGGTGGTGTGGGAGACGAGCTGCCCGAGCGGGCCGCACTCGGCTCCCGTGCACGCAGAGTGATCGACGACGGTGTGGTGGAACTCGTGACCGGATTCCGTGTTGCCGGGATCCGTCAGACCAATACCGGCTTGACGGTCGTCGCTGAAGACGGACGCGAGGTGACGGCTGTCGGGCGGATGTTCGCACTGACGGGCTTCCGGCCGGACACCGGGATTCTGCGAGAGCTCAGGACCGACCTCGACCCCGCGCTCGAGGCGGTCGCAGGTATCGCTTCCGAGATCGATCCGAACATCCACTCCTGCGGCTCCGTCGCCGCGACCGGTGCCCGCCAGCTCGCCCAGCCCGAGGCGGATCTCTATATCGTCGGCGCGAAGTCCTACGGTCGCGCACCGACCTTCCTCGCACTCACCGGCTATGAGCAGGTCCGCAGCGTGGCCGCCCACCTCGCCGGGGATCAGGACGCAGCCGCACGCAATGAGCTCACTCTCCCCGAGACCGGCGTCTGCGGGGGGTCCGGAGAATTCGATGACTCCTCGAACGGATGCTGCGCCGTCACCCCGGCGGTACTGCAGATCGGAGCACGCCCCGTCACCGTCGGCTGATCGCGGCTGCCGAGGAGCTGAGACCGGAAGAAGCTCCTAGGCGGGGCCAGCGCCCGACCGGGTTACGACGAGCGAAGCAGCGGAGCCGCCTCACGCTCCCAGGCTTGGGTCGCTACCTGCACGGCATCCCAGGGAGAGCCCAGCGGGGGTGTGTAGGAGAGATCGAGGTCACTCATCGCGGCAACAGTCATCCCGTGGTGCAGCGACGTGGCGTAGGTGTCGACGCGCTTGGATATCTCTGCGCCGCGCGCGCCGACGAGCTGAGCGCCGAGCAGACGGCCATCCTCGGTGTCGCCCGTGATGCGAATACTGATGGGTGTCGCACCCGGGTAGTAGCGCTTATGGTCGTCCGCCATCGCGGTATGGCTTCGTGGTGCGAATCCTGCCCCCTCTGCTTCATGATCGCGGAGGCCCGTGCGAGCGGCCACGACGTCGAAAACCTTGACCACCTGCGTGCCGAGGCTTCCGGCGTACCGGGCGTCGCCGCCGATCGCGTTCTCTCCGGCGACGCGCCCCTGCTTGTGGGCGGTGGTCCCGAGCGGGAGGTAAGTGACGCCGAGAAGACGGTGATGCGTCACGACCCCATCACCCGCGGCCCAGACATGCGGGAGGCCCGTGCCCATCCGCTCGTCGACGACCACGGCGCCGCCCGCGCCGGTCGACGCACCGGCAGCGGTGAGAAGGCCGGTGTTGGGGCGTACGCCGACGACGACGAGCACCACGTCAGCGCTGCGGGAGAATGCATCGCCGCCTCGGGTTCCCGTGACAGCGATTCGCCCTGCGTCGCGGACGATGGCCTCCACGCGAGTGCGCGTGATGACCTCGACGCCGTGTCGGGTGAGTTCGTCGTGGACGAGAGAGCCGAGTTCAGGGTCGAGAGTGGAAAGCACCTCGGGTCCGCGCTGGAGCTGGGTGACCCGGAGCCCCCGCACTGTGAGCGCTTCTGCCATCTCGAGGCCGACGTACCCGGCTCCGACAATGATCGCCGTCTCAGGCTGATGGTCATCGAGATACCTCTCGAGCGCGAACGTGTCCCCCATCGAGTGCAGCAGGTGCACGCCGTCGTCAGGCCCCAGCTCGTCGAGGCCTGCGATTCCGGCCCTCGACGGGGACGCTCCAGTGCCGACCATGAGCTCGTCGTACGCGATCGTCGATTGGGTCCCGTTCGCATCGCGGACGGTGAGGCGACGGCCGTCGACGTCGATGCCGGTGGCGAGAGTGTTCAGGCGGAGATTCATGCCGGTGGCTTCGAGATCCGCGTGGGTGCGGTGCGCGAGCGATTGCCAGGGCTGCACCTCACGGGAGAAGTAGTAGGGGATGCCGCAGATCGAGAAGTTCGGGTATGCGTCTGCCACCACGACGGTGACATCGACGGACGGGTCGAGTTCGCGGGCTCGGAGGGCGGTCGATATTCCGGCGTCGCTTCCGCCGATCGCTACAAGATGCATGGGGTGCCTTTCAGTGCCGATTCTCGAGCTGCTGGGGAACCACGACGTCGTCCGCAGCGCGAGCGGCAGTCGGGTAGAAGAGGAGAAGGAGCGCGAGACCGAGGCCGGCGCCGACGAGCTGGGCGAGCACGAATGGAACAACGGATGCCGGCGCGATGCCGGCGAAGGTATCGGTGAACATCCGGGCGATCGTCACGGCGGGATTCGCGAACGACGTGGAGCTCGTGAACCAGTAGGCCGCGCCGATGTACGCGCCGACGGCGGCCGCCGTGACAGAGGCCTTGCCGGCGCGAGCGAGCGCGAAGATCAACAGAACGAGCCCGGCAGTGGCGACCACCTCGCCGATCAGGTGGCCGCCCGTCGCACGGTCATCGGCAGAGAAGGCCGGTGCCGTGTCGAACATCACGCCGGCGAGAAGCGTGCCGGACACCCCGCCGAGAATCTGTGCGAGCACATAGGGAACGACATCGCGAACCGGGATACCCGTTCCGGCACGGCGACCCAGCCACCAGTCGGCGATCGTCACGGCGGGATTGAAGTGCGCCCCGGACACGGGACCGAGCATGAGGATCAGGACCGCAAGACCGAGCGCAGTGGTGAGGCTGTTCTCGAGAAGCTGCAATCCGACGTCTCCCGGAGACAACCGATGCGCGGCGATACCCGAACCGACCACGATCGTGACGAGGAGGCCTGTTCCGACGAACTCGGCAGTGGCGCGGCGCACGATCTGAGGTCGATGAGGCACCGGGGGTGAGGAGGTAGCGGTATTCATGTCGGCTCATCTTGACCTGAAGCAGGTACTTCAGTCAACATTGAAGTAATGAACAGTGACGGACAACAGAACGCAGAGGCGCGGGCCGCGAAGCACGCCGCACTCGGCGACCCGTCGCGGCTGCGCATCGTGGATCTCCTCACCCTCGGGGATCTGTCCCCGAGCGAGATCAGAGTCGCATTGGGGCTCCCCTCGAACCTGGTCACTCATCATCTGAACGCATTGGAGTCGGTCGGGATGGTGTCCCGGTCGAGGTCAGAAGCAGACAAGCGTCGCAACTACGTCCACCTCCTGGACTCGGCTCTTGCCGGGCTCACCCCGGGGCGCGTCGACCGCGCAAGCCGAGTGGTCTTCGTGTGCACGGCGAACTCGGCGCGGTCTCAACTCGCGGCGGCGCTGTGGTCGGCCCACAGCAGCATCCCTGCCACATCCGCAGGAACCCATCCCGCGGATCGAATCCATGCGGGCGCCGTCGCCGTCGCCGGTCGTCGCGAGATCGATCTACCTGACGAGTCCCCGCGGGCGCTCGATTCGGTGTGGCATACGTCTGACCTCGTGGTCACCGTCTGCGACAACGCTCATGAAGAGATCGGCATCACCGACCACCTGCACTGGTCCATCCCCGACCCGGTCCGCGTCGGCACGGACGATGCCTTCGATAGCGCTTTCGACGAGCTGGAACGCCGCATCACCGCGTTGGCGCCCCGCCTCGCCGCCATTCAACCGCACCGAAAAGAGACCACATGACCGACCGCACTCCCCGCGTCCTGTTCATCTGTCAGCACAACGCGGGTCGCTCTCAGCTCGGCGCCGCCCTTCTGGAGCACCTCGCAGGTGATCGCTTCACCGTCGATTCCGCCGGTCTCGCTCCAGCCGACGAAGTGAACAAGGCCGTGGCCACCTCCGTCGCGGAGCTGGGCATAGACATCTCCGACCGAACGCCGCGCGCCGTCACGCCCGACGACCTCGATGCCGCAGACATCGTGGTCCTCATGAAGTCCGGGCTCGCCCTGCCGTCCACGCCGCGCGGCGAGATACTCGAATGGTCGTTCCCCGACCCCGAGTCATGGGAGGCCGACGCCGTACGCCCCCTGCGAGAGGCGGTGTCGGACAAGATCCGAGAGACGCTGCTCGTCCGATGACGGATTGCCCACCAGCGCGCCGCGGGACCTCACCGTTGACCGCGACACCCACCCTGACCCCCTCTCACCTGGAGACACCATGACCACCACCACACCCTCCGTCCTGTTCGTGTGCGTGCACAACGCCGGTCGCTCGCAGATGGCCGCCGGGTTCCTCCGGGACATCGCCGGCGACCGCATCGAGGTGCGGTCGGCGGGTTCCGTGCCCGCCGATCAGATCAACCCGGTCGCGGTCGACGCGATGAGCGAACTCGGCATCGACATCACCGCCGAGCAGCCGAAGGTGCTCACGACCGAAGCTGTGCAAGCATCCGATGTCGTCATCACCATGGGATGCGGCGACGCGTGCCCGTTCTTCCCCGGCAAGCGCTACGAGGACTGGAAGCTCGACGACCCGGCAGGTCAGGGCATCGAGGCCGTGCGGCCGATCCGCGACGAGATCCGGCAGCGCATCGAGGCTCTCGCGGGCGAGCTGCTCGCCTGAGCGGAGCGCCGATCCTGGAGACCTCCCGTCCCGCTACATCCCCGGGATCTCGAGCATCTCCAGGATCTCGATCGTCCCGCCCCAGGCCACGTGGGGGTGCCCGTCGAGCGCTCGCTGCACACCGTCGAGGTCGTCCGCCTGCAGCACCGAGTATCCGCCGATGAACGAGCCGGACTCGCCACCCGCTACGGTCTGCGTCGGCGACCCGAGATCGACGATCGACTCGCCCGCACGCTGGGACCAGTCCATCCACGCCTTCATCGACTCCGCACCCGCATCCGGATCGGCCGTGGCCATCTGCTCGGCGGCGCTCACTGCCGAACGGTACAGCACCAGGAATCTGCTCATCATCGACCTCTTCGTCTCTCGGTGGACGCTGGACGCGCTCACCCTCCACAGCTCAAGACGTCGGCTCGGGCGTTTCATGACGCACCGGCCGACATCCTGGCTGCAGACTGCCGCACCACCCGACAGGTGGTCGGCGGCGACGAGAGGGAAGCCTGAGGTCAGCGCGCGACGATGAGTCCTGCGGTCTTCTCCTGCACGGTCTGGAACCGGCGCTGCACGTCGGACCAGTTGACGAGCTCCCAGAACGCCTTGACGTAGTCGGCGCGCACGTTGAGGTAGTCGAGGTAGTACGCGTGCTCCCACACGTCGAGCTGCAGCAGCGGCGTCACGCCGAGCGGCGCGTTGCCCTGCTGGTCGAACAGCTGGAAGATGACGGGTCGCGCGCCGACGCTGTCCCACGCGAGCACGGCCCATCCGGAGCCCTGCACGCCGAGCGCGGTCGCGGTGAAGTGCGCGCGGAACGCGTCGATCGACCCGAACGCGTCGGTCAGCGCAGCCTCCAGCTCGCCCTCGGGGTTGCCGCCGCCGTCGGGCGACAGGTTCTCCCAGAAGACCGAGTGGTTGATGTGACCGCCGAGGTTGAACGCGAGGTCCTTCTCGAGCTTGTTCACGGCAGCGAAGTCGCCCGACTCGCGGGCAGCACCGAGCTGCTCGAGGGCCGTGTTCGCACCGGTGACATAGGCCTGGTGGTGCTTGGAGTGGTGTAGCTCCATGATCTTGCCGGAGATGTGCGGGGCGAGCGCCGAGTAGTCGTACGGCAGCTCGGGAAGGGTGTACGGAGTGGACATGCTGTTCCTTTCAGTCGTTCTGATCGGTGGGGAGTGAGTGGAATCGGCGGTCGAGGTAGACCAGCGGTCGGCCCGGCCGCCCGAGCAGCACCTCGTCGATCTCGGCGACCACGACGGTCGAGGAGCCGACCGCGACCGTCGACATCGTGTGACCGCGCATCGCGGCGCGCGCCTCGGCGAGGTACGGCTCACCGGTCGGAAGGGTGCTCCACCCCTGCTCGGGGGTGAAGCGGTCGGCGCCGCTCACCGCAAAGCTCTGCGCGAGAGCCGAATGCTCGTCGTCGATCAGGTGCACGACGAACGACTCGGCGTTGAGGATCGAGCCTGCGCTGCCGGTGGCCCTGGTCACCGAGAACACGATCGCCGCCGGGTCGACCGCGACGGATGCGACACTCGACGCCGTGAGGCCGACCGGACCGGCAGGGGTCATCGCCGTGATGATGGCCACCCCCGCCGGATGCGCGCGGAACGCGGCTTTGAGCCCTTCACCGACTTCGGACGGAACCGGTGCGGCGGGATGCGGCTGAGTGCTCATTCGGGTGTCTCCTGGGGCGGAAGGGCTGCGATGATCGGGTGGTCGTGCTCGATGACGCCGAGCTTCGCGGCGCCTCCTGGTGAGCCCAGGTCGTCGAAGAACTCGACGTTGGCCTTGTAGTAGTCCTGCCATTCGTCGGGGAGGTCGTCTTCGTAGTAGATCGCCTCGACCGGGCAGACCGGCTCGCACGCCCCGCAGTCGACGCATTCGTCGGGATGGATGTACAGCGAGCGTTCGCCTTCATAGATGCAGTCAACGGGGCATTCGTCGATGCACGCACGATCCTTGACATCGACGCAGGGGAGGGCGATCACATAGGTCATCGGGTGGCGGTCTCCGTTCGGGTCTCGGTAGCCACCGTATGACCTCAAGTACACTTGAGGTCAAATCGAGGGGGTCCGGATGAGCTCTGACACCGACGCGGGACGTGCCGTGCACGGCCCTGACGAACCGTTGACCATCGGCGAGATGAGCAGACGCACCGGTGTCGCCCCCTCCGCGCTGCACTTCTACGAGACCCTCGGACTCATCGCCTCGACCCGGACGGCCGGCAACCAGCGCCGATATGCGCGGCACATGCTGCGCCGGGTGTCGCTCATCACCGTGGCGAAGCGCCTCGGCATCCCACTCTCGGACGTGCAGGACGCCTTCGCCGACGTCCCGCTCGCCGATACCCCGAGTCACGCGGACTGGCAGCGGGCCTCGCGGCGCTGGAAGCGCGAGCTCGAGAAGCGTCGCGAGGGCATCGAACGGCTGGAGCGCGAGCTGACCGGATGCATCGGCTGCGGCTGCCTGTCGATGAAGGCGTGCGGGCTGCTCAACCCCGACGACGCGCTCGGCAGTCAGGGGGCGGGGCCGCAGCGCCTGCGGGACGAAGACGCCTGAGCCGGGACACCCCGCCCGCCTCAGACGCCCCGCCGGCTCAGACGACCGTGAAGGGCGCGCTCAGCAGCACCTCGTCGCGCGACGACGGACCGAGGAGCAGCTCGAACGCTCCCGCCTCCACCCGGCGCACGCCCGCGGCATCCACGATCGAGCACTCGGCGACCGGCACTGCGACCCGCACACGCGCCGACTCCCCCGGAGCGAGGTCGATCTGCCGGTAGGACTTCAGCTCCCTGTCCGCCCAGCTGACGCTCGTCACGGCGTCGCGCACATACACCTGCACGGTCTCGCGCACGGGTCTGGACCCGGTGTTCGTGACGGTCACGTCGGCCTCGACCGTGTCGTCGACACTGAGCGAATCCGAGACGACTGCGAGGTCCGCGTACGACACGGTCGAGTACGACAGCCCCTCGCCGAACGCCCACGCCGGAGACTGGGTGAGGTCCGCGTAGCGGTCGCCGTGCTGGCCGCGGATCTGGTTGTAGTACGTCGGCTGCTGGCCGACGTGGCGGGCGAACGAGATCGGCAGGCGCCCGGACGGTTCGACGGCACCCGAGATGATCTCGGCGAGCGCGCGGCCGCCCTGCATCCCGGGGTTGGCCGCCCAGATCACGGCGGCGGCACGCGAGACGGATGCCGGCAGCACGAGCGGCTTCGACGCGAGCAGCACCACGACGACGGGCTTCCCCGTCGCGATCAGTGCGTCGAGCAGCGCGTTCTGTCCGCCGATCAGCTCGAGGGTCGCGGTCGAGCGCCCCTCTCCGACGAGTTCGATCCGGTCGCCCACGACCGCGACCACGACGTCGGATGCCTCGGCTGCCGCGACGGCCTCCGCGATCATCGCCTCGTCGGGTGCGCTCGGCACCACGACCGACGGCCTGGGCTGACCGTCGGGGAACTTCGCCCCGCGCGGGTCCTCCTCGAGCGTGAGGATGTCGGCACCACGCGCGTGCGTCACCGACCAGCCGTCGACGCCGACCAGACCGTCGAGCACGGTCGTGATCATCTCGCGGGGCTGCCCGTCGAGCCAGCCGGCCTGTCCGGAGCCGCCGGCCCAGTCGCCCAGCTGCGTCTGCGCGTCGTCGGCGAGAGGCCCGACGACCGCGACCTTCAGCGGCGCGGACGCATCCAGCGGCAGCAGGCCGTCGTTCTCGAGCAGCACGATCGAACGACGGGCGGTCTCGAGGTTGAGCTCGGCATGCACGGCGCTGCCGACCACGGCATCCAGATCCGCCTGCGGAAGTCTCGGGTTCTCGAACAGACCCAGTTCGAACTTCAGGGTCAGGATGCGCGCGACGGCGTCGTCGAAGGCATCCTCGGCGAGCAGCCCGTTCGCCACCGCCTCGAGCGCGCCCTCGAAGAAGCCCGGGGTGTTCATGACCATGTCGTTGCCGGCGCTCACGGCGGCGGCCGAGGCGTGCGCGTAGTCGGGCTGCACGTGCTGCTCCCAGACCATTCGGCCGACGTTGTCCCAGTCGGTGATGAGGGTGCCGGTGTAGCCCCACTCGCCGCGCAGCACATCGCTGAGCAGCCAGTCGTTCACCGTGATCGGCACCCCGTCGGTGGTCTGATAGCCGAGCATGAACGTGCGGCACCCCTCACGGGCGACGCGCTCGAACGGCGGCAGGAACCACGACCGCAGCTTGCGGCGCGAGATGTCGGCCTCGCTGGCATCCCGACCGCCCTGCGTCTCGGAGTAGCCGGCGAAGTGCTTGGCGGTCGCGAGGATCGCGGTCGGGTCGTCGAGGCCCTCGCCCTGGTACCCGCGCACCATGGCGGAGGCGAGCTCGCCGATCAGGAACGGGTCCTCGCCGAACGTCTCATCGATGCGCCCCCAGCGCAGATCCCGCGCGATGCACAGCACCGGCGAGAACGTCCAGTGCACGCCGGTGGCCGCGACCTCGATCGCGGTGGCCCTGGCGACCTTCTCGACCAGTGCGGCGTCCCATGTCGCTGCCATCCCGAGCTGGGTGGGGTAGATCGTCGCGCCCGGCCAGAACGAGTGGCCGTGGATGCAGTCCTCCGCCACGAGCAGCGGGATGCGCAGCCGGGTCTGCGACGTCAGCTCGTTCGCGCGCAGGATGCGCTCGGGCGAGGTGTGCAGGATCGAGCCGACGTGCTTACCCAGCACGTGGTCGTCGAGGTCGTCGCGGGCGTCGAGCTGCAGCATCTGACCGATCTTCTCCTCGACCGTCATGCGGTCGAGGAGGTCGGCGACGCGGGCGGCGATCGGCAGTTCGGGGTCGAGGTAGGGCAGGGCTTCGGTCAGGGTCTGAGAGGTCATCACTTCGTGTTCTGTGTCTTCGTGTTCTGTGTCTTCGTGTGCTGTGTCTTCGGAGGAGTTGTCGTGTCGTCCGCGGCGCTCTGCACCGTACCCGACTCGGTTGTCGGCACGCTCCGCACCGCCGTCACGGGTGCATTCACGTCGAGCCCCTTCTTCTTCATCGCGCGGGCGCGCTCACCTGCCGACCGCAGCCTCGGGTTGACGTACTCGTCGATCCCGAAGTTGATCAGCGACAGCGCGACGCCGATGATCGCGATGCAGAGACCTGCGGGCACGTACCACCACCACAGCCGCGGGAAGGCGCCGTTCTGCTGCGCCCAGAACAGGATCGTCCCCCAGTTGAGATTGCTCACCGGGATCACGCCGATGAAGGCGAGGGTGGTGAGTCCGAGGATCGCCGCGGTGACGGTGCCGACGAAGCTCGACGCGATCAGCGCCATCAGGTTCGGCAGCATCTCGACGGTGATGATGCGGTGCAGCGGCTCGCCGTTGGCGCGTGCCGCCTGGATGAAGTCGCGGTTGCGCAGCGACATGGTCTGCGCGCGCAGCACGCGCGCGCCCCACGCCCAGCCCGTGAGGCCCAGCACCGCGGCGATCACGATGAGCGGCGGGTTCTCGAACTGCGACGCGACGATGATGATGAGCGGGATGCCGGGGATCACCAGGAACACGTTCGTCAGCGCCGACAGCGATTCGCTCTTCCAGCCGCGCACGTAGCCCGCGATGACGCCGATCGTGATCGCGATGACGGTGGCGATGATGGCGGAGAGGAACCCGACGACGACCACGCCTCGCGTGCCGAAGATGAGCTGGCTGAGCACGTCCTCGCCCATGTGCGTGGTGCCGAGCCAGTGCTCCAGCGATGGGGCCTGCCGCAGCGCTGTGCGGTCCTTCTGCGTCGGCCCGTACGGCGCGAGCAGGGGGGCGAAGATCGCCACCAGCACGAACGCGCCGAGGATGATCAGTCCCGCGATCGACTTCGGGTTGCGGAACATCGCGAACGACTGCGCGAGCTGCGACCAGAACGTCTTGCGGGTGGGCGCGGCCTCCGGTGCGGTGCGGAAGGTCGCCGTCTCCGGCATCCCGGTGGGGATGGTGCTGCCGTCCGGCGCGGTGCCGGTCGAGGTGGGAACGCTCATGTCAGGCCTCCGTCTGGCGCGTGCGCGGGTCGAGGTATGCGTAGACGATGTCGGCGATGACGTTCGCGACGAGCACCGACAGCGTGATCACGAGGAAGACGCCCTGCATCAGGGCGAAGTCCTTCGCGTTGGTGGCGTCGAGCAGCAGCTTGCCGACACCCGGATAGCTGAAGACCATCTCCATGACGATCGTCCCGCCGACGATGAAGCCGATCGACAGCGCGAAGCTCTGGATCTGCGGCAGCACCGCATTGCGCGCTGCGTACGCCCAGAGCACCCGGCGGTTCGGCATGCCCTTGGCCTGGGCGACGGTGATGTAGTCCTCGTCGAGCACAGTGAGCATCATGTTGCGCATGCCCAGCATCCATCCGCCGAGCGAGGCGATGATGATCGTTACCGCCGGCAACGTGCCGTGCATGATCACCTGGCCGATGAAGTCGAAGCTCCACTCCGGCGACTGCCCCTTGTCGTAGGCGTGCGACGACGGGAACCACTTCAGGGTCGACGAGAAGATCGCGATCGCGATGAGACCCAGCCAGAAGTACGGGATCGTGTTGAAGAACGTGGTGATCGGGATGAGGGCGTCGAGCCTGCTGCCGCGCTTCCAGCCGACGATCGCGCCGCCGACCGTGCCGAGCGCGAAGGAGATGATCGTCGCGAGTCCGACGAGGCCGAGCGTCCACGGGAGAGCGGATGCCAGCACCTCCCCCACCGGCCGCAGACCGTGCAGCGTCGAGATGCCGAGGTCGCCGCGGAAGAGCATCGCCCAGTAGTCGATGTACTGCTGCCACATCGACTTGTCGGTGTCGATGCCGAGCAGCACCCGCAGCGAGTCCGCCGCCTCCGGGCTGATGTTGCGGTTGCGCGCGAGGTACGAGCTGACCGCGTCGCCCTTCATGAAGCGCGGCAGGAAGAAGTTGATGGTGATGGCGGCCCACAGGGTGAACAGGTAGAAACCCGCCCGCCCGGCGAAGAAGCGCCACGGGACGAGGGCGCGCCCCTTCTGCGCGGTGGTGGCCGTCGTGCCGACCTCGAGCGCGTCACGCCGCTCGTCGTCGACCTGGTCGAGGCGGGGGGATGCGGTGGTCACTGGGCACCTCCGTGCGAGCCTGTCGTGGCGAAGTGCTTGTCGGGGTCGGGCGATGCCGCCCGCAGTTCGCGGGTGTAGGGGTCCTGCGGGGTGAGGATGACGTCGTCGGCATCGCCGTACTCGACGACGCGACCCTGATTGAGCACCATGATCTTGTCGCTGAAGTGACGGGCGGTGGCGAGATCGTGGGTGATGTAGAGCACGCCGAGCCCCTCCTCGCGCTGCAGATCGGCGAGCAGGTTGAGCACCCCGAGGCGGATCGACACGTCGAGCATCGACACCGGCTCATCGGCCACGAGGAGCGACGGCCGGGAGGCGAGGGCGCGGGCGATCGCCACGCGCTGACGCTGTCCGCCCGAGAGCTCGTGCGGGCGGCGGTCGATCACGGCATCCGGGTCGAGGCGCACACGCTCGAGAAGCCTGCGCACCTCCGCTTCGGTCTCCTTCTTGGGCACGACGTCGTCGAGACGGAGCGGGCGCTCGAGGTGGTACCTGATCGAGTGGTACGGGTTGAGCGAGGCGAACGGGTCCTGGAACACCATCCGCAACTGCTGGCGATACGCGCGCAGGCCCTTGCCTCGTCGCGGGATGGGCTTGCCGTCGAGGCGCACCGCGCCGCTGGTGGGCGTCTCGAGCTGGGTGAGGATCTTCGCGATCGTGGACTTGCCGCTGCCGGACTGGCCGACCAGGCCGATCGTCTGGCCGGATTCCAGGGTGAAGCTGACCCGGTCGAGGGCCTTGAGCTGACCGGCTCCTCGGACGTTGTAGATCTTGGTGACGTCGGCGAACTCGAGGGTCGTCATCGGGTCAGCACTCCTCTCGCACCGGTGAGACGGGGGAACGAGGACAGCAGCGTCTTCGTGTAGTCGTTCTGCGGGTTCGTCCAGATCTGCTCGGCCGGGGCGAGCTCGACGATCTCGCCCTCGCGCATGATCGCGATGCGGTCGCTGATCTCCAGGAGCAGCGGAAGGTCGTGGGTGATGAAGATCACCGAGAACCCGAACTCGTGGCGCAGCTGGGAGATCTGCTTCAGGATCTCGCGCTGCACGAGCACGTCGAGCGCGGTCGTCGGCTCGTCCATCACCATCAGCTGCGGGCGCAGGGCCAGCGCCATCGCGATCATGACGCGCTGGCGCATACCGCCGGACAGCTCGTGCGGGAACGAGCGGGTGCGCTGGCGGCCCACCTTGACGATCTCGAGCAGCTCCTCGGCCTCCGCCCTGCGCTGGCGTCGGGTCATCTGCGGGCGGTGGATCTCGAAGACGTCCTCGAGCTGCGATCCGATCGTGGCGACCGGGTTGAGCGCGTTCATGGCGCCCTGGAACACCATCGACACCTTGTCCCAGCGGAACTTCTGCATGGCATCCACGTCGAGCGCGTTGATGTCCACGTCGACACCGGATGCATCGTGGAACGTCACGCTGCCGCCGGCGATGACGGCCGGCGCCCGCAGCAGACGCTGCACTCCGTAGGCGAGCGTGGTCTTGCCGCATCCGCTCTCCCCGGCGAGACCGAGGATCTCTCCCCGCTGCAGTTCGAGCGTCACGTTCTTCACCGCCTCGACGGGCGGATCGACGTCGTACACGACGGAGAAGTCGCGCACGCTGAGGAGAGGTTCTGACATGAGGGGTCCTTCGTCGGTCGGGAGGTCGGTGGGAGGGGCGGATGCACGCGGCATCCGCCCCTCCGTGGACTGCTTACTCGGCCGGCTTCAGCTTCGTGAGGATCATCACGATGTTCTGCTGGGTCGGGTCGCCCGACGCGTAGGGGTCGTCCTCCGAGGGCCATCCGACGTAGTTGCGGGTGTTGTACTGGCCGAGCAGCGGGTGCGCGCCCAGCGGGATGGCGGGGACCTGCTCGACGAAGATCTGCTCGAGCGTCGTGATCGCCTCGGTGCGCTCCTCATCGGATGACGCGTTGGCGTAGGTGTTCAGCGCCTGGGTCGCGGCGGGGTCCTCGAAACGTCCGAAGTTGAATCCGGCGATGCCCTCGGGCGAGATCCAGCGCGGATCCATGGTCGAGGTGTAGAGGCCGTATGCCGTGCCGCTGTCTTCGAGCCAGTGGATGATGGCCGAGAACGAGCCGTCGTCGCGGGGGCCTGCCCAGCCGCCCCAGTCGGGCATGTCGATCTTGACCTCGGCGCCGATCGACTCGGTGATGTCCTCGGCGATCAGCTCCTGTGCGGTGTTCCAGTCGCTCCAGCCCGAGGGCACCGAGAGAGTGAACGAGACGGGGGTGCCGTCCGGGTCGATGAGCGCGTCGCCGTCCCAGGTGTAGCCGGCGTCTTCGAGGATGCCGCGGGCCTTGTCGGCGTCGACCGAGTACTCCTCGCCCTCGAACTCGGGCTGGATCTCGTCCTCGAGGATCGAGGAGAGGCCCGTGACCGACCAGACCGGCTCACTCGCACCCTCGCGGGCGATGTCGACGTACGCGTCGCGGTCGATGACCCACGCCAGAGCCTGGCGGAACGCCACGTCGTCGAACGGCTTCTGCTGCAGGTTCATGAACAGCGTCGCCGAACCCGTGGTCGGAGCCACGAAGTACTTGTTGTGCTCGGGGTCGGCGTCGAGGAACTGCTCCTGGATCTGCGGGATGAACGCCTGCGCCCAGTCGGCCTCGCCCTGCGCGAGAGCGGTGGTCAGCGCGGTGTTGTCGCCGTACGAGACGTAGTGCAGCTCGGGCACGGCGAGGTCGCCGCCCCAGTAGTCGTCGCGCGCCTCGAGGGTGACCGACTCGGTCGACCAGTTGGACATCGCGTAGGGACCGGTGCCGACGAGGTCGTCGCCCTTGACGGGGTCGGTCGCCGGCTCGTCGAGGTTCTCCCAGATGTGCTTCGGCACGATCGGCACGTGCAGCACGCGCGCCTGGTTCACGTACTTCGATTCGCCGAAGGTGAGGGTGACGGCGTCGCCGTCGACGGTCGCTCCCTCGAACTTGAGGCCGGCGGTGTCGAGCGCGGGGGTCGAGACGAGCTCGTAGGTGAAGACGATGTCGTCGGCGGTGAAGGGCTCGCCGTCGCTCCAGGTGACGTCCTTGCGGGGCACGACGGTCACGGCCGTGTAGTCGTCGTTCCACTCGATGCTCTCGGCGAGCCAGGGGGTGACCTCCCGGTCGCCGGTCTGGTTCACGAGGCCGAGGGTCTCGAAGATGACCTTGCCGTAGCCGTACTTCGACGCCGCGGAGTCGCCGACGTAGGGGTTGTTCGATTCGGTGGTGATCGCACCGTCGGGCTTGGCGATCGTCAGGGCCGCACCACCGCCGGCTGCGCCGTCGCTGTCATCGGTTCCACCCGCTGCGCAGCCGGCGAGGGCCGAGACGCTGAGGGCGGAGATCGCCGCGACGGCGATGAGGGACTTTCTGAGCTTCATTGCTTCTCCTTGGGCACGGGTCGTTGTGCTGTGTGGCTTGCCGGCTGCTCGGGCATCCGACGAAGTTTGCTTACTGGCGAGAAAGTAAGCTGGTGCGAGGTTACTCGTTGGTAAGTAGAGTTGGCAAGTACGATCCAGTGCAGGATGCGACAGGGAGAGGAGGGGACCATGGCCAAGGATGCCGACGGCAACACCACCGTCCGCCCCGCGACGAGGGAGAAGCGCGAGCAGATCCTCAAAGCCGCCGTCGAGATCTTCGGCAACAAGGGCTCGACCAACGGCACCCTCGCCGACGTCGCCGAGCAGGTCGGCATCACGCACGCCGGCGTGCTGCACCACTTCGGCTCGAAGCAGAAGCTGCTGCTCGAGGTCCTCGCCTACCGCGACCAGGCCGATGTCGCCGAACTCGCCGAGAAGCACATCCCCGGCGGACCAGAGCTCTTCCTGCACCTCGTGCGCACCGCGATCGCGAACGAGCGGCGTCCAGGCATCGTGCAGGCCTACACCGTGCTCTCCTCGGAATCGGTGACCGACAACCACCCCGGTCGCGACTACTTCGAAGACCGCTACACGACGCTCCGCCGCGAGGTCACCGACGCGTTCCACCTGCTGTGCGCCCAGGAGGGCGTGACCGAACCCGACACCGTCGCCACCGCGGCCGCCAGCATCCTCGCCGTGATGGACGGACTCCAGCTGCAGTGGCTGCTGCACCGCGACGTGTTCGGCCTGGGCGAGGCGAGCGAGTTCGCGATCCGCTCCATCGTCAACGGCGTGCTGCACCCGGGGCCCACACTGGAGTCGTACCGCCACGACTAGGCTCGGGGCCATGACGATCGACCTCGAAGCGCTCTACACCGACCTGCACCAGCATCCGGAGCTCTCATTCCAGGAGACGCGCACCGCCGGCATCGCCGCCGCCCACCTGCGCGACCTCGGCCTCGAGGTGCACGAGGGAATCGGCGTGACCGGCGTGGTCGGCATCCTGCGCAACGGAGACGGCCCCGTCGTCTGGGCGCGCGCCGACATGGACGCCCTGCCCGTCGCGGAGGAGACCGGCCTGGCGTACGCGAGCACCGCGACCGGCATCGATCCCGCCGGCAACACGGTGCCCGTCATGCACGCCTGCGGCCACGACATGCACGTCACCGCGATGATCGGCGCCGTGGAGAAGCTGGTCGCCGAGAAGGCCGACTGGTCGGGGACAGTGGTCGTGCTGATCCAGCCCGCCGAGGAGTACGGCGCCGGATCCAGGGCCATGCTCGACGCCGGTCTGCGTGACCTCGTGCCGCATCCCGACATCGTGCTCGGCCAGCACGTCACCCCGCTGCCCGCCGGCACCATCGGCGTGCGCCCGGGGACGCAGATGGCGGCATCCGACGGACTCACCGTCGTGTTGCACGGACGCGGCGGACACGGTTCGCGCCCGCACTCAACGATCGACCCCGTGGTCATGGCTGCGGCGACCGTCATGCGGCTGCAGACCATCACCTCGCGCGAAGTCGATCCCCGCGATGTCGCGGTGGTGACGGTCGGCTCGATCCACGCGGGCCTGAAGAACAACATCATCCCGGCCGAGGCGAAGCTCGAGCTGAGCCTGCGCTACCCGAACGACGAGATGCGCGACAAGGTGCTCGCGAGCGTCGAGCGCATCGTGCGGGCCGAGGCGGCGGCATCGGGAGCCGAGCGCGAGCCCGAGATCCGCACCGACCACACCCTGCCGCCGACGATCAACGACGTCGACGCGACAGCGCGCGTGACCTCGGCGCTGCAGCGTGCGCTCGGCGAGACCTCGGTCATCGATCCCGGCATGTTCACCGGCAGCGAGGACGTCTCCTGGTTCGCCCGCGACACGGGCGCGCCGCTGGTCTTCTGGTTCTGGGGCGGCATCGATGCGGCGACCTTCGCTGCATCCGCCGCCGCCGGGACGCTCGACAAGGACATCCCCACGAACCACTCGCCGTTCTTCGCGCCCGAGATCCACCCGACGATCGAGGTCGGCGTCACGGCACTTTCGGCCGCCGCGCGGGAGTTCCTGGGCTGAGCTACTCCTTCGCCGTTCACAATTCAGCACGAACGCCCGGAAGCGGGTCGGAACCGCAACCTGAGTCCCGGGAACGTGCGTTCTCTGCTGAGTCGTGAACGCGGCGCAGCGCTGACTCCGCCACTTGCGCTCGACGCCGCAACTCGACACCGGGACTCGGTCACGGCAGCGAGGTGGCCGTCGTGACAGCGGCCAGCCGTGCACAATTCAGCATGGACAGCCGGAACCTGGTCGAAACCGCGGCGTGAGTCCCGGGAACGTGCGTTCTCTGCTGAGTTGTGAACGCGAAGGGACGCTGACTCAGCCGCCGATGGCGTTCATGCCGCGGGCGGGCTGCAGGAATGACGGGTCGTTGATCGCGTGCCCGGGCAGCTTGCCGTGCACGCACGAGCGCAGCATGGCGCCGATCCCCTCCGCGCGCTGACCCGCATCGGCGGCCGAGTCGCCGCGCAGCACCCCGATCAGGTCGTACTCCGCGTTCGAGAAGAGGCAGTTTCGCAGCTGCCCGTCCGCGGTCAGGCGCAGTCGGTCGCACGCGCCGCAGAACGGGGCGGTGACCGACGCGATCACACCCACCTCGTGCGGCCCGCCGTCGATGCGCCACTTCTCCGCCGGCGCGCCGCCGCGACCGGGAACGGGCTCGAGATCCCACCGCGCGCTGAGCTTCTCGAGGATCTCCTCGCGGGTGACCATCGAGGCGCGATCCCACGTGTGGCCGGCGTCGAGCGGCATCTGCTCGATGAAGCGCAGCTGCGCGCCGACCTCCATCGCGAACGCGACCAGGTCGGGCAGTTCGTCATCGTTCACGCCGCGCATCGCGACGGCGTTGAGCTTGAGGGGACGGAGCTCGGATGCCGCCGCTGCCGCGATGCCCTCGAAAACGTCGTCGATGCGATCACGACGCGTGAGGTCGGCGAAGCGCTGCCGGTCGACCGTGTCGATGCTGATGTTCAGCCGCGTGAGGCCGGCGTCGATGAGCGCGGGCAGCTTCTGCGCGAGGCTGATGCCGTTCGTCGTCATCGCGACCTCGACGGGGCCGTCCTCGCCCTCGATCCGCGAGATCCGTTGGACGACCTCCACGATGTCCGCGCGCAACAGGGGCTCACCTCCGGTCAGACGGAAGGTGCGGATGCCGAGCGAAGCGGCGACCTGTGCCACTTCGACGATCTCATCCGTCGACAGGATGCTGGTGCGAGCGAGCCACTCGTTGCCCTGCTCCGGCATGCAGTACGTGCACCGCAGGGAGCACCTGTCCGTCAACGAGATGCGCAGGTCGCGGTGGATGCGGCCATGCGTGTCGACGAGGCCGCTCGTTGCGGGCGCGGCGTCGGCAGCGTGCACCGGATTCGGGGCGCGCACTCCGATCACGACCGGCACGGCCGTCATCGCTGTCTCCCACTCCCCGACATGTTCCGAGACTATCCCGCGTGTCGTGCCGCCGGGCCGTTCGTCGCCTCATCCAGCTGACGATCTCCTGGCAGGTCGGCACCTCAAGCAAATCGTCCGCGGATCGGATACCGGTCACCCCGGCCATGGTTGCTCATCTCAGCTGCCCGGCCTACGGTGTTCTCGTGCCTTCCTCTTCCCACCACCTGCTGGCCGCGGGGCTGTTCTTCATGATCGCCATGTCGCTGCTGCTCGGCCCACAGTCGGCCTGGTGGTCGATCGTGACTGTGGTCGTCACCTTCGCGGCGAGCGCGGCGTACCTCATCCGAGGGATCCTCGACACGCGTCAGGAGAGGGCCACTGCGTCCGTAGACGCGTAGATCCGACGGACCGCGTGGTTCCGGGAACACGGCGACGGGACCCGTGACGGGTGCGAACCACGAGCGGTCGGCCTCACTCCCTGAGACGGCGTGGCGACGTGCCTTGCCGGCCCTGCGCACGGTCAGCCGACCGCGACGAACCGCACCAGCGCCGGGTCGATCCCCAGCCGTACGACGTCTCCCGCACGCGCACCCGCGCCCGCATCGAGCGAGAGGTCGACGGCGCCCGAGTCGGTGTGGACCCGCACCCCGCCCAGGGTCGGCTCGACCCTGGTCACGACGGCCGGCCACGACTCCGGTCCCGCCTCGGCGATCCGCACATCCCCCGGGCGGAACACCGCGGCGAGCGCAGCGCCGTCGGTCGCAGCGAGCGCCCGCGACGCAGCATCCGCGCTGGTCAGCCGCATCTCCCCGCGCCGCCAGCCTCCGCCGTCCGCCACCCCGACCAGACGATTCACGCCGGCGATCGAGGCGACGAAACCGGATGCGGGTGAGGCGAGCACCTCGCGAACCGGCCCCGACTGGGTGACGCGCCCCGTCTCGACCACGATCAGCCGATCGGCGAGCGCGACAGCATCCGCGGCATCATGCGTGACCGCGACGGTGGTGGTCGAGACGAGTTGATCGCGCAGCATCCGCCTGATGTCCCCTGCCGTCTCGGGGTCGAGGGCGACGAGCGGTTCGTCGAGCAGCACGACGCGAGGGGATGCGGCGAGCGCTCTGGCGACCGCGACCCGCTGCTGCTCCCCTCCGGAGAGGTCGCGCGGCATCCGATCGCCGGCACCGGGCAGGCCGACGCGTGCGAGCCAGTCGTCTGCTCCGCTCCTCGCCGCGCGGACGTCAGTGCGTGCGGCACGCGGCCCGAAGGCGACGTTCTCCCGCACGGTCAGGTGCGGGAAGAGCCGCGGCTCCTGCCCGAGCAGCACCACGCCCCGATCCATCGGCGGCGTCCGCACCCGCGGGCTCGCGACCCGATCGACGACCCGGCCCTCGACCGCGATCTCCCCGGCATCCAGGGATTGGAGTCCTGCGAGCGCCTGCAGCAGCGTCGACTTGCCCGCACCGCTGGGACCCATCACGGCGACCGTCTCACCGACGGCCACCTGCAGCGCGACCTCCACAGTGAAATGCTCCCGCTGCACGACGACGTGGGCGTGCAGGCCAGCGCTCATCGGGCGGCCCCCGGTCGCCAGCCGCGCACGAGCAGCAGCACGACGATCGCTGCGGCGAGCAGGAGCAGCGCGAGCGCGACGGCGGTTCCCTGTGTCACCCCGGCCCCGTTGAAGGCGGTGTAGATCGCGAGCGGCATCGTCTGCGTGACCCCGGGGCGGTTGCCCGCGAAGAGGGCGGTGGCCCCGAACTCGCCGATGGCTCTGGCGAAGCACAGCACCACTCCGGCGACGATCCCCGGTGCTGCGAGCGGGAGCGTGATGCGGCGCAGGATCGTCCAACGTCCGGCCCCGAGCGCGGCGGCTGTCCGCTCGTACTCGACACCGGAGGTGCGCACAGCCCCTTCGACCGCGAGCACGAGGAACGGCAGCGCCACGAAGGTCTGCGCGAGGACGACGGCCGGGGTGCTGAAGGCGATGCCGAGTCCGCCGAGCCAGCCGGCACGTCCGAACAGGTAGAGCAGAGCGACGCCGCCCACCATCGGGGGCAGGACGAGAGGCACCGTGACGACCGCTCGCAGCAGGGCGGCGGTCCGCGGCCCTGACCGGGCGATGGTCAACGCGAGCGGCACACCGATGAGGATGCAGAGCAGCGTGGCGACCATGCCGGTGCCGAGCGACAGGAGCAGAGCCGAGCGCGCGGCCTCCGACGTCACATCGGCGAGGAAGGTCGACCATTCGACGCGAGCGACGAGGGCTGCAAGAGGCAGGAGGAGGAACGCGAGGCCGATCAGCGCCGGGACGGCCAGGCTCCGTGGCGCATAACCCGGCGCTCCGGCGGTGCTCACGGCGCCCCGAAGCCGAAGTCGGCGAGGATGCTCTGGCCCTCACCCGACAGCACGAACGCGACGAAGGCGTCGGCCGCCTCGGTGTTCGCAGCCTCGGCCAGCGTCGCGATCGGATAGCGGTTGACGACCTCACCCGCGCCGTCGGGCACGATCACCTCGACGTCGTCACGGCCGATCGCATCGGTGGCGTAGACGAGCCCGGCGTCCGCCTCGCCGGCCGCGACCTTCGTGAGCACCGCGGCGACGTTCTGCTCGAGGCTCGCGGCGTCGACCGTGACCTCGGCATTCGAGAGCAGCGTCGCCGAGGCGGCGCCGCACGGCACCTCGGGGGCGCACAGCACGGTGGTGACGTCCGCCAGATCGGCGAGGTTGTCGACATCCGCGGGGTTGCCGGCCGGCACGACGATCACGAGGGTGTTGGATGCGAACAGGGTCGGGTCGACCGCGGCATCCTCGAGCTTGTCCATGGTGGCCTCGTCGGCCGAGGCGAAGACGTCGGCCGGGGCGCCCTCCAGCAACTGGGTGACCAGCGTCGACGATCCGTCGTAGACCGGGCTGAATCGCACGTCCGGATGCTCGGCGATGAACGCGTCTCCGAGAGCGTCGAAGGCCGCCGACAGAGAGGCCGCGGCGTACACCGTGAGCTCCCCGGCCACAGTGCTCTCGGATGCCGCACCGGGCGCGGCCGGAGCGGGCGACTCGGACGCGCACCCGGTCAGCACGAGCGCCGCCATGGCGGCGACGGCGGTGAGGGTTCGGCGCAGGGACGTGCGCATGTCAGGACTTCGGCACGTCGACGACGACCTGCGTCGCCTTGACGGATGCCGTGGCGAGCGAGCCGACCTCCAGGCGCAGCTCCCTCGCGGCCTCGGCGGACATGAGGGACACGACCCGGTGGGGCCCGGACTGCACATCGATCTGTGCCATCAACCCGTCGATCTGCACACGGGTCACGATGCCGACGAACCGGTTCCGGGCACTCGAGAGCGCATCATCCGACGCCTGTGCCTCCTCGGCGAGTTCCACAGCGCGCGCGGCGAGCGCGTCACCGGGGATCTCGGCCGGCACCGCGTCGGTGGTCGGAAGGAGACCCTGGTCGATCCAGCGCCGGACGGTGTCGTCACTCACGCCGAGCAGTTCGGCGGCACGGGCGATGCGAAAAGTCTGCATATGTGAGGTTACCGCAGATGCGGATGCAGATGGCCGATGAATCCGCATCCGCGGATAGGATCCTCGCTATGCGCCGCACACCCCGGAGGGCAGAGGTCGGAACCCGACTCGCAGGCCGCACGGGTGCTCCCCGGGCATAGCCTGGTGCCATGCAGCCGATCGTCGCTCCCACGCCCGCTCTCGATCCGGCTGAGCTCGTGCGCACCGCCCGGCATGCTGTGCTCGCAGGCATCGGCGAAGAAGGGCAGCGGCGCCTGGCCGCCGCCCATGTCGCGGTCGTCGGGGCAGGCGGGATCGGGTCTCCGGTGCTGCTCGCGCTCGCGGCTGCCGGTGTCGGCAGCATCACCGTGATCGACGACGACATCGTCGAGCTCACCAACCTGCAGCGCCAGCTCGCGCACCGCGTCGAGGACATCGGCCGCCCCAAGACCGCGTCGGCCGCCCGGGCGATCACCGCGTTGTCGCCGGGTGCCGAGGTCGTGACGGCATCCGAGCGACTCGACTCCGAGAACGCCGAGCGCCTGTTCGCCGGGGCCGACATCGTGGTCGACACGAGCGACTCCTTCGCGACCCGCCGCGACGTCGCCGCCGCGACCGAGGCCCTCGGCATCCCCCTTGTGTGGGGTGCCGTGCAGGAGTGGCACGCGCAGGCCACCGTGTTCTGGTCGAATCCCCCCGAAGGCCACTCGCCCGTCGTACTCGCTGACCTTTTCCCGCTCGGCACCGAGGGCGAGCCGCCCAGCTGCGCGCAGGTCGGCGTGCTGGGCGCGCTGTGCGTGCAGGTCGGCGGGATGCTGGCGGGCGAGGTCGTGAAGCTCATCACCGGCGCGGGCGAGCCGCTGCTCGGACGCCTCGCGATCATCGACTCCCTCACGGCGCGACAGCACGAGATCGCGATCCGATCGGCGGTGTCGGCATGAGCGCCGCGAACGGACCGCGCCGGTCGGTCGAGGATCAGCTCGCGCGGGTGCTGGATGCCGTACGCACACTGCCCGCCGAGACACGGGCGATCCGGGACGCCGCCCACCGCACGCTCGCCGAACCCGCGACGGCGGCGCACGACATCCCGCTCTTCGACAACTCGGCCATGGACGGCTTCGCCGTGCGGGCAGCGGATGTCGCCACGGCATCCCCCGAGAACCCCGTCGTTCTGCGGGTGGTGGCCGACCTTCCCGCCGGGGTCTCCGACGACCCGGCACTGGCCGCGGGCGAAGCGGCGCGCATCATGACCGGCTCCCCCACGCCCACCGATGCCGACGCGATCGTGCCGTTCGAGGACACCGCCGGCGGTCTCGCCGATTCACTCGGCGAGGCGCGCGTGCTGCACGCGCCGACGAAGCCCGGAGCGTTCGTCCGCCGCCGCGGCGCCGACCTGCACGCCGGCGACGCGGTGGTGCTCGCCGGCGAGCGCCTCGGAGCATTCCAGCTGTCCGCCGCCGTCGCCGCCGGGGTCGACAGCGTGGCGGTGACCCGCGCACCCCGGGTGGCCGTCGTATCGACCGGCAGCGAACTGCTCGCGCCTGGCGAAGCGGCACAACGCGGGCGCATCCCGGATTCCAACGGGCCCCTGTTGGAGCTCCTCGTCTCGGATGCCGACGCCGAGGTCGTGCTCGTCGCCCGCGTCGCCGATGACGCGGATGCTGTGCGCACCGTCACGGCGACCGCCGTCGAACGCGGCGCCGACGTCATCGTGTTCACCGGCGGCGTGAGCGCCGGCGCGTACGAACCCGTGCGCGGCGCGTTCGACGGACGGGGCGAAGTCGAGTTCGCGAGTGTCGCGATGCAGCCGGGCAAGCCGCAGGCGTTCGGCGTGCTCGACGCGGGCACTCTGGTGTTCGGCCTGCCCGGAAACCCCGTGAGCGTGGCGGTCTCGTTCGAGGTCTTCGTGCGTCCGGCCCTGCTCGCGCTGCAGGGCCGCTCCGAGATCCACCGCCCGCGCGCATCCTTCACCGCCGCGGAGGCGTGGACCACCCCACCGGGACGTCGCCAATACCTGCCCGCCGTCGTCGACCTCGCGAACAGGACCGTGCGCCCGGCGACCGCCGGCGGGTCGGGGTCGCACCTCGCCGGAGGCCTGGCCCGCGCTCAGGCCTTCGCCGTCGTACCCGCCGAGGTCGAGGCCGTCGCCGTGGGCGACGCGATCGATGTCATGCTGGTCGGATGAGCTTCACGCACCTCGATTCGGCCGGCCATGCCCACATGGTCGACGTGACCGGCAAGCAGCCGACCGTCCGCACCGCCACCGCGCGCGGATTCGTGCGCTGCAGCGCCGAGGTCATCGCCGCACTGCGCGACGGCACCGCGCCCAAGGGCGACGTGCTCGCGGTCGCCCGCATCGCCGGCATCCAGGCCGCCAAGTCGACCCCCGCTCTGCTGCCCCTCGCCCATGTGATCGGCGTGCACCGCGCCTCGGTCGAGCTCGACATCGTCGACGACGGCGTGCACGTCGAGGCGACCGTCGGCACCGCCGACCGCACCGGCGTCGAGATGGAGGCGCTGACCGCCGTCTCGGTCAGCGCCCTCGCGATCGTCGACATGATCAAGGGCCTCGACCGCTCGGTCGTCATCGAGGATGTGCGCATCGTCGCGAAATCCGGCGGACGTTCGGGCGACTGGGTGCGCGAGGGAGAGTCGCGATGACCACCCGAGTCCGTTATTTCGCGGCGGCCGCCGAGGCTGCGGGTACCGACGCCGAGGACCGCGGCGAGCGCTCTCTCGCGGAATTGCGGGCCGCAGTCGTCGCCGACCATCCGGCGCTGACCGACATCCTTCCGCGGTGCGCCGTGATGGTCGACGGCGTGCGCAGCGACGACGACCGGCCGCTGGATGACGCGCAGCTGATCGACGTGCTGCCGCCGTTCGCCGGGGGCTGACCCGCGGGCCGGCCGGCGGTCGCCCGACAAGTCACAATGCGCTTCACAAGTCCGCGGACGCAGGAAACGGACTTCCGAAGCGCACACGGACTGCGGAAGCGCTCGCGGACGCCCCACAAGTCGCCTCACGCTTCACAAGTCACCTTGCGCTTCACAAGTCACAGGACGCCGGAAACGGACTCCGGAAGCGCTTACGGACTGCGGAAGCGCACACGGACTGCGGAGGCGCACACGCCGCCACCCGGCTGACCCGAAACCCGGCTCAGCCCCCGATGCCCTTCCACGACGTGGACCCATCGGACTCGACCTGACGCTTCCACACCGGCAGCGACTGCTTGATGTCCTCGATCACCGCGCGGCACACCTCGAAGGCCTCGGCCCGGTGCTCGGCCGCGACCGCGATCACGACGGCCGCGTCTCCGACCTCGAGACGACCGACGCGGTGGCTCACGGCGACGACGACCCTGGCATCGCCGACGGCATCCGCCCCCGCCTGCTCGGCGAGGCCGCGCAGCGCGACCTCCGCATCGGGATGCGCGCTGTACTCGAGGCCGACCACGACCGTCGTCGCATCCGGGTCGTTGTCTCGCACGCGGCCGATGAACGTCGTGACGCCGCCGAGGGCCGGGTCATCGACCGCCGACAGGTGGGCCTCCACGTCGAGCGGCTCCTCGGAGATCGCCGCGATCCGCACCTCGTTCACGAGTGATCACCGCCCTCGACCTGGTCGACGACATGTCGGGCGACGGTGAGCACGACAGGAATACCGGATGCCACGGCACGCGGCGATCCGGGCAGGTTCACCACGAGTGCACCCGCGGGGTCGACGACCCCGGCGAGACCGCGGGAGAGCACCGACAGCGGGGTGTCGGTGAGACCGCTGCGGCGCAGCTCCTCGGCGAGACCGGGCACCTCCCGGGTGATCACCCGACGGGTTCCCTCCGGCGTCTCATCCCGCGGACCGACACCCGTGCCGCCGGTCGTCAGGATCAGTCGCACGCCGCGGGCGACGGCCCGACGCAGGGCGTCGGCGACCGAGGTCGCTCCGTCGGCGATGACCTCGGCATCCGGGCAGTGCCACCCGGCATCCCTCAGCAGACCGACGGCGATCGGGCCGCCCCTGTCCTCTCGTTCTCCGGCGAAGGAGCGGTCCGAGACGGTGATCACGCAGGCGGGGAGCGACGTCATGGCTCCACCCTAGGTGCTCGCCCTGCCCCTCGCACCGGCATCAGGAGACGCGGATCAGCGAGCGCTGCCACCCGGATGAGCCGTTCGGCGCGATCGGCGCACGCTCCTCGATCTGCAGGTCGCCGTTCTTGTTGATCGCCCGCACAGCCACGTAGTGCGTTCCGGGCGTGGCGTCCCACTCGAGGAACCACTGCACCCAGGTGTCCTCGTTGATCGGCGCCGACAGCGTGGCCGGAACCCAGTCGCCCTCATCGATGCGGACCTCCACCCGCTCGATGCCGACCGACTGCGCCCACGCGACGCCGGCGATCGGGATGCGACCGGCCTGGACCGCCTCACCGACCTTCGGGGTGTCGACCCGGGACGCGAACTTGATCGGTGCCTCGGCGCTGTATCCGCGGGGCGTCCAGTAGGCCTCGTCCTTGTCGAACGTCGTCACCTTGAGCTCGGTCAGCCACTTGGTGGCGGAGACGTATCCGTAGAGTCCGGGCACGACCATGCGCACCGGGAAGCCGTGCTCGAGCGGCAGCGGCTCGCCGTTCATCCCGACCGCCAGGATCGCATCGAGGCCGTCATCGATCAGCGCCGAGAGCGGCGTGCTCGCGGTGTACCCGTCGACGCTCTTCGACAGCACCATGTCGGCCCCCGACTTCACGCCGGCTTTCTTCAGCACGTCGCGCAGCGGCACCCCAAGCCATCTCGCGTTGCCGACGAGCTCCCCGCCGACCTCGTTCGAGACGCAGGTCAACGTGATGACGTACTCGTCCAGCCCCATGTCGAGGATGTCCTGGAAGCTCATCTCCACTCGCTGATCGACCATGCCGTCGATCACGAGCCGCCAGGTGCTCGGGTCGATCGTCGGCACGGTCAGTGCGGTGTCGACGCGGTAGAAGTCCTTGTTGGAGGTGAAGAGCGTGCTCAGCCCGGGGATGTCGAGCTCGGCGCCCTTCGGCACCGCCACGGTGGACTTCGGGGACGGGAGCTTCAGCGCATCGCGGATGTTCGCGACCGAGGCGACGGTCATGCTCACCGTGCGCGAGGCGATGCCGACGATCACGGCCGACACCCCGGCGATCCCGGCGAGGAGGAAGAACTGCCGACGACCCAGCGACTTCGGGGTCTGCTCTGTGGCGTCCTGGCTGGTTGATTCCTCGCTGGTGGCGGCAGCCGCCTTCCACCTCTGCAGTCGGCGGATCAGGAGGACGATGAGGATCGATCCGGCGATCGTTCCGAGCACGGGCGGCAGGAAGGCGAGGGCCGTGACGCCGGCCCTGGTCACGATCGCCGCGGTGGAGAGGGCGCCCGCGACCACCAGGGCGATCACGCCGAGCGGGGGACGCAGCAGCTGCAGGATGCCGGCGATCGCCGACGCGATCACCACCGCGAGACCGAGACCGGCCAGCAGGGCGATCTTGTCGTACTCGCCGAAAGTGGCGATCGCGAACTCCTTGAACGGTTGCGGCACGATGTCGATCACGAATCCGCCGACCGCGAGGATCGGGCTGGCCGAGCGCGCGAAGATCAACGCGAAGAGCTCGGCCGTGGCGAGGAACACGAGTCCGCTGATGACCCCCGAGAGTGCGGCCCAGAAGAAGAACCTCTTACCCCTGCTGTGCCGTGTGCCCGTGCCGCGCTCATCCGCGGTGCTGCGCTGTGCCATGGTCTGCTCCTTCGCACCGAGGACGGTGTGGTCTCGGGTTGTTCGGAGCAGACGCGCGAACGGATGGTCGCGGCATCTGATGCGTCGCGATCGGAGACGGTGCGAGAGGCGGTCCCTAGAGGCGACGTGCGGTGATGGTGTCGCGATCCTGCAGCTGCCGCAGAGTGCGCAGGCAGCGCGAGCAGAGGATCTCGACCCGGCGCGGGTGGTTCTCCCCGCACACGCAGTCGACCGTCACCCGCCACTTGGCCTTGCGGCCGCACGCGGCGTAGGCCTCGTCGTCGCCGTGGTCGCACTCGCACAGCTGTCGTCCGCGATCGAGACCCGGGATCTCGACGAGGCTTCGCTCGAGATCCGAGACCGGGGGCAGCTGCGTCTTCACCACCTGCCCATGCTCCAGGGTGGCGCGACCGCGCGCAACACCGGAGCTCTCGCGCGTGGCTGCTCCAGAACTCCGGAGATCCGGCACCGACCGCACAGAGAGAGCCCCTCAGCCCGGTTGTCGGCCCAGTTCTCCGGAGTTCTGGCGGCCCGGGCGTTCACAACTCAGCACGAACCGTCGAGAACCGACAGTTCAGCACCGAATACGGGCCCGGCACCGGCGGTCGTGCTGAGTCGTGAACGAGCGGCGTCCGGAACGGCCAGGAGGCAGCGCGCTGCAACTCCAGAACTCCGGAGATCCGGCAGCGACTGCACCCGAGCAGCCCCTCAGACGGGTTGTCGGCTCACTTCTCCGGAGTCATGGCGCGCGAGGGAACGCGGGTCAGACCTGGACGATACGCGGGGGCGGCGGCGGGGCGAGCTGCCGCTGCGGGACGCCGTGCGCCTCGCGATGCAGGCGCTCCATCCGGCTGTCGAGCTCAGCGGCGGCCTCGGCGGCGTCGGTGAGGCTCTCGACGAGGTGCGAGGGGACCTGATTGGAGAACTTGTAGTAGATCTTGTGCTCCAGGCTGGCCCAGAAGTCCATCGCAATGGTGCGGAACTGCACCTCGACCGGCACCGACAGCGCTCCGGTCGACAAGAACACGGGCACCTCGATGATCGCGTGCAGGCTCTTGTAGCCGTTGTCCTTCGGGGTCGCGATGTAGTCCTTGACCGTACGCACGGTGACGTCGTCCTGCGCGGTGAGCAGATCGAACAGCCGGTACACGTCGGCGACGAAGCTGCAGGTCACGCGGACACCCGCGATGTCGGTGATCTCGGCCCGGATGCGCTCGAAGTCGGGCTCGGCGATCCCCTTGCGGGCGATCTTCTCGACGATGCTGTCGGGTGTCTTCAGCCGGCTCTTGACGTGCTCGATCGGGTTGTACGCGTGGTGGTGGGTGAACTCGTCACGAAGGATCGAGATCTTCGTCTCGACCTCCCGCATCCCGAACTCGTACTCGCGCAGGAAGCGCTGGAACTCATCGCGGAGCTCCCGAGTCTGCTGGATGGCGTCGTCGGTGACCTGAAGGGACGTCATGCCTCCGACGTTACGCGTCCGTGATCGGAACGGGCTGTGGATCGCCGATGAGAAATCGGCGGGCGCTCTCTTGACGATGTCGGAGGCCGGGTCTACAACGGAGCACATGACCAGCGCAGGCGAGAAGTGTACCGAGGCGTACATCGAGGCGTGGCGATCGAACGATCCGGAGCGCATCGGCGCGCTCTTCACCGAGGATGCTCGATACCTGACGAGTCCCGACTCGGAGCCGCGCGTCGGTCGTCAGGTGATCGTCGACGGCTGGCTCGAGGATCTCGACGATCCGGGCACCTGGACGTTCGAGTGGTCGGTGCTGCACGAGCATGAGGGCTTCGTCGTCGTCCAGGGACGCACCGAGTACCCCGCCGAACGCGACTACCTCAACCTCTGGATCATCCGCCTGGATGCCGAGGGCCGGGCGACCGAGTTCACCGAGTGGTACATGCCACGCCCCCACGGCGGGTGACGTCCGCGCACCCCTGGCCGCGCGGCGTGAGGATTCCGTTAGGGACGCCCGAGCGCCTGTAGGGATTCCGTGAGGAAACCGTGAGAGAAGCGTGCGCGGGCGTAACGTCGCCGGACGTGTCAGATGAAACCAGGGACAACACAGACGCTCCCCCTCGCGTGAAGCGCATCCTGATCGGCGACCCTCTGACGAGCGCGCAGGTCGACGACCAGCTGCTTCCGAAGAAGATGGCGCTGCCGATCTTCGCGTCTGACGCTCTGAGCTCGGTCGCCTACGCGCCGCAGGAGCTCGTGATGATCCTGCTCATCGGCGGACTCACCTTCCTGTCGTTCACTCCTCTCGTCGCGATCGCCGTCGTGGTGCTGCTGATCGTCGTCGTGCTGAGCTACCGCCAGCTCATCAAGGCCTACCCCTCGGGCGGCGGCGACTACGAGGTGGCGTCGAAGAACCTCGGTGAGATCCCCGGGGTCATCGTCGCGGCGGCTCTTCTGGTCGACTACGTCCTGACGGTCGCGGTCTCGGTGGCATCCGGTGTCGACAACATCATCTCGGCCGTGCCGGGACTCGACCCCCTGCGGGTGGAGCTCGCGGTCGGCTTCGTGATCCTCATCATCATCGTGAACCTGCGCGGGGTGCGTGAGGCATCCCTCGTCTTCGCGATCCCGACCTACGTGTTCATCGCGTCTGTCGGCTTCATGATCGTCACCGGACTCATCCGCACGGTCCTGGGTGATGCGCCGGTCGCCTCCAGCGCCGAATTCGCCGTGCACTCCGAAGACCTCGGCCAGGCCGCGGTGATCCTGCTGATCCTGCGGGCGTTCTCGAGCGGGTGCTCCGCACTGACCGGCGTCGAGGCGGTGTCGAACGGCGTGCCCGCCTTCCGCACCCCGAAGGTCCGCAATGCCCAGACCACCCTCGTGCTGATGGGCTCGATCGCGGCGTGCCTGTTCGCGGGGCTCACGGCGCTCGCACTGATCACCGGCGTCCACTACGCCGAGAACCCGTGCGACCTGATCGGCTTCGACTGCTCGAACCCGCAGCCGAGCCTGATGGCGCAGATCGCCTCGGCGACGTTCGGCGGCGGCAGCATCCTGTTCTTCATCATCCAGGCCGCGACCGCCTGCGTGCTGCTGCTCGCCGCCAACACCGCATTCAACGGCTTCCCGCTGCTCGGCTCGGTGCTCGCCCGCGACGGCTACGCGCCCAAGTCGCTGAACACCCGCGGCGACCGCCTGGTGTTCTCGAACGGCATGATCGTGCTCGGCATCGCCGCGATCGCCGTGCTCGTGGTGTTCCAGGCGAAGCTGACGACGCTGATCCAGCTGTACATCATCGGCGTCTTCGTGTCGTTCTCCCTCGGACAGATCGGCATGGTCCGGCACTGGCGACGCGTACTGCGCGGTCCTGCCGAGACGACTCCCGGTTCGGGGGTCGACGGCGCCTCGGCATCCGATCGCCGCTCGGCGAAGATCGGCCTCGTGATCAACTCGGCCGGCGCCGTCATGACGGTGCTCGTGCTCCTGATCGTCACGATCACCAAGTTCACGCACGGCGCCTACCTGGTGTTCTTCGCGATCCCCGTGCTCGCGTTCCTGATGATGGGCGTCAAGCGGTATTACCGCGACGTCGAGCATGAGATCGCGATCGATGACACCACGAAGTTCGGCGCGACGGGCGACCTGGCGATCGTGCTCGTCAACCGCCTGCAGAAGCCCGTCATCAAGGCGATCGACTACGCGGTCGCGGCGAAGCACGGCAAGACTCTGGCGGTGCACGTCGCCGTCGCCTCCGACGACGCCGCCCAGCTGCAGAAGGAGTGGGCCGACCACCTCGTGCCCATCCCGCTGGTGATCGTCGAGTCGCCGTACCGGTCATTCGCCCAGCCGGTCACGCAGTTCATCAAGCAGTACCGCGAGAAGCACGGCTCGTCGGTCGTGACCGTCTACCTGCCGCAGTACATCGTGGGGCACTGGTGGGAGACGTTCCTGCACAACCGGCGCTCGCGCCGTCTCGCGAACCAGCTGATGCTCGTGCACGGCGTCTCGATCACCCTCGTGCCGTGGCTGCTCGACTCGTCGGAGCTGATCTACGGTCGGCGGTCGCGACCCCTCCCGGGCCAGGAGCGCGCCGGTCGCCCGGTCGTCGTCAACGGGCGCCGCGCGCATCGCCCCGAGGGGCCGCCGGAGAGCTGACCGCGGTCAGCGCGCGAGCACAGCCCCCAGGATCCCGGCGGCCTCGGCGTACGGTCTGCACACGGTGCCCCGGATCGCACAGCTTTCGACCACGAGCATGTGCGGTCCGGGGCATCGTGTGCAGATCGGGACACCCGACCAGAGCCCGGAGCGGCGGCCACACGGATGCCGGCAACCGGGCTGCTCGTAGGCTGGGGCGATGACCGATACGCCGCACACCGAGGTCTGGCCCCTCCGCACCGCTCGACTGCAGATCCGGCCGATGACCGCGTCCGACATCGACACGATGTGGCAGTGGCGGCGGCTCCCCGACGTCAACCGCTGGCTCGGACTCGCACCCGACACGATCGAGGCCTTCCGGGAGCGCTACCTCGACCCCGAGCGGCTCGCCGCGATGCACATCCTCGAACTGCTGCCGGACCCCGCGACCGCGCCCGTGCCGATCGGCGACATCATGATCAAGCTCGGGGATGCGTGGGCGCAGCTCGAGGTCGCCGATGCGGCGAAGGGCGTCGAGGCCGAGCTCGGGTGGGTCCTGGACCCCGCGCACACGGGACGCGGCTACGCGACGGAGGCGATCAGAGCGGTGATCGACGTGTGCTTCGGACCGCTGGGCCTGCGCCGCGTGCACGCCGGATGCTTCGCCGACAACGAGCCGTCGTGGCGGCTGATGGAGCGACTCGGCATGCGCCGGGAGGAGTTCAGCCGCAGGACGGCGCTGCACCGCTCGGGCGAGTGGCTCGATGGGATGAGCTACGGCATCCTCGCGGAGGAGTGGCCGACCCGCTGATCCGCCCCGTCGTCGGCGCCCCGAAGAACGCCGACGGCAGGGCGCGCGCTCAGTCCTGATCCCAGGGCAGCTTCACGACCGGCAGGATGTAGATCCGCCCCATCACGGCGGTCGGATGCTTCGCCATGAAGCTCGCGGCCTCGTCGATCGACTCCGCGGTGACGATGTCGTAGCCGGCGAACCACTCCTTGAACTCCGGGAACGGTCCGTCGGTGACGAGCACCTTCCCGTCCCGGACGGCGACCGACTTCGCCTCCTCGGCACCGGCGACCGGCGCGCCCTCGCCCAGACTCCCGGCAGACCTCCCCTCGTCCGCCCAGTCCTCCAGCAGACGCTGGTCCTCGCCCTGCGGCATGGTGCCGCCGGTCGGGTCGGTCATGTGGATCACGAGGTACTTGCTGGTCATCGGCTCTCTCCGTTCGGTGTGCGCCCGGACTCTCCGGGAGGGGATGGCGCCGCGAGATCGTCGCGACGCCGGGTCAGGTGGGCGATCTCGGCGGTGTTGTCCGCCAGGGTGATCGCCCGCTCGTACGCGATACGTGCCTCGGTCGCTCTGCCGACGGCACGCAGGAGCTCCGCACGGGTCACGTGGAAGCCGTGGAAATCCTCGAGCGGGGCGCGCAGCGACTCCACGAGCACGAGGGCCTCCTCGGGAGAGTCGCGCTCCGCGAGAGCGACCGCCTTGGCGAGGGTGACGGCCGGGCTCGGGTCGATGCGCTCCATCCGCTCGTACAGGCCGACGATCCGCGCCCAGTCGGTGTCGGCCGCGTGCGCTGCCCCGACATGCACGGCGTTGATCGCGGCGAGCAGCGCGTACCGCCCGCGCCCGGAGTCCGGCATCCGCTCGAGGAGGGCTGTGCCTTCCTCGATGAGCCCCCGATCCCACCTCGTCCGGTCCTGCTCGTCCAGGCGCACGAGCTCGCCCTCGTCGGAGAGCCGGGCCGCGGCGCGTGACTGCGTGAGCAGCATCAGCGCCAGCAGACCGGTGACCTCGGCGTCGTCGGGCAGGAGCTCGCGCACCAGGCGCGTGAGTCGGATCGCCTCGGTGGTCAGTTCGTCGCGCAGCGGCGGCGTATCGGGACCCGAGGCGAAGTGGCCCTCGGTGAAGATGAGATAGAGCACCGCGAGCACGCCGTCGATCCGGGCGCGCAGATCCTGGGCGGCCGGCACCCGATACGGGATCCGATCGTTCTTGATCTTCGCCTTCGCGCGGGTGATCCGCTGCCGGACGGCGGATTCCCCGATGAGGAAGGCCCGCGCGATCTCCTCGACCGTGAGACCGCCGACGATCCGCAGGGTCAGGGCGACGCGCGCCTCGAGGGACAGGGTCGGGTGGCAGCACGTGAACAGCAGCCGGAGGCGGTCATCCTCGATGACTCCGGTCGGCTCGGCCGGCTCGGGATCGTGCAGCATCAGCGCCTCCCGGTGCTTGGCGTCGCGGAACGACTCGCGGCGGAGACGATCGATCGCCTTGCGATAGGCGGTGGTGGTGATCCAGCCGGCCGGGTTCGGCGGCACGCCTTCCTCCGGCCAGCGCTCCGCTGCCGCGGCGAAGGCGTCGGCGGTCATCTCCTCGGCGAGATCGAGGTCGCCGCACCGACGCGTGAGACCCGCCACGATCCGCGCCCACTCCTCCCGGTACACCTGCGTGACGCGCGCCTCGACGTCGAGGCTCACGAAGGTCTCTCCATCGAGTCCCGGCTCCGCGGCATCCGTGATCTCCTCCGCCCGCTCCCGCAGAGCCTGCTCCGGCCCTGCCTCCAGGACGATCATCCCGGTTCCCCGTTCCCACGGGAAGCGATGCGGGCCCACAGGCAGCGGACGCGAGTCCCGAGTGACGGCCGCCGGACCAGTCCCGGATGCTGGAGAGCCGCGCGCCGTCGCGCGATCTGCTCGTCGGCCTCCTCCGCCTCGAGCCGGTAGACCAGGTTCGCCACCATCGGATCGTTGTACACGTCATCCCCCTGCCGTCGTGGTCGAGGACAGCCGATCGGCCGCCCTTCACCTTCACCACGAACGGCAGGGGGCGGATGCGACAGCAGCGCGGAAAGATCTTCGCAGGAGCGCAATCGTGAGCATCCCGTATGCATCCCGCACGGTCCCGTAGGCAAAGCGTGAGGATCGATATTCTGCGCCTGGGGAGAGAGTTGTATCGAGTCTCGTGCTCGACATCTTCTACATCGCGCTGACTCTCGCGCTGTTCGCCCTGGTCTCCCTGATCGCTGCGGGGGTGGAGCGACGATGATCGTCTTCGAGATCATCGCCGCCGCCCTCGCCGTGGCCGCCGTCGTCTACCTGGTCGTGGCGCTCGTCGCCCCGGAGAAGTTCTGATGGGCGCCGGCACCGAACTGTGGTTCGGCATCCTGCAGGCCGCCGTCCTCATCGTCGCTCTCGTGCTGCTGTACCGCCCGATGGGCGACTACATGGCGCACGTCTTCCGCACGCCGCGTGACCTGAAGGTCGAGCGGGGCCTCTACCGTCTGATCGGCGTCGACCCGGCATCCGAGCAGACCTGGCGGGCCTACGCTCGCAGCGTCCTCGCGTTCTCGGTCACAGGGCTCCTGCTCGTCTACGGGCTGCAGCGACTGCAGGGCTTCCTGCCCGAGTCGCTCGGGCTCCCGGCCGTGCCGGAGGGGCTCGCGTTCAACACCGCCGCGTCGTTCGTCGCGAACACCAACTGGCAGTCTTACTCACCCGAGCAGACCATGGGCTACACCGTCCAGCTCGCGGGACTCACCGTGCAGAACTTCGTCTCGGCCGCCGTCGGCCTGGCCGTGGCCGTCGCGCTGATCCGGGGTCTCGCTCGCCGCGGGTCGACCACGATCGGCAACTTCTGGGTCGACCTGATCCGCGGTCTCGGACGCATCCTGCTGCCGATCGCCCTGCTCGCCGCGATCGCGCTGATCGCAGGCGGCGTGGTGCAGAACTTCGCCGGCTTCACCGATGTGACCACCGTGTCCGGCGGCACCCAGAGCATTCCCGGCGGGCCCGTCGCCTCGCAGGAGGCCATCAAGCTGCTCGGCACCAACGGCGGCGGCTTCTTCAATGCCAACTCGGCGCATCCGTTCGAGAACCCGACCGGTTGGACCAGCATGCTCCAGATCCTGCTCATCCTCGTGATCCCGTTCTCGCTCCCCCGCACCTTCGGCCGCCTCATCGGCGACAACCGTCAGGGCTACGCGATCGCCGCCGTGATGGGAACGATCTTCCTGATCTCGACCTTCGCCCTGTCGGCCCTGGAACTCGCGGGGCGCGGCTCCGCTCCGGAGCTCGCGGGCGCGGCGATGGAGGGCAAGGAGGTGCGCTTCGGCATCCTCGGCTCCACCCTGTTCGGCAGCGCGAGCACGCTGACGTCGACCGGCGCGGTGAACTCGATGCACGATTCGTACACGGCGCTCGGGGGCATGATGCCGATGCTCAACATGATGCTCGGCGAGGTCGCCCCCGGCGGTGTCGGCTCCGGCCTCTACGGCATGCTCGTGCTCGCGATCATCGCGGTGTTCGTCGGCGGGCTGCTCGTCGGTCGCACTCCGGAATACCTCGGCAAGCGCATCGGCCCGAAGGAGATCACGCTCGCGAGCCTGTACATCCTCGTGACGCCGACTCTCGTGCTGATCGGCACGGCGCTGAGCTTCGCGGTCCCCGGCATCCGGGCGGACGTCGAGGCGACCAGCATCCTCAACCCCGGGGTGCACGGCATGAGCGAGGTGCTCTACGCCTTCACCTCGGCGGCGAACAACAACGGCTCCGCCTTCGCCGGGCTGACCGCGAACACCCCGTGGTTCAACACCGCACTGGGCGTCGCGATGCTGCTCGGCCGGTTCCTCCCGATCGTGCTCGTCCTGGCTCTCGCCGGATCCTTCGCCGCGCAGCAGCGCGTGCCGGAGAACACGGGCACGCTCCCGACCCATCGAGCGCAGTTCGTCGGCCTCCTCGCCGCCGTCACGGTCATCATCACGGCACTCACCTACTTCCCCGTGCTCGCGCTGGGACCCCTCGCTGAAGGACTGGTCTGACATGACCCTCACCACCACGCCATCGGAACAGCAGGATGCCGCGGCATCCACGCCCTCCTCCACCGAACCGCCCCGCTCGTTCGGCTGGGCGCAGCTGACCCAGGCCCTGCCCGGCGCCCTGCGCAAGCTCAACCCGGCGTCGCTCGTGCGCAACCCCGTGATGCTCCTCGTCTGGGTCGGCGCCGCGTTCACCACGGTGCTCGCGATCGCCGAGCCGTTCCTCGGCGGCCCGGCAGACTCCGGCGGCACACCCGTGCCCGCCCCCTTCACCTGGGGCATCGCGATCTGGCTGTGGCTGACTGTGCTGTTCGCGAACGTCGCCGAGTCGGTCGCCGAGGGGCGCGGCAAAGCTCAGGCCGCGAGCCTGCGCAAGACCCGCACCAGCACGATGGCCCGCCGCGTCGTCGGATACGACGCGGGTGCGGATGCCGCGGCCGACCGCACCGAGACGGTCGACGTCTCGTCGGCGGAGCTGCAGCGCGACGACATCGTGATCGTCACCGCGGGCGAGCTGATCCCGGGCGACGGCGACATCATCGCGGGCATCGCGACCGTCGACGAGTCGGCGATCACGGGCGAGAGCGCCCCGGTCATCCGCGAGTCCGGCGGCGACCGCAGCGCCGTCACCGGAGGCACCCGGGTGCTGTCGGACCGCATCGTGGTGCGCATCACCTCGAAGCCCGGCGAGACCTTCGTCGACAGGATGATCGCGCTCGTCGAGGGCGCCAGCCGCCAGCGCACACCGAACGAGATCGCGCTGAACATCCTGCTCGCGAGCCTGTCGATCGTGTTCGTCGTGGTGGTGCTCGCCCTCAACCCGATCGCGTCGTATGCGGCCTCGCCCGTCAGCATCCCGGTGCTCATCGCTCTGCTGGTCTGCCTCATCCCCACCACGATCGGCGCCCTGCTCTCGGCCATCGGCATCGCGGGGATGGACCGTCTCGTGCAGCGCAACGTACTCGCGATGTCGGGCCGCGCGGTCGAGGCCGCCGGCGACGTCACGACGCTGTTGCTCGACAAGACCGGCACGATCACGTACGGCAACCGCCGCGCGCACGAGGTGCTGCCCCTCGCAGGGGTCGACCCCGACGAGCTGCTGCGTGTCGCTGCCCTCTCATCCCTCGCCGACCCCACTCCGGAGGGCGCCTCGATCGTCGAGTTGGCCGCGGCGCACGGCATCCGGGTCGAGGAACCGGCGGATGCGGTCATCGTGCCGTTCACCGCGCAGACCCGCATGTCGGGCCTCGACCTGCCGGACGGCACGCAGATCCGGAAGGGCGCCGGATCGGCGGTCAGCGCCTGGCTCGGGCTCGGAGCGGATGCCGAACTCACCGGCCTCGTCGACGGCGTCGCCTCGAGCGGCGGCACCCCGCTCGTGGTCGCCGTGACGCGTGCGGCGGGAACCGGTGAGGTGCTCGGCGTCGTGCACCTCAAGGACATCGTGAAAGACGGCCTGCGGGAGCGGTTCGAGGAACTGCGCAGCATGGGCATCCGCACGGTCATGATCACGGGCGACAACCCGCTGACGGCCGCCGCGATCGCGAAGGAGGCCGGAGTCGACGACTTCCTCGCCGAGGCGACGCCCGAGCAGAAACTCGAGCTGATCAAGCGCGAGCAGGAGGGCGGCCGACTCGTCGCCATGACCGGCGACGGCACGAATGACGCTCCGGCGCTGGCTCAGGCCGACGTCGGCGTCGCGATGAACACCGGCACGTCGGCCGCGAAGGAGGCCGGCAACATGGTCGACCTCGACTCCGACCCGACCAAGCTCATCGACATCGTGCGCATCGGCAAGCAGCTCCTCATCACCCGCGGCGCCCTCACGACGTTCTCCCTCGCGAACGACATCGCCAAGTACTTCGCCATCATCCCGGCGATTTTCATGGGCGTCTTCCCCGGGCTCGCGGTGCTCAACATCATGCAGCTGCATTCGCCGGCATCCGCCGTCACCAGCGCGATCATCTTCAACGCCATCGTGATCGTCTTCCTCATCCCGCTCGCCCTGCGCGGCGTGAAGTACCGGCCGGCGAGCGCCTCGCAGATCCTGCAGCGGAACCTGCTCGTCTACGGCCTGGGCGGAGTGATCGCGCCGTTCATCGGCATCAAGCTGATCGATCTCCTCATCACCCTCATCCCCGGCTTCTGACCGGCATCCGTCCTCGTCCTTCTCGCATCGAAAGGCCTCCCATGTCCTCCTCCCGCACCGCCGTCCGCACGGCCGGCGTCGCCATCCGCGCGATGCTCGTGCTCACCCTCGTGCTCGGCGTCGGCTACGCGCTCGTCGTCACCGGCATCGGCCAGCTGCTGCTTCCGTACCAGGCGAACGGCTCGTCGCTGGCCGACGACAAGGGGAGCGCGTTGATCGGCCAGTCCTTCACGGATGCCGACGGCGAGGCGCTGCCCGAGTACTTCCAGTCGCGCCCGTCCGCCGCCGGCGACGGTTACGACGGAGCCGCGTCCAGCGGCAGCAACCTGGGCCCGGAGAACCCCGACCTCGTCGCGGCGATCGGCGACCGCCGGGCCGCCATCGCCGAGCGCGAGGGGGTGAGCGCCGACGCCGTGCCGGCCGACGCCGTGACCGCTTCGGGCTCGGGCCTCGACCCGCATATCAGCGTCGCCTACGCGCTGCTGCAGGTGCCTCGGGTGGCAGCCGAACGGGGCATACCCGAGCAGCAGGTGCGCGACCTCGTGGAGTCTAGGATTCAAGGGCGGGATCTGGGATTCCTCGGCGCAGAACGCATCAACGTCGCCGAACTCAATCTCGCGCTCGATGAGCAGGAGGGCTGATGACGGCAGAGCGGATGCCGCGGCGCGGCCGACTCCGCGTGCTGCTCGGCGCAGCCCCCGGCGTGGGCAAGACGTTCGAGATGCTCGTCGAGGGGCGCCGCCTGCTCGACGAGGGCCGCGACGTCGTGATCGCGATCGTCGAGACGCATGAGCGGGCGGCGACCGCGGCGCAGACGATCGGCATCCCCGAGGTCCCCCGCCGCACCGATCTGCACCGCGGCGTGCCGCTGAGCGAGATGGATCTGGATGCCGTGCTCGCGCGCCGACCCGAGATCGCGCTGGTCGACGAGCTCGCCCACACGAACACCCCCGGGTCCGCCCATCCGAAGCGCTGGCAGGACGTGCGCGCCCTGCTGGATGCGGGGATCGACGTCGTCACCACGGTGAACGTGCAGCACATCGAATCGCTCAACGCCGTGGTCGAGAAGATCACCGGCATCGCGCAGCAGGAGACGATCCCGGATGCCGTGGTGCGCGCGGCCGACGAGATCGAGGTCGTCGACCTCGCACCGCAGTCGCTGCGCGACCGTCTCTCCGCCGGTCTCGTCTATCCGGCCGAGCGGATCGACGCCGCACTCTCGAACTACTTCCGCCTCGGCAACCTCACGGCCCTTCGCGAGCTCGCGCTGCTCTGGCTCGCCGACGAGGTCGACAGCGCCCTGCGCAGCTACCGCGCCGACCACGGCATCGAGGGCACCTGGCAGGCCCGCGAGCGGGTGGTCGTCGCCCTCACCGGCGGACCCGAGGGCGAGACGCTGCTGCGACGAGGCGCGCGGATCGCCGCACGATCGGCCGGCGGCGAGCTGCTGGCCGTGCACGTGGCCACGCAGGACGGCCTCCGCGACGAGACCCCCGGAGCGCTCGCCGCACAGCGGTCCCTGGTCGAGTCGCTCGGCGGCAGCTTCCACCAGATCGTCGGGGACGACATCCCGGGCACGCTCGTGGAGTTCGCGCAGGTGGCGGATGCCACCCAGCTCGTCATCGGCGTCAGCCGGCGCGGCCGACTCGCGGCGGCGCTGACCGGCCCGGGCATCGGCTCGGAGGTCATTCGCCGATCCGGCGACATCGACGTGCACATCGTCACCCACGCCGCCGCCGGAGGGAGGGTCGCGCTGCCCCGCATCACCGGCGGCGCCCTGGGCTGGCGACGGCAGGTGCTCGGCTTCGTCATCGCCCTGGTGTTCGGACCGCTGCTCTCGTGGCTGCTGTTCACCTTCCGCAGCCCCGAGTCGATCACGGCCGAGGTGCTCGCCTATCAGCTGCTCGTCGTGGTCGTGGCGCTCATCGGCGGGGTGCGACCGGCTGTCTTCGCGGCCGTGCTCTCGGGCATCACCCTGGACTTCCTGTTCGTCGCGCCGCAGTTCACGATCACGATCGCACATCCGCTGCACGTGCTCGCGCTCGCCCTCTACGTCGTCATCGCGGTGCTCGTGAGCATCATCGTCGACCAGGCGGCCCGCCGCGCGCGCACGGCTCAGCGCGCTGCGGCGGAGGCCGAGCTGCTCGCCGCGGTGGCCGGCAACGTGCTGCGCGGCGACAACGCCGTGCTCGCTCTCGTCAGCCGCACGCGTGAGGCGTTCGGGCTCACCGGGGTGCGGCTTCTCACCGCCGACGGCGAGGTGCTCGCCAGCGACGGAGAACCCGTCCCCGACGGGCGGTCCACCTCGATCCCGGTCGGCGGCGGAGCGGCCGGCGGGGCCGGCGGCTCGGCTCCCGCCGTTCTCGAACTGCACGGCGAACCCCTCGACACCCCCGCCCGGCGCCTGCTCGACGCGATCGTCGCGCAGCTGGCGGCGGCGATCGAGCACACCGACCTGCGTGCCACGGCGCGCGAGGTCGCCGCGCTCGCCGAGACCGACCAGGTGCGCAGCGCCCTGCTCTCCGCCGTCAGCCACGACCTGCGTCGCCCGCTCGCCTCGGCCGTCGCCGCGATCGGCGGTCTTCGCGGGGCGCACTCGCTGTCGGCATCCGATCGGGAGGAACTGCTCGCGACCGCCGACGAGAGCCTCGCCACGCTGTCGTCGCTCGTGACCGACCTGCTCGACGTCAGCCGGGTGCAGGCCGGAGTTCTCGCGGTCTCGACCATGCGCCTCGACATCGCAGGCCCCGTGCTCGCGGCGGTCGACGAGCTCGGCCTCGGCCCGTCGGATCTCGAACTGGCGCTCGACGCCGAGCTGCCCGCCGTGTCGGCCGATCCGGTGCTGCTGCAGCGCGTGCTCGTGAACGTCATCGCGAACGCGCACCGACACGCGCCCGCCGACAGCCGGGTGATCGTGTCGACGAGCACGATCGGCGACCACGCCGAGATCCGCATCATCGACCGCGGTGCCGGCGTTCCCGCCGAGAAACGCGATCAGATCTTCCAGCCCTTCCAGCGGCTCGGCGACACCGACAACACGACGGGGCTGGGGCTCGGCCTCGCTCTGTCGCGCGGATTCGCCGAAGGCATGGGCGGCACCCTGACACCCGAGGACACCCCCGGCGGTGGACTCACCATGGTCATCTCCCTGCCCCTCGCGGGAGAGCCCGATCTCACGCAGGAGGAGGCGGAGTGAAGCTCCTCATCGCCGACGACGACCCGCAGATGGTGCGCGCGCTGCGCATCACGCTCGCCGCCCACGGATACGAGGTCGTCGTCGCGCCCGACGGTGCCGCCGCTGTGGCCGCCGCCGCCCAGACGCATCCCGACCTGATCATGCTCGACCTCGGCATGCCGCGTCTCGACGGCATCGAGGTCATCCAGGCACTGCGCGGCTGGACGACCGTCCCGATCATCGTGGTCTCCGGCCGCACCGGGTCTGCCGACAAGGTCGAAGCCCTGGATGCCGGAGCCGACGACTTCGTCACCAAGCCCTTCCAGGTCGACGAGCTGCTCGCCCGGCTGCGGGCGCTGTCGCGTCGAGCGGCGCCTGCGGGTGGGGAATCCACCGTCGGGTTCGGGGACGTGGTGGTCGACCTCGCGACGAAGACCGTCACCCGCGCCGGTGCGCGCGTGCACCTGACGCCGACGGAGTGGCGCATGCTCGAGCACCTCGCGCGGCATCCCGGCGCCCTGGTCACCCGTCAGGACCTGCTCAAGGAGATCTGGGGCAGTGAGCAGGTGTCGGACTCGGGCTACCTGCGGCTGTACATGTCGCAGTTGCGCAAGAAGCTCGAGGCGGAGCCCAGCGCCCCCGCGCACCTGCTGACCGAGTCGGGGATGGGCTACCGGCTGGTGCTCTGAGCCCGTCCCTCTCGGTGCGCGAGGTCAGGAGAACCGGGTGGTGCTCTGAGCCGGTGCTCTCGGTGCGCGAGGTCAGGAGAACCGGCTGGTGCTCTGAGCCTGACCTTTCGGTGCGCGAGGACAGGAGGACCGACTGGTGCTCTGCGCCCGACCTCCCGGTGCGCGAAGACAGGAGGACCGACTGGTGCCTTGAGCCTGAGCTTTCGGTGCGCGAGGACAGGAGGACCGACTGGTGCCTTGAGCCTGAGCTTTCGGTGCGCGAGGACAGGAGGACCGGCTGAGATCAGGAGAGATTTCGCCGGATGGTCCTGATCCCGATCGGTCGTCCTGTTTTCGCACCGAGGGGCCCGCCGTGTGCGTCGCCCTGCGGGTATCCGGCATGGCCGCCCGGCGCGGTTCACAACTCAGCACGAAACTGCGGTCGGCGTCCGAGATCAGCAGGTTTCGCTCGTCTGCCTCACACTCATGCTGAGTCGTGAACCTGAACGCACGGCGATCAGAGCGCGATTTCGGCCCGCGGCTTGCGCAGCAGTCCCCAGCCGCCCGCAGCGACCAGCGCGATGGCCACCACGATCGCGGCGATTCCCGTGACGGTGCTCTCGGGTTCGCCCGTGAATCGGCCGACAGCCAGCCATCCGAGTCCCCAGGCCGTCGCGAGGGCGGGTGCGATGCGCTTGGTCACGAGCGCGCTGGTGACGCCGATCACCAGGACGACGGCCAGCACGGCGATCGCCCAGATCTCGGCCTGCTCCGCCCACGCGGCGGGAGCGATCTGTGTCAGCCAGGCGGTGGTGTTGGCGACCGTCGCGATGGTGACCCAGCCGAAGTGCAGACCGTTGGCGCCGTCCACGACGATCCGCTCGGGCCAGGTGCGGGCTCGGCTGCGTCCGAGGATCACGATCACGCGAGCAAGGGTTGCGAGCAGCAGGGCGATCACGAGGACCGTCATCGGGAGCGACCAGAACTGCGCGGTCACGAGCCAGAGGCCGTTGAGGATCATGGATGCCGCGATCCACCCGCCGACCGCGCGCTGCCGTTCGTCGGCACGCTGTGCCGGGAGGGCCTGCCACACCGTGTAGGCGATCAGGCCGAGGTAGATCAGCGACCAGATCGAGAAGGCCGGCCCCGCCGGAGCGAGATAGGAACCCTGCGCCGACAGCGCACCGTCCTGCAGCTCGCTGACCGAGGTGCCGCCGAAGGCGCCGGAACCGACGGCGGCCGCGATCAGCATGAAAGCGGCCGAGGCGATGATGATCGTCTGGCGGGCGATGTCCTTCGTCCGGGATTCCATGTTCCGCAACTTACGCGCGCGAGCGCGGAAACGCACCAGCCTTGACAGGGCAGTGCCAAAAGACTAGCCAAGCTAGCAAAAACCCTGCGTCCCCAGGCTCAGGGCGGGCGCGACGCAGATCCACAACTCCGAAGATACGCGTGCAGATCCGCCACCCCGTCGGCTGTGCCCGCCACCTCGCGCCGATCTCCGGAGTTATGGAGAAAGGACGGCGGTGGCGGGCAACAGGGAAGCACGAACGGGAAGATCGCCCCGATGGAGCCGAGCGCAGAGCAGGCCCGCCGCGGGTCAGGCGGCGACGGCGGCGTCGATCAGCACCTCGGCGGCATTGCGCGCCTGCACCGCGACCTGCGGATCGGCGGCGATCGCCGCCGTGCTCTGCGCCCCCTCGGCGAGGATCGACAGTTGGGCCGCGAGGGATGCGGGTGCGCCGGCGGCCACGACCAGGTCGGCCATGTACGCCTGGAACGACGCCTTGTGGTCGCGCACGATGGTCGCCACCTCCGGGTTCGTGCCGCCGAGCTCGCCGAAGGCGTTGATGAAGGCGCAGCCGCGGAAGTCGTCGGTGCAGAACCAGTTCTCGAGGTAGCCGTACACGGCGAGCAGGCGATCGCGGGGGTCTGCCCCGGCATCCGCCACCGCCCCCGTCAGACCCGACTCCCATTCGGCGTGCTTGCGCGCGAGGACGGCGGTGACGATGTCGGTCTTCGATGGGAAGAGGGCATAGAGGCGACGCAGCGACACGCCGGCCGCCGCACGCAGCTCGTCCATGCCGACAGCGGCGTATCCCTTGCGGTAGTAGAGCTCGTCGGCCGCCGCAAGGATCTGTTCACGTACCGTTTCCTCGGTCATCCTCCCAGTGTACTTGACACGAGAACGAGCGTTCTCTACAGTGAAGACATCGAGCGAGAACGATCGTTCTCACCGCACCGAAAGGATCAGGACCATGGGCTACATCACCGCCGGAAACGAGAACAGCACCCCGATCGAGCTCTACTACGAAGACCAGGGTTCGGGCCAGCCCGTCGTCCTGATCCACGGGTACCCGCTGAACGGCCACAGCTGGGAGCGCCAGACCCGCGAGCTGCTCGCCCAGGGCTACCGGGTCATCACGTATGACCGCCGCGGCTTCGGGCAGTCCTCGAAGGTCGGCACCGGATACGACTACGACACCTTCGCCGCCGACCTCAACACGGTGCTCGAGACCCTCGACCTGCGCGACGTCGTGCTCGTCGGCTTCTCGATGGGCACCGGCGAACTCGCCCGCTACGTCGGCACCTACGGCCACGACCGGGTCGCCAAGCTCGCCTTCCTCGCCTCGCTCGAGCCGTTCCTCGTGCAGCGCGACGACAACCCCGAAGGCGTGCCGCAGGAGGTCTTCGACGGCATCGAGGCCGCAGCCAAGGGCGACCGCTACGCCTGGTTCACCGACTTCTACAAGAACTTCTACAACCTCGACGAGAACCTCGGCACCCGCATCAGCCAGCAGGTCGTCGACGCGAACTGGAACCTCTCCGTCACCAGCGCTCCGGTCGCGGCCTACGCGGTCGTCCCGACCTGGATCGAGGACTTCCGCGGCGACGTCGACGCCGTGCGCGACGCCGGCAAGCCCACCCTCATCCTGCACGGCACGAAGGACAACATCCTGCCGATCGACGCCACGGCCCGCCGATTCCACCAGGCCGTTCCCGCGGCGACGTACGTCGAGGTCGAGGGCGCACCCCACGGTCTGCTCTGGACCCACGCCGACGAGGTCAACGCCGCGCTGAAGGACTTCCTCAGCAAGTAGTCACCGCCGAAAACAGGCCGACCGCTCCGCATCAGGACAGGATCACGCAGATCCTCCTGATCCGGGGCGGTCGTCCTGTTCTGGGACTGCCGGCGGACGGGGCGGTCGTCCTGTTCTGGAACTGCCGGCGGACGGGGCGGTCGTCCTGTTCTGGGACTGCCGGCGGACGAGGCGGTCGTCCTCTTCCGGGCTGCCGGCGGCGGAGCGGTCGTCCTGTTCCGGGGCTGCCGGCGGACGGGGCGGCCGGCGTGCCGACGGGCGGAGCCTACGGCGGATGCTGCGCGCGGCGCCCCTACGGGTCGATCTGGTGCGACAGGATGGGGCGATGAGCCGCCGCACTCGTCTGACAGCATCCGCACTCGCCCTCATCGCTGCGGTGATGCTGACGGGATGCAGCTTCTCATCGCCGAATCTCGCGGTGCTCGAGACCGAGCGGGAGGCCGAGGACGAGCTGCCGCCGCTCGAAGCCGACTCGTACGACCCGGTCGACACGGCGACGAGCCGCTACGTCGGCGAGCACGATGGCGTCTCGCTTTGGGTCGCGAAGGGCATCGATTCCCCGGCCTGTCTCATCGCGATCGCCGACCCGGACGAGGAATGGGCCATCGCGTGCGGGGGCCTGCCGACCCGGCTCAGCAGCTTCGGTCACACGTTCGAGCTCACCCCGGACGGCTCGCCGGCTCCCGAGGGGATGACTCGGATCTCCGAGAACGTGTACGCCGAGTAGCCTCGGCCTCGGCTACCCCTCACGCTCCGAAGGAGATCTCGCGCCCCGAAGGACCGCATCCGGCATCCGCTCCTTCGTTATGAGCGATCTCCTTCGGTACGAGAGATCTCCTTCGTTACGAGCGATCTCCTTCGTTATGAGCGATCTCCTTCGATCCGAGCGCCCTCCTTCGGTACGAGAGCCCTCCTTCGGTACGAGCGCCCTCCCTCGGCACGAGCGCCCTCCTTCGATCCGAGCGCCCTCCTTCGATCCGAGCGCCGAAGCGGGCGGGTTCAGCCGCGCATGGCGACGCCGCGTCGCCAGTAGCCCATGAAGGCCACCTGCGAGCGGTCGATGCCCAGGTCCTTGACCAGGTGTCGGCGCAGCGTCGTGACGACACCGCTCTCCCCCGCGATCCAGAAGTAGCGCTCGGCGGGAGCATCCGCCTCCGCGATCTCCTCGCCGAGACCCGAGTAGTCGGGGGTCTCCCAGAGCAGGTCCTCGGTGTCGATGTCCTTCACGTCGATCTCATCGGCGGCATCCGCATCGCCGAGGTACTCGAGCACGGCCGGGATCAGGCGCACGCCGTGCGGCTCGCCGACATCGCGCGGCAGCCAGTGCACCTCGACCCCGGCGGGCACGTCGATGCGCAGGATGTCCGCGGGCGACGGCACCTCGATGAACGCGCAGCCCTTCACATCGCTCGGAGCGTCTTCGAGAATGCGCGCGATGGCGGGCGCCGCGGTCTCGTCGCCGGCGAGCAGCACGGATGACGCGGTGCCCGGCTCGTACTCGGCGCCGCCGTGCGCGGCGGCCGGAACCCCGCGGCGGGGTCCGACGACGAACAGCTCCTGGCCGACGGCGGCCGCATCCGCCCAGCGCGACGCCGGACCGGAGAGCCCCGGCGCCAGGTGCAGCACGAAGTCGACATCCAGCTCCGTGCCCGCATCCGTCACCCGCAGGTCCCGTACGGAGTACGTGCGCATCGATCCGCGCTCCTCCTCCGGCACGGCGAGATACGATCCCCACCAGTCCCCGGTCTCGCGATCGAGGGTGGGCAGGACGCCGGATGCCGGCGGGAAGACGATCTTGATGCGCGAGTCGAAGACGTCACCCGGTGTGCCGAACTCGAACAGCTCGTCGCCGCCGAGTGTGACCCGCACGAAGTTCGGCGAGACGCGGTCGACCGCGCGCACCTCGGCGCGTGCCAGCACGTAGGTCGGGCGTTCGGTGGTGGTCTCAGCGGACATGATGCCTTCCGATCGGGGTGACCATCGGCTTCCCGGAGACCGGGTCGATGGTGATCTGGTTCGCGAGGTCGAAGACCTCCTCGACGAGCTGGGCGGTCACGACATCCTGCGGAGCGCCGGTGGCGTGCACCCTGCCCTCCTTCATCGCGACGAGCTCGTCGGAATACCGCGCGGCGAGGTTGAGATCGTGCAGCACCATGACGATCGTGGTGCCGCGCGAGACGCTCAGGTCGGTGAGCAGATCGAGGACCTCGACCTGATGGGCGACGTCGAGGAACGTGGTCGGCTCGTCGAGCAGCAGGATGTCGGTCTCCTGCGCGAGCGCCATGGCGATCCACACGCGCTGACGCTGGCCGCCTGAGAGCTCGTCGACGCTGCGGTCGGCGAGGTCCGTGGTGCCGGTGGCGGCGAGAGCATCCGCCACGACCTCGTAGTCGTGGGCGCTCCACCGCGCGAGCATCTTCTGATGCGGATGCCGGCCCCGACCGACGAGATCGGCGACGGCGATCCCCTCAGGGGCGACCGGCGACTGCGGCAGCAGCCCCAGGATCCGTGCGACCTCCTTGGTGGGTCGCGCATGTACCGACTTGCCGTCGAGCACGATCTGCCCGGCGGTCGGAGAGAGCAGGCGGGCGAGCGAGCGCAGCAGGGTCGACTTGCCGCATCCGTTCGCGCCGACGATCGTCGTGATCTTGCCGGGGGCGATCGCGAGGTCGAGGCCCTCGATGATCGTGCGGTCGCCGTAGGCGAGGGTGACGGCCTCGGCCGTCAGGGTGTGCGCCTCGGTCACAGTGAGCCTCCCGAGCGGTTGGAGCGGACGAGCAGATAGATGAGGTACGGGGCACCGAGCACGCCGGTGATGACGCCCACGGGGTAGCGCTCGCCGAACGCGAACTGGCCGAGCAGGTCGCTGCCCAGCACCAGCACCGCACCCACGAAGGCGCTCGGCAGCAGCAGGTTCGCGCCGGGTCCGGTGATGCGCGCGGCGATGGGCCCCGCCATGAACGCCACGAACGCGATGGGTCCGGTGGCGGCCGTCGCGAACGCGAGCATCGCGACAGCGCCCAGGATGAACAGCAGCCGGGTGACGTTCACGCGCACCCCGAGACCGGATGCCGAGTCGTCGCCGAGCTGCAGCGCACCCAGCGCCCGGCCCTGCGAGAACATCAGCGGCAGGATGACGACGGCGGCGATCGCGAGGGGCACCACCCGATCCCAGGAGGCGTTGTTGAGGCTGCCGGTGAGCCACTGCATCGCGGTCTGGATGTCCCAGCTCGCCGCGCGCGAGAGCACATACGAGATCACGCTCTGCAGCATCGCCGCGACCCCGATGCCGATCAGGATGAGCCGCGTGCCGGCGAAGCCGTTCTTGAGGGACAGCAGGTAGATGACGCCGGCGGTGAGGATGGCGCCGCCCAGCGCGAACAGCGACACCAGCGGGCCGTTCAGCGAGAGGACGACGATGGCGAGCACTGCTGCGGCGCCGGCCCCGTTGGAGATGCCGATGATGTCGGGGGACGCGAGCGGGTTGCGCAGGAGCGTCTGGAACGAGACGCCCGCGATGCCGAACGCGATGCCCGACAGGACCGCGAGCACGGCGCGGGGCAGGCGCAGCTCCCCCACCGTGAACGATGCGCCCGGCACGGTCTGGCCGAGGATGACGCGGACGACTTCGTCGAGCGGATAGAACGTGTTGCCGATCATCAGCGCCACCGCGAACAGGGCGAGCAGCAGGATGCCGAGCACGATGGTCGCGACGGCGTGGCGGCGGTGACGCGCACGGCGACCGGCCACGATCGCGGCGATCCCGTCGGGCGCGCGATCCGGCGCCGCCGGGGTCGGCGATGCGGATGTCGGATGCGTGGTGGTCACAGTTCGCGCACCTTCTGTCGGCGGACGATCCAGATGAAGAACGGGGCGCCGATGATCGCGGTGATGATGCCGACCTGGATCTCCTCCGAGGTGGGCGCGATCACCCGTCCGATGACGTCGCTCGCGAGGAGGAGCGCGGCCCCGGCCATGGCCGAGAAGGGCAGCAGCCACCGGTGGTCGGTGCCGATCAGCATCCGGCAGACGTGCGGGATGACGAGTCCGACGAAGCCGATGGGTCCCGCGATCGCGGTCGCGGCTCCGGCGAGGATCACCGCCCCGAGCGCCGACATCAAGCGGGTGCGGAACACGTGCTCGCCGAGGCCCTTGGCCATGTCGTCGCCGAGGGCGAGGGAGTTCATGCCGCGGGCACTGAGGAAGCAGATGAGCGCACCGAGCGCGAGCACCGGGGCGGTTATCGCGATGCGCGGCCATTCGGCTCCGCCGACGCCGCCGATCTGCCACGACTGGAAGGCCTGCAGCAGGTCGACGCGGGGGAGCATGATCGCGCTGATCAATGAGGCGAATGCGGCGGAGGTCGCGGCTCCGGCGAGGGCGAGCTTGAGCGGCGTCGCGCCGCCGCGTCCGAGCGAGCCGACCGTGTAGACGAACGTGGCGGCGATCGCCGCGCCGACGATCGCGAGGGTCATCTGGCTGTACGGGTCGCTGAGCCCCACGAAGGCGAGGCCGATGACGACGGCGAGCGATGCGCCGTTCGAGACCCCGAGGATGCCGGGGTCGGCGATCGGGTTGCGGGTCACCGCCTGCATCGTCGCGCCGGAGAGCGCGAGGGCTGCACCCACGAGGATCGCGAGCAGTGTGCGCGGGAGGCGCTTGACGATCGCGGCCTGCGCGAGCGTGTCATCCTGCCCCGCGAGGGCAGCGAAGATGTCGTCGATGCTCACCGCGCGCACGCCGAAGCAGATCGACAGGATGCAGAGTGCGAGGAGCACGCCGAGTCCGACGAGCAGCCAGAGGGTGCGCGCCCACGCCGGGCGCCGCAGGTCTGCGGTGCCCGGCGCGGGGATGGTGACAGCGGTCACGAGGACTCAGTGCGCGAGGGTGACGCTGACGGTCACTTCGCGGCGAGCGGTGCCGCCAGCAGGCCGAGGTAGTCGGACAGGCCCCACTGGATCGACAGCGGCGACGGGTTCGCCGAGGCTGCGATCGGCGTGGAGTCGGGAAGGATGACGATGTTGCCCTCGGCGATCGCGGGGATCTTCGACAGCAGCGGGTCGGCCTGCATGGTGTCGATGAGCGACTCGTCTCCGTAGGTCACGAAGACGTCGACATCGTCGAATGTGTCGGCCTCCTCCGCGCTGACGGAGAGGTAGAACTCCTCGCTGTCGGCGTTCTCCTCGACGATCGACGGGAGCGGCAGCCCGAGGTCGTCGTGCAGGTAGCCGGGGCGCGTGTCGATCGCGGTGTAGTAGCCGACCTGGCTGAGGTCGCTCGGGTCGACGTAGGCGAACAGGACCTTCTTGTCCTTGAGCGCGCTGTTCTCCTCGAGGGCGGCTTCGGCGTCGGCGTGGAGCTCGTCGATGAGGGCGTCGCCCTCCTCCTCGAGCCCGAGCGCCTTGGCGTTCAGCTCGATCATGTCGTCGAGAGGGGTGCCCCACTTGACCTCGGGGAACGCGACGACCGGAGCGATCTTCGAGAGCTGGTCGTACTCCTCCTGCGACAGGCCGGAGTAGGCCGCCAGGATGACATCCGGGCGGGTGTCGGCGACGGCCTCGTAGTCGATCCCGTCGGACTCGTCGAACAGCACCGGCTCGTCGCCGCCCAGCTCTTCGAGCTTCTCCTCGACCCAGGGCAGGATGCCGTTGTCATCGTCATCGCCCCAGGTGGCCTTGCTCATGCCGACGGGCACGATGCCCAGGGCCAGCGGCACCTCGTGGTTCGCCCACGCGATGGTCGCGACGCGCTCGGGCTTCTCCTCGATCGTGGTCTCGCCGTACGCGTGCTCGACCGTGACGGGGAAGGCGCTGTCGTCAGCAGGGTTGCCCCCGGCCGAGTCCGAGTCGGTGCCGGTCGACGGAGTCGCGCAGGCGGTGAGGCCGACGGCGAGGGCCGCGGCGACGCCGAGGGCGAGAAGACGAGAAGTGCGCACAGGCGTTCCCTTCGGGTTGGGATGGGGGGTGCGGCGCAGAAGGGCGCCAGGCTTTGGTAAGCCTGGCCTAATCTAACAGAAAGTTAGGCAAGCCTCATCTCTGGGCGCCTGGGCGAGCGGCATGGTCGTCCCTCGTGCGGGGCCAGTTGCGCACCGCATCCACCTCATTCGGGTGCCGTACTGACCCCGCCCGCATCCCGGCCCCTTGCCCCTCCCCGCGCCCCCTCCCCGCGCCCCGCCCCGCGCCCCGCGCCCGGCGATGCGGGGCCAGTTGCGCACCGCAAACGCCGCGTTCCGATGCACAATCGACCCCGCCCGGCATCCCCGCCCGGCATCCCGCACGGCATCCCCGCCCCGCGCCCCGCGCCCGGCGATGCGGGGCCAGTTGCGCACCGCAAACGCCGCGTTCCGATGCACAATCGACCCCGCATGGCATCCACGCAACCGGCAGTCGCCCCGGGCACACAGAAAGCCGGCCGGATCCGTGAGGATCCGACCGGCTTCAGGAAGTCAGCGCGCGCTCAGAGAGCGCGGATGTTCGCCGCCTGCATGCCCTTGGGGCCACGCTCAGCGTCGAATTCGACCTTCTGGTTCTCGCGGAGCTCCTTGAAACCGGAGCCGGCGATTGCCGAGTAGTGGGCGAAAAGGTCGTCCGTGCCGTCATCGGGAGCGATGAAGCCGAAGCCCTTTTCCGCGTTGAACCATTTCACAGTGCCAGTGGCCATGTGTTTTCTACTTTCTGTTTTCAACGGCCGCTTGCGCGGCCTGCGCCGTGACGGAACGTCCGACACACGCGCCTGATCAACGTACCACGGCAGGCTGACGTTCAGCCGTGAACGGTGGATTCTGCTGCAGAACGGCTGCCTCGGTGCGCGTGCTCACCCCGAGTTTGCGCAAGACGGCCGACACGTGGACGCTCACCGTCTTGACGCTGATGAACAGTCGCTCGCCGATCTGGCGGTTGCTCAGCCCCTCGGCGATCAGCGCGAGAACCTGCTTCTCGCGCGCTGTCAGGGACTCGACCTCCGCCGATGCACCCGCCACAGAGCCGGCCACAGAGCCGGTGGATGCGACGGTCGCCAGACCCGCCGCAACCGCGAACGCGCCGACGATCCTCTGCAGCGTGACGTGTCCGAGGCGCGCGGCCTCACGCAGAGCATGCTCGAGCAGGGATGCCGCCTCGGCGCGCTCCCCCTCGTGGACCAGCAGTCGGGCGAGCTCGAGCCGGACCACCACGCGGAAGGTCACGGGCACGTCGTCGCGGTCGACCACAGCGACCGCGCCGCGCAGCGCGGGGATCGATCGGGCAAGCAGCGCCTCGAGGATCACCTCCCACGCTCCGCCCCGCAGCTGTTCGGGCTGCGACGACCAGGCTCGACGCAACGCCTCGGCTGCGGTATCGACGTCGCCGCCAGACGCACGAAGCTCGGCGATCATCCATCCGCCCTCGAGGAGCAGACGCCTCTGGTGCAGACAGACGGGGCCCGCATCGTCGAGCATGCGCACGATCTCGTCGAGCGCCTCCGCGAAATCGCCCCGGCTCTGCGCCACCGAGACGCGCATCATCACCTCGTCGTACCAGATCTGTCGCTCGTCCCCGCTCGCCTCGACGAATGCCGAATGCCACGCACGCAGGTTCTCCGCAGCCTCGTCGTGCCGACCTCGCCAGGCGAGCACGCGCACCCGCGTCATGGTCGAGTACAGGTGGAAGATGCGCAGGGTCCCCTGGGCGAGCTCCCGTTCGAGCATCCCCTCGACGCGTTCGATCTCACCGAGTTCGAGCAGCGGCACGGCCATGTTCTGGGTGATCACGGCGCCGGTCGTGCGCTCGACTCCGAAGGCCCGGGCCCGGGCCATCCCCTCTTCGGCGACGCTCACCGCATCCCGATAGCGTCCGAGCAGCCCGAGCAGGTCTGAGTAGTTGACCCGATAGCGCAGCTCGGCGTTGGCGCTCTTCGCCAGACGGAGCGCAACGGCATACTCGCGATGCGCCTCGGCGAGGTCACCGAGCTGCGCCCGGGATCCGCCTCGCACGTTCGCGGCGATCGAGGCCTCGTCGTCGGAACCCGCGCGCGCCGCCCGCTCGCCGGACTCCGTCGCCAACGCGATCGCCTCCTCGAACCGTCCGGCGACCATGTACCGACTGCCGAGCTGATTCTGGAGCGATGCGCGCAGTCGATCGTCGTCGACGCGACCCTCGAGGATCGCCAGGGATTCCTGCAGCAGCGGGATCGCGCCCCGCCGAGCGAGATTCATCGTGTAGTACGCCTTGTCGCGCAGCAGTCTCGCGTGCATGCGCGGGTCGACCGTCGCGGGGTCGACCTCGTCGAGCGCGAGGTTCACGACGGAGAGCGCCCGCTCGCCGTCTCCTCCGTTCCTCAGCACGGATCCGAGGGAGCGGAGCATCTCGAGACGCTCGATCCGAGCGACGCTCTCGGCATCGGGCACCTGGATCCACAGGTCGAGAGCGAGCTCGCCGAAGCGCGCCGCGCTCGCGAAGGCGAAGCGGGACTTGGCATCGAGCATCGCGGCGACGGCCGCAGCGAGCGCGCGACGGTCGTCTTGCGCGAGTTGCCAGTGGTACGCGAGCGCGGCCGGGTCGGCGACCTCGGGGTCGTCGGTGTTCTCCTCCAGCGCCTCGGCGTAGGCCCGGTGCAGGCGGGCCCTCTCGCCGGGAAGGAGATCGTCGTGCACGGCTTCGCGCAGCAGTGCGTGTCGGAAGCGGTAGTCATCGTCGACCACGACGAGGATGCCGCTGAGGGTCGCCTCGCGGATCGCCTCGTCCAGTCGGACCTCCGGCAGGCCGGCGAGCCGCGTGACCAGAGGGTGCGTCAGCGGACGCTCGGCACCGGAGACGACCTGCACGACCCGCCGCGCGTCGTCGCCGAGCCGGTCGAACCGAGCCAGGAGCAGGTCGCGCAGCGACCCGGGCAGAGGGCCTGCGGAGCATCCGGCGATCTCCTCTACGAAGAACGGGACGCCCTCGGCGCGCTCGTGGATGCGCTCGAGCGCCGCATCGCTGACCGGCTGTCCGGTGATCGACTCGACGAGCCGGCGCACGGCCGACGTCTCGAGGCGCTCGACCGTGACGCGTTCGAGCAGGCGGGCGCGAGTGGACTCGCCGATGAAGCGGCTCACCGCGTCGCCGCGACGCACGTCGTCGGAGCGACACGTGAGCAGGAGTAGGACACGGCCGTGACCGAGGGTGCGCAGCAGGAACGACAGCAGTGCGAGGGTCGATTCGTCTGCCCAGTGCAGATCTTCGACCACGAGAACCTGCGGGGCGTGCGCTGCCGCAGCCTCGATGAGCGAGGCGATCGCGTCGCGCAGGCGGTCAGGACTCGTCTGTGACCGCTCCGTGGGGTTGAGCTCGGGGAGGAGCATCCCCAGCGCCTCGACGCCGACGCCGATCTCCTCACGCACGCGATCAGCACCCATGCTCGTGACGATGGACCGCAGGATGCCGGTGAGCGGCCCGAACGGCGTGCGAGACGCCCCCAGGTCGAGGCACCAGCCGACATGCACGTCGGCCCGCGCTGCCACCTCGGAGCCGAACTCGCGCAGCAGACGCGACTTTCCGATGCCTGCCTCTCCCTCGATCAGCGCGGCGACCGGCATCCCTTCGACCGCGCGGCCGAAGAGCTCGCGGACGATCGCGAGCTCGGCGTCACGGCCGACCATCGCGGCGCTGGGAGCGGACGGGGGCATGGATTCATCGTGCCACCGACCACCGACATCCGGGGCCGGGAATCCGTCTGCCGAGAGCGGAGCGACGATCACCGCGCGGGTACGGCTTCGCACCCTGCGGGCACGCGTCGGTCTGCCGCGGCATCCGGCAGCGCGGTGGTGCGGGATGCGGCTGCACCGCGGGATGCTGCACGGCGGGATGCGGGTGCAAGCTCCGCAGCATCACGGGATGCGGCAGTGCGGGATGCGGCAGTGCGGGATGCGGCAGCACTGCGGGATGCGGGTGCGGCCTGCGCCGCGGTGCGGGATGCAGCAGTGCGGGATGCGGCCGCGCTGTGCGATCCGGCGCGGCCGAGCATCCGATCGACCAGTCGCCGCATCGGACCGGCGGCGCGCGGAACGATCTGATCGGCATGCTCGGTCAGGAAACGCCGCCGTTCCGCGGCCTGTGCGACCTGCTCCTGCTCGAATTCGGTGACCCTGTAGGCGAGGTACGGGTGCTCGTACATGACATCTCCTCGGTGTGTGATGTCCTCAGACTCCGCTCTGAGGCACCCCGTCGGCATCGGGAGGATGTCCTATCTTCCGCAGCCCCGCACCCTAGACAACGCGCCGGGCACACAACGAGGCCCGGGCGGTGATGGGGGCATCACCGCCCGGGCCCCGGGTCTGTGGTCGAGAGGTCAGGCGTCGACGTCGCCGCGCCATGCACCGGTCTCGGTGCCGCGCTTCTCGATGAACTCCTTGAAGTTCTGCAGGTCCTTCTTCACCGCGTGCGATCCGGCCCCCACGAGGGAGCCGACCTTCTCGAGCAGCCCCTCGGGCTCCCAGTCGATCTGCACGGTGACTCGCGTGGTGAGGTCCTCCAGCTTGTGGAAGGTCACGACGCCCGCGTGCTCGGTCTCGCCGCCGATGCTGTTCCACGCGACGCGCTCGTCGGGGTGCTGCTCGGTGATCTCCGCGTCGAACTCGCGCGTGGCGCCGCCCACGTTGACCTTCCAGCGCGTGTGGGTGTCGTCCAGCTGGACGATGGACTCCACCTCGTCGAGGAACTTCGGGAAGCTCTCGAACTGGGTCCACTGGTTGTAGGCGATGTCGATGGGAACGTGTACGTCGATGGTCTCGATGATCTGCACCATGTGATGCTCCTCACTTGTCGTCGTTCGTGTGGATCCATTCGACGCCGGCCGACGAGTCTGCGCGACGGGGTTGACATCTCGACGGGCGACAGTCGCTAGCCGAGTAGCGTGGGGCTCATGCGCATCCACGCCGCGATCCGCGCTTCGAAGCGCGCACCCCTGCTGCAGGTGGTGAAATCCGCCGCAGCGACGATCGCCGCATGGATGCTGGCGGGGTGGGTCGTGCCAGGGCAACTGCCCGTGTTCGCGGCGATCGCCGCGCTGCTCGTGGTGCAGCCGAGCGTCAACCAGTCGCTGTCGAAGGCGCTCGAGCGCAGCATCGGCGTGATCGTGGGGGTCGTCATCGCCGTGGCGCTCGGCCTACTGCTGGGTTCACCGAGCTGGATCGTGCTGCTCGCGATCGTCGTGGCGATGCTGGTCGCGTGGGCGTTCCGGGCGACGCCGGGCACCGGCAACCAGGTCGCGATCTCCGCGATGCTCGTACTGGCTCTGGGATCGACCCCCGACTATGCGCTGGCCCGCATCGGCGAGACCCTGATCGGCGTGGTGATCGGGATCGTCGTCAACGCTCTGATCGTGCCGCCGGTGCTCGTCGCTCCCGCGCGGCGCGATCTCGGGCTCCTCGGCAGCGAGCTCGCGGCGAGCCTCGATCGATTGGCCGCCGCCCTGCCCGACGCTCAGACACCGGCCCAGCTGCAGGAGCTGCTGCTCGAGGCGCGTCTGCTGCGGCCCATGAAAGACGCTGCCGAGGCGTCGATCGCCGCGGGCGAGGAGTCGCTCACACTGAACCCCCGCCGGTCGACGCACCGCGCGGAACTCGTCGAGATGCGGGCGCTGCTCGAGCGGCTGTCGCCCATCGTGACGCAGACCATCGGCATGACGAGGGCCTACTTCGACCACTACGACGACTCGATCGGCGAGGAGCCTGCCGTGGCGGCGATCGCCGAGCAGCTGCGACGGGCCGGGCATGATGTGCGTCTGGCTGTGCAGATCGCCGACGTGTCACCGGAGCCTGAGACCCTGACCTCGGCGATCCCCGCGCTCACGGCGCCCCTCGTCATCCGCCCGCCGTCGTCGGCGCACTGGATCCTGATCGGCTCCCTGATGGAGGACCTGCGGCGCATCCGCGGCGAGCTCGTCGAGGACGAGTGAGTCGTCGCGCGGCTCAGGCGAACTCGTCGAGGAGGAGTGAGTCGTCGCGCGGCTCCACAACTCCGGAGATCCGGACGGTTTCAGCCCGACCCGGGCCCGCGCGGCGGAATAGATGACTGATCTCCGGAGTTGTGGCCGCCAAGAGCGGTTGACTCAGGCGGGTGGCCGTGCGGCTCAGGCGAGCTCGTCGAGGACGAGTGAGTCGCTGCGGGGCTCCACAACTCCGGCGATCTGGCCAATCCGGGCCGATCCGCGCCTGGATCGTCGAATTCCGGGACTCATCTCCGGAGTTGTGGCGAGCAGCGGAAGATCGGCAGGCGTGAGCGTCTGAACGCAGGCGGCAGCCGGTGCCGCCCCCGGTCAGTCCTGCTCGGGATCGTCGGCGAGCACGTCGCCGTCGTCGTCGGAAGCCGGGTCGGAGGGGACGACCGTCGGCGGCTCTCCCTTGTTGTCCTCGGCACCGAGGTTGTCGTTCTCCTCAGGCCCGGGGGACGGCTCGGTGCTGATGTCGTTCCGATCGGTGCTGATGTCGTCGCTGTCGTGGCTCATGACGTTCCCTTCCTCGGCGTGCGGTCGTGTTCCCGAGCGACGTTACGGCCGGATCCGCGTGCCCGCGCGGGCCTTGACAAGCCCTCGAGGCCTACTCTGGGTGCATGCCCGAGACGACCGTCGCCGAAGCCCTGTCCGAGCTCACCGCGCTTGAGGATCCGAAGATGCGCGCCGCGAACGAGAAGCGCGGCGACGACCACGGCATCAACCTCAGCAGGATGCGCGCCCTCGCGAAGCGCATCAAGACCGATCAGCCGCTCGCGAAGGAGCTGTGGGCGACCGGCGACACCGCTGCCCGTCTGCTGGCGCTGCTGATCTGCACGCCTCGCGCCTTCACGGCCGACGAGCTCGACGCGATGCTGCGCGAGACCGACCCACCCAAGGTCAACGACTGGTTCGTCAACTACGTCGCCAAGAAGACGCCGCTCGCCGAGGAACTGCGCCTGCGCTGGTTCGACGACCCCGATCCGACGGTCGCGGCCGCCGCCTGGTCGCTCACGACGGTGCGAGTGGCCAAGGATCCCGAGGGGCTCGACCTCCCGCACCTGCTCGACCTGATCGAGCGGGACCTCCGTGATGCTCCCGCGCGACTGCAGTGGGCGATGAACGAGACCCTCGCGAACATCGGCATCTTCCACCCCGAGCTGCGGGCGCGGGCGCTGGAGATCGGCGAGCGCCTGCAGGTGCTCGCCGACTACCCGACGGCCCCCGGCTGCACCTCGCCGTTCGCCCCGGCCTGGATCGGCGAGATCGTGCGGCGCCGCGAGGGCTGAGCGACGGCATCCTGACGCCCAGCCCTTCCTGGCGTCAGGGGGTGTCGCCCACCGCGTGCGGACGCGGCAGCGCCAGCATCGTGCCGGTGTCGGTGAACTCCTGCTGGATCTCGTCGTTGTGCTTATAGGTGAAGAGGCTGACCACGACTGCGGCGATGAACGCGAACACGAAGGCGGGGAGCAGCTCGTACAGTCCGGTGTTCAGCGCCTTCCAGATGAACACGGTCGCGGCGCCGACGAACATGCCGGCCAGCGCGCCCCAGTTGGTGAGCTTGCGCCAGAAGAGGCTCAGCAGGATGATCGGCCCGAACGCGGCGCCGAATCCCGCCCATGCGAAGGAGACCAGGCCGAGGATCGAGTCGTTCGGCGTGATCGCGAGCAGGATGGCGATGATCGCGACGACCAGCACCGCCATGCGGCCCATCAGCACCAGCCGCTTGTCCGACGGCGGCGTCTTGCGCACCACCTTGTAGAGGTCCTCGACGAGCGCCGACGAGCACACCACCAGCTGGCTGGACACGGTGCTCATGATGGCCGCCAGCACCGCGGCGAGCACGAGGCCGGCGACGAACGGATGCAGGAGCGTCTGCGACATCAGCAGCACCACGGTCTCGGGGTTGTCGAGGGTGATCCCCCGCTGCGCCATGTAGGCGATGCCGACGAGACCCGAGACGACTGCACCGCACATGGACACGACCATCCACGAGATGCCGATGCGCCGGGCGCTCTTCGCCTCCTGCGGCGAGCGCAGCGCCATGAAGCGGACGATGATGTGCGGCTGCCCGAAGTAGCCGAGGCCCCAGGCGAGGGCCGAGACGATGGCGAGGAAGGTACCGCCGGTGACGGCCCCGCCGCCCAGCAGCGACAGGAAGCCCTCTCCGCCGTTCTCGGTGATGAGCGTCGATGTCGTGTCGAGGCCGCCGATCGCGATGATCGCAGCGACGGGCACCACGATCAGCGCGATCAGCATCATCAGCCCCTGCACGACGTCGGTGAGGGAGGCGCCGAGGAATCCGCCGAACAGCGTGTACAGCAGCGTGATGCCGCCCACCAGCAGCATCCCGAACAGATAGTCGCCGTTGAACGAGCTCTCGAAGAAGACGCCGGCCGCGACCATGCCCGACGAGATGTAGAGGGTGAAGAAGACCAGGATGATGAGCCCGGAGACGATGCGCAGCGACCGACTCGTGTCGCGCAGCCGGTTCTCGAAGTAGCTCGGGATCGTGATCGAGTTGCGTGACACCTCGGTGTACGCGCGCAGCCGCGGAGCGACGAGCAGCCAGTTGAGGTACGCGCCGATCGTCAGGCCGATCGCGATCCAGGCCTCGATGAGACCGGCGGCGTAGATGGCGCCGGGCAGGCCCATCACGAGCCAACCGGACATGTCCGCGGCGCCGGCGCTGATCGCCGCCACCCACGACGGCAGGTTGCGGCCGCCGAGCATGTAATCCTCATGGTCGGACGTGCGCTTGTACGCGAAATACCCGATGAGCAGCATTCCGGCGAAGTACAGGGCGAGTGCCCCATACAGGAAGATCTGGTCGGACATCATCGTCCCTCCTGAGCGGTGCCGATCACCCCTCTCGTGCTCCGATGATGCCAGGCGGATGCCGTCACCGCAGGTGCCACGCAGAGACCCCTCATCACACTGCTCGTTACGCTGAGGGCGATCCGCTGCGCGCTCGCTCCCTCCCTCGATGACTCGCAGCGAAGGAGATCTCACGCAGCGAAGGACCGCATCGAGCATCCGCTCCTTCGCAGCACGAGTTCCCCTTCGCACGAGGTGCCTGACCGGAGGTGGGATGATCGACACACCATGCCTGCGATCCTCGACCATACGACGCTGACCGACGGATCCGATGCGGATGCCGTCTACACGGCGTTCGTCGAATGGGCGGAGTCCACCGGGATCACCCTCTATCCCGCCCAGGACGAGGCGGTCATCGAGATCGTCTCGGGCAACAATCTCATCCTGTCGACGCCGACCGGCACCGGAAAGTCGCTCGTCGCCGTGGGCGCGCACTTCGCCGCGCTCGTCGAGGGCCGCCGCTCGTTCTACACCGCCCCGATCAAGGCGCTCGTGAGCGAGAAGTTCTTCGCGCTCGTCGACGTGTTCGGCGCCTCGAACGTGGGCATGATCACGGGCGACTCCTCGGTCAACCCGGATGCCCCGATCATCTGCTGCACGGCCGAGATCCTCGCGAACCTCGCGCTGCGCCAGGGGACGGATGCCGCGGTGCATCAGGTCGTGATGGACGAGTTCCATTTCTACGCCGACCCCGACCGCGGGTGGGCGTGGCAGGTGCCGCTGCTCGAGCTGCCGCAGGCGCAGTTCATCCTCATGTCGGCCACGCTCGGCGACGTGTCGCAGCTGTCGAGCGACCTCACCCGCCGAACCGGCCGCGACACGGCATCCGTCACCGGCGTCGAACGTCCCGTTCCCCTGCACTACTTCTATGAGACGACGCCGATCCACGAGACGATCGACGACCTGCTGGGCACCGGCCAGGCTCCGGTCTACGTCGTGCACTTCTCGCAGGCTGCGGCGATGGAGCGGGCCCAGGCGCTGTCGAGCACGAAGGTCGCCACGCGCGAACAGCGCGATGAGATCGCGGCCCTGATCGGCGGTTTCCGCTTCACGACCGCGTTCGGCAAGACCCTCTCCCGCTTCCTGCGGGCGGGCATCGGAGTACACCATGCCGGGATGCTGCCGAAGTACCGTCGCCTCGTCGAACAGCTCGCGCAGCGCGGCCTGCTGCGGGTGATCTGCGGCACCGACACTCTGGGCGTCGGGATCAACGTGCCCATCCGCACCGTGCTGCTCACGGCGCTGACGAAGTTCGACGGCACGCGGATGCGTCAGCTCAGCGCTCGGGAGTTCCATCAGATCGCGGGGCGCGCCGGCCGCGCCGGCTTCGACACCGCCGGCACCGTCGTCGCTCAGGCCCCGGAGCACGAGACCGAGAACGTCGCCGCGATCAAGAAGGCCGGAGACGACCCGAAGAAGAAGCGCAAGATCGTCCGCAAGAAGGCTCCCGACGGCTTCGTCTCGTGGGGCGAGCCGTCGTTCCGCAAGCTCATCGACGCCGAGCCCGAAACCCTGACCTCGCACATGCAGATCACGAGCGCGATGATGCTCAACGTGATCGGCCGCGGCGGCGACGTCTTCGGCAACATGCGCGCACTGGTCTACGACAACCACGAGCCCCGCAAGAGGCAGCGCGAGCTGGCTCTGCGCGCCATCGGCATCTACCGGACGCTGCTCGAGTCGGGCGTCGTGGAGCAGACGGATGCCGGGGAGATCCGCCTCACCGTCGACCTCCAGCCGAACTTCGCCCTGAACCAGCCGCTGTCGCCGTTCGCCCTCGCCGCCTTCGAGCTGCTCGACCCCGACCCTGCCGCCGGCACCGGGACGGGGTCGTATGCCCTCGACATGATCTCGATCGTGGAGTCGACTCTCGATGACCCGCGCGCGATCCTCGGGCAGCAGGAGTTCCTCGCCCGCGGTGAGGCCGTGGCCGTCATGAAGCGCGAGGGCATCGAGTACGACGAGCGGATGGAGCTGCTCGAGGAGATCACGTATCCGCGGCCTCTGGACGAGCTGCTGACCGCCGCTTTCGAGACGTTCAGCGCGGCGCAGCCGTGGATCCGCGACTTCGAACTGCATCCGAAGTCCGTCGTACGCGACATGTACGAGCGAGCCATGTCGTTCGGGGAGTATGTCGCGTATTACAAGATCGCGCGCTCCGAGGGCGTCGTGCTGCGCTACCTCTCCGACGCCTATCGCGCGGCGTCTCAGACGATCCCCGAAGAGCTGAAGGACGAGGACCTGCGCGACCTGATCGAGTGGCTCGGCGAGCTCGTGCGCCAGGTCGACTCGAGCCTGCTCGACGAATGGGAGGAGCTCGTGAACGGCGTGCTCCAGGATCCGGACGAGGAGCCGATCGTCCCGCCGGCGCCGAAGCGTCTGACCTCGAACGTCCGTGCCTTCCGCACGCTGGTGCGCAACGAGCTGTTCCGCCGCGTGCAGCTCGCGGCACGCGAGGACGTCACTGCCCTCGGCGAGATCGATCCCGCTTTCGGCGCCGACGCCTGGTCGGATGCGCTGGACGGCTACTTCGCCGACCACGACGAGATCCTCACCGGCGGCAACGCGCGCAGCGCTCAGCTGCTCCTGATCACGGAGGGCGCAACGGAGTGGACGGTCCGTCAGATCCTCGACGACCCCGCCGGCGACCACGACTGGGGCATCTCCGCCACGGTCGACCTCGCCGCCTCCGACGAGGAGGGGGCGGCGGTGCTCACGGTCACGAGCGTCGACCGACTCTGAATCTTCGCCTTTCCTTCACTCGCGCCGTGAGGCGGTCGGTCACGAGCAGCGGGTCGAACAGCATCCCGAGCCCGACGCGCACGAGCAGGGCGTGCACGGCGAGGCAGATCGCGATCACCAGCGCGGCCAGCAGCGCGGGCCAGAGAGCCTCGACGAGAGGCGTCACCACCAGACCCGACCCGCGCAGCGCTCCGTCGATCAGGGCGAGCGGCACCATGTGGATCACGTAGATCGGGAGCGTTCGTCGTCCCACCCATCGCAGTGGGCGTGCGATCACGTCGATGTGCCGGTCGAGCAGCGCGCACGCCGCCACGCCGAACGCGACCGCCACGATCGCGAGCAGCGGCCAGATGCCCGGCCACTGCCGCATGCCGAGAACGCCGACCGTGCCGACGGTCACGACATATGCCAGTCCGAGCATGACAGTGCTCAGCACACCGGATGCCGCGGCGAACCTCTCCACGACGGAGCGCAGTCGCAGGCCCGCGAGGAAGAAGAAGAGGTTCTGCAGCACCTGCCACAGGTTGCCGAGGTCCGGCAGGAGGCCGGACGCGGCGACCGCGGCCAGTGCGAAGGCGAGGGGCAGCACGATCTCGGTCGGCACCTGCCGCACGAGCCGGGCCACGACCAGGTAGACGGCGAGCGCGAGCAGGTACCAGAGGTTGGTGGGGCTGATCGTGAGCTGGGCGAGCAGCTGCCATCCGTCCGTCGCCCTGGCCGTGTCGAACTCCGGCGTGATCGCGAGCGCGATCGTCTGGACGAGGACCCAGACGACGTAGACCAGAGCGAGCCGACCGGCGCGACGGCGCCAGGACGAGCCGGAAGGAGCCGAGACGGCGCGGCCGGCGAACACGCCGGAGATGAGGAAGAACAACGGCATCCGCAGCGGCAGCAGTTGCGCGTTGAGCCTCGCCCACCCCTCGGTGATCGCGCCGGCGCCGTCGAGCCCGATCGCGTGCTTGGTCACCACATGCCAGAGCACCACCAGGATGATGCAGACGCCCTTCGCGACATCGGGCCAGCCGACGCGCGCCGTCACCGCCCCGGCACCTCGGCGGCGCGCACCAGACGCGACACCAATTCGACATACGAGACGTCGGTTGCCTCGAACATCCGGGGCACCTGGGATGCCGCGGTGAGGCCGGGCATCGTGTTCACCTCGTTGAGCACCGGGCCGTCGGCGGTGAGGAAGAAGTCCATCCTGGCGACTCCGGCGCAGCCGAGCGCATCGAACATCGTCAACGCCGCCCGCGTGAGCGCGGACGTCTGCGCGGACGACAACTCGGCCGGAACCGTGAACCGGGCGCTGCCGTCGTACTTCATGGCCGTGTCGAAGAGCCCTGGCGCATGGATCTCCAGCGGCAGCGCGGCCCACCGCACGCCGCCGGCCTCACGCAGGACGGCCACGTCGATCTCGCGCCCCTCGATGACCTCCTCCACGAGGATGCGCGAGTCGAATCGCGCGGCCTCCCGCAGCGCTGCCCCGAGCAGGCGCTCCTCGCGCACGAGCGACACCCCGTAGCTCGACCCCGCCGAGACGGGCTTCACCACGACGGGCCCGTCGAACTCGGCATCCCCGGAGTCAGCCGCTCCGACCAGCCGCCCTCGCGCCGTGCGCAGCCCCGCCGCCTCCGCGACGAGCTTCGTCGCCCACTTGTCCATCCCGATCGCGCCGGCCCGTGTGCCGGAGCCGACGACGCGCACGCCCGCCAGTGCGCACAGCGCCGCGAGCACGCCGTCTTCCCCGAGCGCTCCATGCACTGCGGGGAATACGACGTCCGCCCGAGCGATTGTGGGCACGGCGAGGGCGAGGGAGTCGGCGGCGGTGGCACCCTCCGAGACGCCCGCCACCTCCCAGACGCCCTCGCGCGAGATGGTCACGCCGCTCACGTCGTGACCCCCCGACCGCAGCGCGGCCGACACCGCCGCGGCGGACGCGAGCGAGACCTCATGCTCGGCGTTCTGCCCACCGCCGATTACCAGCACCCTCACGCGGTCCTCCTCTCGACGCGGGGCCCGATCCCCGTGACGATCGTGTGCGGGATGCTCCCCGCCCAGCGCGCCCAGTCCTGGATGCTCGGCACGGCGCCGCCGTCCGGGCCGAACACCACGGCCGTCGAGCCGCGCGGCATCCTCCGCCCGCCGGTGTCGACGACGATCTGATCCATCGACACCCGTCCGACGATCTCGCAGCGCACCCCGTCGATCGCGACGGCGGCCCCCGGCAGGAGTTCCCGCGGGATGCCGTCGGCATACCCGACCCCGATGACCGCGATCCCCGTCTGCCGCTGCGTCACATGGGTGCCGCCGTAGCCGATCGGCGTCCCCGCGGGAACGACGCTGCTGTGCACGACCGAGGCCGTCAGCCGTGCGGCGCCCTGCAGCGCCACGCTCTCCGACGGGTCGATGCCGACGAGCCCCGCTCCGACCCTGACCAGATCGAAGTGCGTCGCCGGGTCCGTGAGCGTGCCGGACGTGGCCGCCAGGTGCACGATGAGCGGTCCGAATCCGGCGCGCAGCACGGCATCCCTCCCCTGTCTCATGCGCAGCACCGCCGGCGCGTTGACGGAAGGATCCGCCGCATCCGCTCCCGGCAGGTGCCCCATGACGCCGACCACCTCGATCTGCGCATTCCCCGCCCGAGCGACGCGCAGGAGCTCGGCCCAGTCCGCCACCGGCACCCCGCCTCTCGCCATGCCCGTGTCGAGGTGCAGGTGCACGCGCAGGCGCCCTGCGTCCGCAGTCGAGGCGTCGGCGATCAGCTGCCGTAGCTCCTCGACCGAGCCCGCGGCGACGTCGACGCGATGAGCAAGGGCTCGGGCGACATCCACTCCCGAGGGGTTCAACCAGGCGAGGATCGGCACGTCGATTCCCGCCGCGCGCAGCTCCGCCGCGTCGCCGACGTCGGTGATGCCGAGCCACTCCGCCCCTGCCGCGACCGCAGCCAGGGCGACCGGGACGGCCCCGAGCCCGTAGCCGTCCGCCTTGACGACCGCCATGATCGTGGCGTCCGTGGCGAGGCGCATACGCTCGACGTTCGCGGCCACCGCGTCGGTCAGCGTAGTCAGGGTCGGCGCGTGCAGCCGCGAGAGGGTCGGCGGGTGAGCCGGTGTCGTCGGCGACTGCGCCGGTGTCGGCGACTGCGCCGGTGTCGTCGCGGGCATCGAGGCACTGGTGTCGGCGCGCGTGCCGACGCTGGTGGTCTCGCGAGCAGGATGCAGCACGGTCGTCATCGCTGGGTCCTCGGATCGGCGGTCGGGTCGGCGTACATCAGCGGGCAGCCGTTGGCGACGGCCGCGGGGCGCAGCTCGAAGTGCCAGCGCTCGTTCTCGTAGATCTGGCAGAGCCCGAAGTCCGAGCCGTGCCGCGACAGCCAGTCCTGGGCGGCCACGGGTCCGAGGTCCACGGCATCCCCCGAGACGTGCTCGGAGTGCTCCGGCGTGGCGACCCAGCGCGCCGCCTCCTGCTCGGACCCGTACTCGGCGATCGCCTCCTGACGAAGGACCTGCTGATAGTCCGCCGAACGCCATCCGCTGTTCACGTGCACGCGGACGCCGTCGTCCTCCGCGGCGGTCGCCGCCGCCCGCACGGCGGCCAGCAGGTCGGAGTCGAGGTTCGTGACGGCCGGGGTGTCGTCGAACACCGACACCGCACCCTCGTCGCGGATCAGGCCGTCGGCCTCGGTGATCGACGACGGCGGCACGGACGGAGGCACGGATGCTGAGGCGAGCGACTGCTGGCCGATCAACACGACCGAGCCGGTGATGGCGGCGGCGAGAAGCCCGACACCGACCAGTGCGGTGAGGCGGCGACGCCCGAGGGCAGTGCGTGTGTTCATGTCCTCAGTCAAGGAGGGCGGCTGTTGCGACGACGTATGCGTTTTTTCATATGCTCCCGATATGCCGGGGTGCGTAAGCTCTGAGCACATGGGAGCTGTGTCGTGCGCGTACTGATCGTCGAGGATGAGCCCTACCTCGCAGAGGCCGTGCGAGACGGACTGCGGCTCGAGGCGATCGCCGCCGACATCGCCGGCGACGGCGACACGGCGCTCGAGCTCCTCAGCGTCAACTCCTACGACCTGGCGGTGCTCGACCGTGACATCCCGGGTCCGTCGGGAGACGATGTGGCCAGGTCGATCGTGGCCTCGGGCAGCGGCATCCCGATCCTCATGCTCACGGCGGCCGATCGCCTCGACGACAAGGAGTCGGGTTTCGAGATCGGCGCCGACGACTATCTCACCAAGCCCTTCGAGCTGCGCGAGCTCGTGCTGCGCCTGCGGGCGCTCGACCGTCGGCGCCACCGCGCCAGGCCCCCGGTGCTGGAAGTCGCGGGGCTCCGTCTCGACCCGTTCCGGCGCGAGGTCTTCCGCGACGGACGATACGTGGCGCTCACCCGCAAGCAGTTCGCGGTGCTCGAGGTGCTCGTTGACGCGGCGGGCGGCGTCGTCAGCGCCGAGCAGCTGCTCGAGCGCGCGTGGGACGAGAACGCCGATCCGTTCACGAACGCCGTCCGCATCACGGTCTCCTCGCTGCGCAAGCGCCTCGGCGAGCCCTGGCTGATCCTCACCGTGCCCGGCGTCGGATATCGCATCGGGACGGATGCCGATGGCTGACCCGGTGCGCGTGCCCCGCCGCCGCGGCATGAGCGCCCGCTGGAAGCTCACCCTGAGCTACGCGGGCGTCGTCGTCGTGTCGGGAATCGGCCTGCTCGCCGCCGTCGCCGTGTACCTCCTGCGCTACGTGCCGGACGCGGCGATCATCGCCGACCGATTCGTCCCGAACCGCTCCGACCTGATCCGCGCGTTCATCCCCGCGGCGGTGGTGATGATGCTCGTGCTCCTCGCGATCGGCCTCGGCGGCGGGTGGATCATCGCCGGACGGATGCTGGCCCCGCTCGACCGCATCGGACGGGCGGCGCAGCTCGCGGCGCAGGGGTCGCTGTCGCACCGGGTCGCTCTCGAGGGACCGCGCGACGAGTTCCGCGACCTGGCTGACGTGTTCGACGCGATGCTCGAGCAGCTCGAGGCGCACATGGGCGAGCAGCAGCGGTTCGCCGCCAACGCCTCGCACGAGCTGCGCACCCCTCTCGCGATCTCGCAGACGATGCTGGAGGTCGCCCGCAACGATCCCGCGCGCGACGTGGATGCGCTGATCGACCGGCTGCACGAGGTCAACGCCAGGGCGATCGAGCTGACCGAGGCGCTGCTGGTGCTGAGCCGTGCCGAGCGCCGGACGTTCACCCGCGAGCCGGTCGACCTGTCGCTGCTCGCCGAGGAGTCGACCGAGACGCTGCTGCCTCTCGCCGAGCGCCGCGACGTGACGATCGATGTGGGGGGAGACGCCGCGCATGTACTCGGGTCGTCGGCACTGCTGCAGCAGCTGATCACCAATCTCGTGCACAACGCCATCGTGCACAATCGGCCGGCGGCGGGAACGGTCGTCGTCCGCACGCACGTGCTGCCGCATGCGGTGGCGCTCGTGGTGGAGAACACGGGCGACGTGCTACCCGCACACCTCGTGGGGACGCTGGCTGAACCCTTCCAGCGCGGGGCCGAACGAGCACGCAGCGACGATCACGTCGGTGTCGGCCTGGGGCTCGCGATCGCGCAGCGCATCGCGCAGGCGCACGACGGATCGCTCGTGCTCACCGCCAGGCACGGCGGCGGTCTCAACGTGACGGTGTGGCTGCCGCATCCGTTCCCCCGGCCGTGGGGCTGAGCCGGCGCGTCCGTCTGCTTTGTTCGGCTGCACAGTGTGGCTGCACATCTGCATGCTCGGATCACGGATGCATACTGATTTCGCCAGCTCTGGCATGCATCTGTGATCTGGGCATGCATCTGTACTCGGTGCAGCCGCAGTGACCGGTTGGCACGGGCCTGGCTTCGACGACGGTACAGACCCGGCTGCACCTCTGGCCCCGAACGCAGGAGGTCAGCGCGGATTCAGGACCGGAAAGCCGGTTCCCGTCCTGCATCCGCGCTGACCTCCTGCATTCGTCCTGGGGTCAGGCGACCTCGCCCCGCAGAGCGGCAAGCTCACGGCCGTACGTCCGTGCCGACTGCTCGGCGTTCTCTTTGAGCTCACGCGCGGTGTCGGTGAAGGCGTCGAGCGCCGGGTTCACGCCCACGAGGGTGAAGGGCCGCTCCACGATGCGGAGGTCGAGACCCCAGACATCCTCGAGCACGCGGCGCAGCCATCCGGTGGAGTGGTCCCATCCCTCCTTGGGCGTTCCGGGGGCGTAGTTGCCGCCGAGCACCGTGACGAGGGTGGCCGGCTTGCCGCGCAATGCGGTGCCCTGCGGGTCGATGCGGGGGTCGGTGTAGGCCAGGTCGAACCAGGTCTTGAAGTGCTGCGAGACGCCGTAGTTGTAGAGGGGCACGGCGAACAGCAGCGCGTCGGCGCCGATCAGCTCGTCGGCGAAGGTGGTGGCGAGGGCGCGCGCTGCGCGCTGGCCATCAGTGCGCTGCGCCTCGTCGACGAAGCCGCCGGTCACCGCATCCGCCCACGCCGTCGCGGGCACCGGGTCGGCGGCGAGGTCTCGGCGGGTGACCGTGGAGTCGGGGTGCGATGCCGTCCATTCGGCTTCGACGAGGTCGGCGAGCGATCGGCTGGCGGACGACGCGGGAAGGATGCTGGCATCCAGGCGGAACAGGGACATGAGACTGCCTTTCTTTTTTTCGTAGTCACTCTGTTTTTCTTAGCGACTTGCGTTAACGTAGCACAGGTATGATGGGCGCATGGCCGAGATCGACGACGAGAGTCATGTGTGCGACGCCGCCGTCACACTGGCCTTCAGCGTGCTCGGCAAGCGCTGGAACGGGATGATCATCTCGTCCCTCGGCGGCGGCCCCTCGACCTTCGTCGCGCTGCGCCGCGGGGTGTCAGGCATCAGCGACACCGTGCTGTCCGACCGGCTGGCCGAACTCGCGGATGCGGGCCTCGTCGCCCGCGCGGTCGACGCCGGCCCGCCCGTGACCGTCTCTTACTCGCTGACCGACGGCGGACGCGGCCTGCTGCCCATCCTCGACCAGCTCGGCACCTGGGCGTCCGAGAACCTCGAGATCCGCGCGCGCTGAGCGGCGCGCGCTCCCCTCACCAGGGGCTGGGCTCGTAGTCCTTGAGGAAGACGCCGTGGATGTCCTCGCCGGCCTCGCCGCGCACGATCGGGTCGTACACCCGGGCAGCGCCGTCGACGAGATCGAGCGGAGCGTGGAAGCCCTCCTCGGCCAGACGCACCTTCGTGTAATGGGGGCGCTCGTCGGTGATCCATCCGGTGTCGACGGCGGTCATCAGGATTCCGTCGGTCTCGAGCATCTCGCCGGCGCTCGTGCGCGTCAGCATGTTCAGCGCGGCCTTCGCCATGTTCGTGTGCGGGTGTCCTGGCCCCTTGTAGCGGCGCGAGAACTGCCCCTCCATCGCCGAGACGTTCACCACGTACTTGCGGTGCGATGACGACGCGGCCATCGATGCGCGAAGCCGGCTGATGAGCAGGAACGGCGCGGTCGTGTTGGCCAGCTGCACCTCGAGCATCTCGAGCGGATCGACCTGGTCGATCGACTGCACCCAGCTGTTCGTGCGGTTGACGTCGGGCACGAGGCCGCCGGCATCGATGGCGGTGCCATCGGCATGCTTCTCGAGCGACGACGATCCGGGGGCCATCGCGAGGCGCGCGAGGTCTTCGGCCGTCAGCGCCTGGCCGCCCTGCTCGGCGACAGTGCCGCCGAGCGCCGCGACGGAGAGCAGCGGATGCGCATCGACCGAGGCCTGCAGCGCCTGAGGATGCGGATCGGCGGTGTGGCCGAACGTCTCCATCTCGGGCAGGGGACCGTCGGGAAGCGGCTGCAGCTCGGCATCCGCCAGCAGGGAATACGAGCCGGGTGAGCGGCGGACCGTCTGCGCGGCGTTGTTGATGAGGATGTCGAGCGGACCCTGCGCCGCGACCGAATCGGCGAGGCCGATCACCTGGGCGGGGTCGCGGAGGTCGATGCCGACCACGCGCAGGCGGTGCAGCCAGTCGGCGGAGTCGGGCAGCGCAGAGAAGCGGCGCACCGCATCGCGGGGGAATCGCGTCGTGATCGTCGTGTGCGCGCCGTCGCGCAGCAGTCGCAGGGCGATGTGCATGCCGATCTTCGCGCGGCCGCCGGTGAGGAGCGCGCGCTTGCCGGTCAGATCGGTGCGGGCGTTGCGCTTGCCGTGGCTGAAGCGGGCGCAGTCCGGGCAGAGCTGGTGATAGAACGCGTCGACCACGGTGTAGGGCTGCTTGCAGATGTAGCAGTTGCGGGGCTTGAGCAGTTCGCCGGCGATCGGTGCGTCGACGACGCTGGTCGCGAGGTCGTGGCCGCGGGTCTCATCGTCGATGCGGTCGGGAGCACCGGTGGCGGTGCGGGCGACGACGGCCTTGTCGGCTTCGGCGATCGCGTCGCGGATCTCCTTGCGGCGCACGCGCTTGACGGCCTTGAACATCGCGGCGGTCGCGTGGCGGACGGCCACGAAGTCGGGGTGCTCGTTGTCGATCTGATGCAGCTCCGACAGGACGCGCAGTGTGGTGGCGAGATCGTCGGGGTCGATACCGGCACCCAGGTCGGAGGTGGCGTCGGGTGCGTCGGTCATTGTGCTGATTTTACGCGAGTTCTCGGGGTGTCTTCCTGGGAACGCGGGCAGGGCACCGGGGCCGGACCTCCACAACTCCGGAGCAGCGCGCACCACCGGGTTCACGCTCCCCGGAACGGCGCACATTGGGGAACGAGAGCCACGTGGATCTCCGGAGTTGTGGAGAGGTACCTCGCGCCGGTCAGTGCCCGGCCGCGCCGACCACCACGAACTCGCCGGGCACGACGTCGAGCGTCGCCTCGGCCGAGACCTCTCCGGTGTGCAGATCGACGGCGAGGATGCGGTTCTCCGCCGGCTCCGTCACGTAGGCGATGTCCCCCACGACGCGGAGACCGGGGTGCGGGTCCTGCCATTCTGCGGGGCTCTCCCACGGTTCGATGACCTCCCACGAGTCCACGACGGCGCCGGTCTCATCGAGCAGGTTCAGCGTGCCGTCGGATGCCAGGACGACGATGTTGTCATGACCGTCGCGACCGACCCCGCGCCAGGTGTACTCGACACCGTCGGGCAGGTCGACCACCGACAGGGTCCGCGCCTCCGTGTCGACGAGGGCGAGCTGAGAGTGCAGGTAGCCCTCCGCGTCGGGGTCGGCGTTGTAGTCGAGTGCGGCGATCGCGCTCGTGTCGGTGACGTAGGCGTTGCCCGATCGGCCGAACGCATCGGGCGCGGCGAGCTTGGTGAACTCCCCGTCCGCGAAGACGAGCACCCCGTCCTCGCAGCCGAACACGATCGTCTCGCCCTTCAGCGCGCCCTCTCCGTGCACGCCGGGGCACTCCTCGTTGCGAGCCACCTCGGTTCCGGCGTCGAGCAGACGGACCCCGCTACGAGACTCCGCGGTGCCGATCGTCGACAGGAGTGTCCTGTCCGAGAGCTCGATCGCGACGCCGTGGTGGGCCTGCTCCGACTCGACCGTCTCAGATTCAGGCAGCGCGCCGGTGCCGACCGCGTCCGTGTCGAAGAGCGTGATCCGGCCCGTGCCGTCATCGAACAGGGCGGTGCGGCCTGCGTGCGGGGTGACGTGGCCGGGGGCTTCGGCGTCGAACACCTCGCCCGTGAACTCGACGGACCCCGAGGCGAGGCCGCTGTCGAGAACGTGGAAGCCGTCGGATGCGGTGACGAACACGTGGCCGTCGTGGTCGCCGGCCGGATTGACGCGCAGGAACCCGTCGAGCTGCGCCGAGGCGACGGTGTCGAGGGTGTCGCCGTCGAGCACGACGATGCCGCCGTCGTACGCGATGGCGACGCGGGTGTCACCGTCATGCGAAGCGTCGGAAGTGTCGCTCTCGCCGGAGGCCGTCGGGGCGGCGGTCGCGCATCCGGCGAGCGCGACCGCGGCGAGCGCGGCGATCGTGCCGGCCGCGAGGCGGCTGCGGGCTGGTCGATGCATGGGGTTCTCCTTCTACTGGATGGATGCGCGGGATGCGCGACGCGACGGATGCCGCCGAGGGGATGACGAGGGGTCAGCCGACGAGCTGGATGTACCGGGCGTCGAGGTCGTCGAACGTGCGGGCGACGGTCCCGTCGCCGTGGTCGATCTCGTGCACGGCGCCGGTGGCCGGGTCGGAGACGTAGGCGTGCCGGGCGTCGACGATGAGCTGCACCTGATCGCGCAGTATGGGATCGGAAACGGATGCCTGCAGCAGCGGCGGGGTTCGGGCGAGTTCCGCGCCGTCGGCGGCGAGCACCCGCACGGTGCCGTCTGCCGCGATCACGACGCTGCGGCTGTCGTCGTCCCCGATCGCGCCGGCACGGATCAGTGGGGTGTCGGTGGCGAGCAGCATCCACTCGCGAGCTCGGGAGTCGAGCAGCCAGGCACCCCGGTCTCCGGCGACGCCTGCGAGGTCGGGGCGGTCCGCGCGACCGGCGAGATCCGGTGCCGCGGCGGCGCCCGCGGGGTAGGGGATCGACTCGGCGGTGAGCGCTCCGCCGACTTCGCGGGTGATGAGCACGGCTCCGGCGTCGCACGAGAAGACGGCGCCGACGCGCGTGAGGTCGACATCGGTCGCGTTCACGCCAGGGCGCGGCGACCCCCGTGGCTGTGCCCGCGTCGTCGAACACGTCGATCGTCTCGCCGGTGGCGGCCAGCAGGTGCCCGGCGAACGGGATGACGGGGCCTGCCGGGTCGATGGTGAGATCGATGCGCGGGGCGTCGTCGATCTCGGCGAGCCTCTCGTGATCGACGAGCACGACCTCTCGCCCGAAGCGGATCGCCGTGGCGGTGTCGCCGACGCGGACGTCGGGGGCGCCGCTTCCCTCGACCGTGCCGAGCAGCCCGGGGTCGCCGAGGAACGAGTGCGAGTGGTCGCCGTGCGGAACCGTCCAGCGGCCCGAGTCGAGCACCTCGACGACCGTGCGGTCTTCCTCGACGCGGACCAGGTGGGCGAAGCGCCCTGAGCCCGGAACGGGTGCCGCGTCGGCATCCTCGGTCGCCGTCTCGTCCGTCGCGAGCTCCGAGCGCTGTTCGGTGTCTAGGTCGAGCAGTGTGAGGTCGCCGTGCTCGTCGGCCGCGATCACCGCGCGGGCCGGCGATGCGACCTCTGCGGCTCCCCCGCCGTCGATGCCGTGGTTCGGCGGAACCGAAGCGCTCGACGCGGGCGCCGGAGCGTCGGATGCCGCGCACGCCGTCGCGATGAACGTGGCGGTGAGCAAGGAGGCGAGCAGCAGCGTGCGGCCGGTGCGCAGGGAGGGGGTCACGAGACTTCACCCTATTGAGAACGATTCTCAATCTCAAGTCGGGGTGTTTCGGTTCGTGGTCGCTCCGCCTTTCGCCCCATGCGCGTGCGCCTGCGAAGTCCGACCGCGCTTGGGAAGTCCGGATGCCGGGAATTCGGCCTTCCGGGGCGCACTTCGCCGTGGGTGGCGCGCCCTCGGCGGCGGCATCCGATCGACCCCGCCCTTGCGAGAACGTCCGATCCCCGGCGTAGGGTCTGAACATGAGCAGCCACACCGCAGCCCCAGGAGTCGTCCCGTCCTACCTGCTCGCGCGCCTCGCCGAGTCGGGTCGCTACCCTCGCGCCGCAGCCGCCGCGCGGCAGACGCTGACGGCGGGCAGACCGCCGTTCCGCGCGCGCATCGACCTCTCGATCGACGAGAACGGCGACCTGGTGGCCCAGCTCTCCGACGCCCCCAACCGCACGATCAGCGACGCCGGCAACACGCAGAACCTGCCCGGCGCGATCGTCCGCAGTGAAGATGAGGCGCCGGTCGACGACGCATCGGTCAACGAGGCCTACGACGGGCTGGGCGCGACGTTCGAGATGCTGCTCGCCGCCTTCGGCCGCAACTCGCTCAACGACGCCGGCGCACCTCTCGACGCCACGGTGCACTACGGCATCGACTACGACAACGCCTTCTGGGACGGCGAGCGCATGGTCTTCGGCGACGGCGACGGCGAGGTGTTCGTCGGATTCACCTCGTCGACCACCGTCATCGGTCACGAGCTCGCCCACGGCGTCGTGCAGTACACCGCGAACCTCGAGTACCAGGGCCAGCCCGGTGCGCTGAACGAGTCGATCGCCGACGTGTTCGGAGCGCTGACGGAGCAGTACCTGCTCGGTCAGCCCGCAGCGGACGCGACCTGGCTCATCGGGGCCGAGATCTTCACGGATGCCGTCGAGGGCAGCGCGCTCCGGTCGATGATCGAACCGGGCACCGCCTATGACGACGACGAGCTCGGCAAAGACCCGCAGCCCGCCCACATGAGCGGGTTCGTGCGCACCACGGAGGACAACGGAGGCGTGCACATCAACTCCGGCATCCCGAACCGCGCCTTCGCCCTCTTCGCGATCGACCTCGGCGGCAACGCATGGGAGACGGCGGGCAGGGTCTGGTACCGCGCCCTCACAGGCGGCCTCTCGAGCACCGCGACGTTCACGGAGTTCGCCGACGCCACCGTCGCCGCAGCGGCGGCGATCGACGACGCGACCGCCGCGGCCGCTCGACGCGCGTGGACGACCGTGGGAGTCTATGGAGATGAGCGAGTCCCCTCCACCGACTGAGCCGCAGCAGGTCGTCATCGCGGTGGTGCGCACGGGCGGCATCGCCGGCATCCGTCGCAAGTGGCGGGTCGAACCCGAGCCTGCCCAGACGCACCGCTGGATCGCGATGATCGAGAGCTGTCCGTGGGACGACGACGCGGATGCCGACGCCGGCGCAGACCGCTTCGTCTGGGTGATCCGCGTGCGGACGCCCTCGGAAGAGCGCGAGCGCGAACTGCCCGATTCCGCCCTCGACGGCCCCTGGCGCGACCTCGTCGAGGCCGTGCGTGCCGCCTCCGCCACCAGAGACACCGACGATGAGGAGTCGCCCCGATGACGACCGACGAGGCCGCCCGGCTGCTGCAGCTCGCGCGTGATGCGCACCGACGAGGCGACGTCCTGCTGCACCTGCAACTGGAAGTCAGTCGCCTCACCGGCGAGGCGTCGTCGTGGGGGTCCGCCGACAACGCATTCGTGAGCGACGACAGCGTCGGGTACTTCCTCAGCGACGTCGAACGCGTCGGCTGGAGACTCGAGCAGACCGGCTACACGTTCGTGGAGTCAGGGGCCACGACCTCGGCGCGGATGCTGAGCACCGGAACCGGAGTGGTCAACCACGGGGCCGTCTCGGGGTACTTCACGTTCCGCCGCGTCGACTGACCCCTGCGCGAATCGATCGATCCTGCGCGAATCGATCGATCCGGTGCGAATCGTCGCCTCGGCCGCGGTCGAGGGCGAGAATGGGCGCATGGGACTTTTCCAGCAGCGACCCGAAGAGCAAGAGAACGAATGGGCGCTGCCCTCCGAGCCACTGGAGCGCTCGGAGTCGGAGGTGCTCGACACCGCGCCGGCCGTCGATCCGCTGACCCTCGGCCTCGGCCTGGGCGCAGGGGCGTCGGTGAGCTCGATCGTCTTCCCGGTCGCTCCCCCGGCACCCGACGCCTTCTCGGTCGAGAATCGCGAACCCGACGCCGAGGACTGACCGCACGCGACGAGGACTGATCGCGCGCGCCGAGCCCCGGACCGCACCTTCACCGCACGGATGCTCGCGTCTCACCGTGATCGGCATCCTCGCGCCGACGTCGGGCGACGAGCCATAGGCCGAGAGCGAGCAGCGCGCCAGCGCCCGCGACCCCGCCGACCCACAGCGCACCTCCGGTGATGGCCAACCCCGGAGGCGCCACCACGGGCGTCCCGCAGTCGGGGCCGTCCGCTCCCGTCGGACAGTCCGCGCCGGAGCCCTCGGGCGTGACCTCGGCGCGACCCGCCACGGACGTCTCCGTCTCGCAGCCGTCCGCGGTGACGCAACGGCCGCCGGGACCGTCCGCGATCACCGCATTGCGCAGCGAGAGGTCGCCGGCGGGCGGAGCATCCACCGTCACCGAGTAGGTCACGGTGACGGTCTCGCCGATGTCGAGCGGACCGGCCCATCTCACCCCCGCGCCCGAGACCGTCGCGCCCTCCGTGGCGTCGTCGTTGTAGGTGGCGTCGTCGAGCACACCGGTCATGTCGTCCTCGAACGTGGCGGGGCGGGCGACGGTGTATGCGACGCTGCCCACGTTCGTGACGGTCACCGAGTAGGTGACGACTCCGCCGAGACCAATGTCCTCGACATCGGCGTCCTTCTGCACGGTGTATCCGGCCATCGGGGTGACGGCGACGCATCCGGCATCCGCGCACTCCCCGCCCCGAGACGACGGAGTGACCACGTTGCGGAGGGAGGAGTCACCCGTCATCGGGTCGTCGACGGTCACGGAGTAGGTGACCTGCAGCACCTCGCCCACGTCGAGCGGACCGGCCCAGGTCAGCGTGGACCCGGTCAGCGATCCCCCCACGGACACATCGCCGTTATAGCTCGCGTCGTCCAGGACGTGGGACATGTCGTCGGAGAACGATGCCGGCTCCTCATCGGTGAAGGGGATCTGCCCGGTGTTGGTCACCGCGACCGTGTAGGTGACGATGTCGCCCGGAAGGGCCGACCCCGGATTGGCGGTCTTCTCAACGGTGAACGTCCCAGACAGGCGCGGCAGCGGATACTCCACCACGGCACAGGGCTCACCGGTGGCGGGGTCCGCTCCATTCGTCGGCGGGTCGCAGGCCGGCGTGGTCGGGGTCTCCGGGTCGGTCGGCTGCCAGGCGACGTTCCGCACATCGCCGTCGCCTTCGGCATCCACCCTGACGGTGTACGTGAGTTCGACGCTCGAGCCTGCGGCGAGAGGCCCGGTCCAGGACAGGAGAGGCACCGCGTACGACACCGTGCCGGGCTGATCGGCATCGGCGTCGGCGGCGTACGTCGCATCGTCGAGGACGCCGGACAGATCGTCGAAGACCACAGCGGGGTCCGCAGCCGTGTACGCGGCGGGCCCAGGGTTCGTCGCCCGCACCGTGTACGTGACCTCATCACCGGGGCGCGTGTCTGCCGTGGCCGTCGACGTCTTCTCGACCACGAGGTCGTTCCGGACCGGGATGTTCGTGATCGTGCAGACCAGGCGGGTGCCCGTCCCGGCGCTGGCCGGCATGGTGACCTCCCCACCGGTCCCCGTCCCCGATGCGACGCTCGCGTTGTCCGCGTTGGCGTTCACGCACGACCACGAGGACGTGTAGTCCGCCGGATCCGTCGATCCGGCTGCTGATTCCCCGATGGAGAAGGTGGTGCCGACCAGGCTCACGATGGGCCCCGCCACCTCCGACGGGGCCTGGTTCTGCAGACCGCTCTCGGTGCCGGTCGTGGTCCCGGTGGTGCCGAGGTCCGCCCCGCCGCCGGTGATGCGGAGGCCGAACTGGTCGGTGGCGGACGCGCGCCCGTCCGGCAGGTTCTTGACGACTTCGATCGTGTTCGGGATGACGTCGGAGGCATAGTCGGCGATCGTCGCAGAGGTGTCGCTGTAGCTGTACGTGTCCGCGATGACGCCGGTCGTCGGGTCGACCCGGTCCAGGCGGTCGTTCGCGGATCCGCCCACGTAGAGATACCCGTCGCTTCCGAAGGCGATCGCACCCGTCGAGGGTTGCGCGTCCGCACCCTTCGCGATCGTCGTGACGGACATCGCCGGCGGCACCGAGGATCCGGTGGTGGGCAGTCGCCGGTCGGTGACGATCAGGGACCGCGGCATCGACCCGTCCGTCGCGTCGGCGACGTAGTAGAGCCGCCCGGTCGAGTCGATCGCGAAGTCGGCGATGTTGTCGTCCCCGGCGGGTATGGGGATCGTCGCGACGACACCGAGCACGGTGCTCGTCGTCAGGTCGTAGCCGTAGACGTAGCCGGTGCTCCCGGATCGCACCCCGACGTAGTAGATGCCGCTGCTCGCGTCGTACACCCCGGTGAAGGCGCCGGAGCTGTTCACCCCGGTCAACGGACCCATCGGGATGTCGGCGATCCATCGGGTGGTCTCCGCGGCCGCGTCCACCCGGTAGATCGGAATCGACGTCGCGTTCACGGACTGGCTCGCGAAGTAGAACTCATCGGCCGACACGTTCACCGCCAGTGCGTTGGTCGAGTTCCACGGGTGGGCGGCCACCTGCGTGAGAGCGAAGAGGTGATCGTTCCGGCCGGTCGGGGTGATCGACCAGATCCAGCGAGACCCCGTGCCCGTCCAGTCGAGACCGTAGATCGTTCCCCGTTCGATCGTGGCAGCGGCCGCGGGCGCAGATGCGGTGAGCACGACGACGCCCGTGAGCACACCCGTCACCAGAGCCCAGAGCACCAGCGCGGCGGTTCCTCGTCTCGCTGTCGGGCCGCGAGTTCCCCGGGCCGGGGCGAAGCGTTCCCCGAGCCTTCGCCAGGGATCGCGCGGAATCTCGAGCGGCACTCCCGGATCGGTCCGACACGAACCCGAACGCACCATGATCGCCTCCCCTGCCGATCCGCATCGGCGTCGACACAATCGAGATCACGTCGGAGGCGTTTCGTGACGCGAAATGCGAAAGAATGTCGGCCGATGCGGGAGGACGTGGTGCGCAGCACCCTCACCCGCCCCGCGCACGGCGGCGTCGTCCGCCCCGGCTACGGTGGAAGGATGACGATCACCGCCGCCGCAGACGGCTCCGCCCTGGGCAACCCCGGCCCCAACGGCTGGGCCTGGTACATCGACGACGCGAACTGGGCGGCCGGCGGCTCGCCGCACGGCACGAACAACCAGGGCGAGCTGCGTGCCGTGCTCGAGCTGCTGCAGGCCACGGCGGGCATCTCCGAGAAGCTGCTGATCGAGTGCGACAGCCGCTACGTGATCGACTCGGTGACGAAGTGGATGCCGGGATGGAAGCGCAAGGGGTGGCGGAAGTCCGACGGCGGACCCGTGCTCAACCGCGACCTGCTCGAGGGCATCGACGAGGCGATCCGAGGCCGCGATGTCGAGTTCTCCTGGGTCAAGGGCCACGCGGGTCACCCCCTCAACGAGGCGGCCGACGAGCGGGCCAATGCCGCGGCGAAGGCGTATCAGCAGAAGCAGGAGCCCCGACGGGGTCCCGGGTTCACGATGGCGACGGATGCCGGGGCGGCCGCGGCAGCATCCGCTCCGATCGCCGCGGCCGCCGGTCGCGCCGGTGCCACCACGGCAGGTGCAGGTGCCGGTGCGAGTGCGGGAGCGCCGGCGGGAACGACGGCCGCCCCCGCCCCGTCCGATGACCATGCCGCGTGGGCCGATGCTGTCGAGGCCGATGCCGCGCGAGCCGGATCCTCCGCCGCCGAGCCGCTCTGGGCCGAGGCCTCCGACCTGTTCGAAGGCCTCGACGACGAGCCGACCGCGACACCGATCGAGCTGCGCATCATGCTGACCGGAGATGAGCATGCCCGCCTCGCCGACCGCGCCGACGCCCAGGGCATCCCGCTCGAGGAAGCGCTCCGCCGTCTCATCTGATCCGGGTCACCTCACGCGCTCCGGTCGCACGCCGAGGCCGACGAAGCGTCCGGTGACGCGGGTGAGCGCAGCATGGTCGCGGAGCATCCGCAGCGGCAACGGCACGGGAGCCCCCGGTTCGGTCGTCGTCAGCAGCGGTCTCTGCAGCGCGCGCTGCACCGCCTGAGTCACCCGGACCGGCCAGGTGCGACGCCGCTCCACGCGTCGCAGATCACGGGGATGAGGCACGCGCCTGCCGAGGACAGGCCCCAGGATCCGAGCGGTCGCCACGGCATCCTGGATCGCCAGGTTGATCCCGACGCCTCCCGCGGGCGACATCGCATGAGCGGAATCGCCGATGCAGAGCATCCCATCGGTGCACCACCGGCGCAGTCGCTCCAGCCGCACGCGCAGCAGGTGCACGTCCTCGGCGTCCAGTCCGGTCGCGGCCTCGCCCAGCCGCGGGGAGATCGACCGGATGCGCTCCTTCATCCGGACGACGTCGTCCTCGGATCCGGTCCATGATCCCGCCGGAATGACGTGCGCGATCTGGAAGAAGTCCTCGCGGTCGATCGTGATGATCATCCCCGCACCGGCCTGCACGAAGGGGTACGTCTCGGAGGCGGCCTTCGGCAGTCGGAACCAGAGCACGTCCATGGCCGCGGCGACGCCGACGGGCACGAGCCCGGCTGCCGCGCGGAGCACGGAGTCCCGACCGGAGGCATCGACGACGAGTGCCGCGCGGATGACGACCGCACCCTCGGGTCCGGATCCGGCGACGCCGACGATCCGACGGTCCTGGTCGCGCACGACCTGGTCGATGAGCGTGGAGCGGAGCAGGTGGAACCCCGGATGCCTGGCCGCTGCTGCCACGAGCAGGTCGAGGAAGTCCCACTGCGGCATGAACGACATGACTCTGCGCATGGTGGGCAGACGCGAGAAGTCCGCGAGCGTGAGCTCCGAGCCGTGCCAGCTGAGCGTCACCCTGCTCATGTCGGAGTGCGGGGTGGCGAGGAACTCGTCGAGCAGCCCCAGTTCCGCGAGCAGCTGCTGCGTCGACGGATGGATCGTGTCGCCGCGGAAGTCGCGGAGGAAGTCGGCGTGCTTCTCGACCACCGTGACGTCGTGTCCCTGGCGGGCGAGCAGCAGACCGAGCATGAGCCCGGCGGGGCCCCCGCCGACGATGACGCAGGTGGTGTCGATTCGAGTGTCCATGGGTAGAGCATCCGCCTGCGGAGTGCCACGATACGACGATGGTCAATAAACGATCGGGACGGCCGCGCGGTGACTCGACCGCGCGCCAGAGGCTCTTGAGCGCTGCGCAGGCGCACGCAGAAAGGGGCGATCTCGCTTCACTCTCGTCGCGGGAGCTGGCCGCCGAAGTCGGGGTCAGCCACACACTGGTCAATTATCATTTCGGCTCTCGAGAGGGACTGGTGGCGGCCACGATCGCATTGCACGCGGCTCCGCACGACGTCATCGCGCTGTCGCGCGACGAATGGGGACGCATCGATGTCGACCGGCTCGCGCACGGCATCCTCGCGGTATGGGAGCACCCCGAGCACGGCGACCGGCTCGCCGCCCTCGCCCGGCGGCTCGCGTCAGCCACGGTGGAATCGTCCACGATCGGCGACTACATCGAGACCTCGGTCTACGAACCGCTGGTCGAGGATCTCGGCCGGGCGCACGCTCGACGGATGGCCACCGCCATCATCGGGTTCGTGTTCGGCCGGTATGTCATCGCACTGCCGATCTTCGCCCGCCTCTCACGGGAGGAGGCAGGTCGGCTGCTCGCGTCGATGCTGCGGTGAGTCGCCGCGTACACTCGCACCATGTCGACCGTCCCCCGCACCATCGGCCGGATCTTCCTCGGATCCGCCCTCGTCTTCGCCGGCGTCTCTCACCTGACGTTCGCCCGCGAGGAGTTCCAGGCCCAGGTGCCGGACTTCGTCCCCCTCGATCCGGATGTCACCGTGCTCGCGTCGGGCGTCGTCGAGATCGGCCTCGGAGCCGCGCTCCTGGTCGCCCGCAAGCGCCGCGGACTCGTCGGCATCATCGCGGCCCTGTTCTTCGTCGCGGTCTTCCCCGGCAACATCGCGCAGTGGGTCGAGCACCGCGACGCCTTCGGGCTCGACACCGACATGAAGCGCTTCGTCCGGCTGTTCTTCCAGCCGGTGCTCATCGTCCTGGCACTCTGGTCGACGCGCTCTCCGCGCCGCCGGCCAGCGGCTACCGACCCCTCCGCTCCATAACTCCGGAGATACGCGTCTGTCACGCCAGAAGACCGGCCGCTCCTCCAGGAGCAGACCGGTCTTCCGGAGTTGTGAAAGTCAGACCGCGAGCAGTTCCCGCTCGAGTCGTGCGTACGAGGTCTCCATGCCGTCGGCCATGCCGGTGGCGAGGATCATGTCGCGCGTCTCCTTGTCGGGGTACTCGATGTGGAGCGTGATGAGCGTTGCCCCGTCCTCCTCATAGAGGTTCAGGTCGTTGAGCGTCTCGACCGGCATTCCGATCATCCGCTCGGTCTGCACCGACCGGCGGGGAGCGTCGATCAGCAGCGCCTCCCCCTCGAAGCCGAACGGCTGCCCCTCGGTGTCGCCCACGGGCGCCCACGACGTGCGGTAGGTCTGCCCCACCTCGGTCGCGACGGTGCACTCCGTCATCTCCCAGCCGTCGGGGCCGAGCAGCCACTGCTTCATCAGCTCCGGGTCATTGTGCGCACGCCAGACCAGCTCGCGCGGGCCCTCGACCAGACGCGTGATGCGCACGTGGGTGTCGTCGAGCAGTTCGACCCGGGTGCCCTTGCTCTGTGCGTAGTCGCGCAGGTCCTGCAGCACGGCGTCGAGCTGGCTCATCGCCATCGTGATGCCCTCGACCTGGCCCATCGACACGACCTGCTCGATCGCCTCGACCGAGTCGAAGTGGCTGGTCGTGACCATGCGTGTGCCGTCGGCGGTCGATTCGAAAGCGAACGACATGCGCTGCGCGGGGAAGTCCTCGAGAGGCGCACCGTTCTCGTCGACGAACGAGTCGAGTACTTCGAAGGCGTGCGGGGCGTCGATGGAGAGGAATTCCCACGAGCCCGACGACCGCTCACCGCGAGGGCCGTTCATCGTGTAGACCGCGCGGCCTCCGACGGTGTGGTCCCAGGCGGTGAAGGTCGCCGGCCATCCGGGAGGGCCCCAGAAGCGCTCGAGCTGACGCGGGTCGCTGTAGGCGGCCCAGACGCGCTCGATCGGCGCCGCGAAATCGGCGACGACCGTCATGGTGAGGTTGTCGGCATCGGTGGTGACATCCGTGACGGGCATGTCAGTCTCCTTCTTCGGTTCGTGAATCATCGGTGGTGTCGGGGGTATCGGGACGACGAGCCGGCGTCTCGGCCAGCAGGTCGTCGAGTCGGGCGATGCGCGACCGCCACAGCTCTTCGTATCGGGCGAGGAGCGCCCTGGCGCGGGCGATCATCTCGGGGTTCGCGCGGACGAGCCGCTCGCGTCCCTCGGCGCGCTTGACGATGAGGTTCGC
>NZ_JBEPZB010000002.1:0-202120 GCF_041641055.1 Microbacterium sp.
GGAAGCTAAGCCTCACAGCGCCGATGGTACTGCAGGGGGGACCCTGTGGGAGAGTAGGACACCGCCGGACTTCTTTTAAGCAAATGGCCACCCATCGTTGGGTGGCCATTTTGCGTTAACAACATCGAGAACAGGGAGCATCATGCCGGAAGAGGAAGAGCGCCGTCCGCGTCGCAACGACGACAATGGATCGCGCGGTCAGCGCCCCTCCGGAGGACGTCCCGATCAGAACCGCACAGGCGGTCCGCGTCGCGATGGTGGCGCACCCCGCACGGGTGGCTACAACCGTGACAACCGTGATGGCGGTGCTCCGCGTTCGGGTGGGTACAGCCGCGACAATCGTGATGGTGGTGCTCCGCGTTCGGGTGGCTATAACCGTGACAGCCGTGATGGTGGCGCACCCCGCACGGGTGGCTATAACCGTGACGGTGGCGCTCCCCGTTCGGGTGGGTACAACCGTGACAGCCGTGATGGTGGCGCACCCCGCACGGGTGGCTATAACCGCGACGGTGGCGCTCCCCGTTCGGGCGGTTACAACCGTGACAGCCGTGATGGTGGCGCACCCCGCACGGGTGGCTACAACCGCGACGGTGGCGCCCCTCGTTCGGGCGGGTACAACCGTGACAATCGTGATGGTGGCGCACCCCGCACTGGCGGCTATAACCGTGACAGCCGTGATGGTGGCGCTCCTCGCACTGGCGGCTATAACCGTGACAATCGCGATGGTGGCGCCCCTCGTTCGGGCGGGTACAACCGTGACAATCGTGATGGTGGCGCACCCCGCAGTGGTGGCTACAGCCGCGATGGTGGCGCACCCCGTTCGGGTGGCTACAACCGTGACAGCCGTGATGGTGGCGCACCCCGTTCGGGTGGGTATAACCGTGACAGCCGCGATGGTGGCGCTCCCCGCACCGGCGGGTACAACCGCGATGGTGGCGCCCCTCGTTCGGGCGGTTACAACCGTGACAATCGTGATGGTGGCGCTCCCCGCACTGGTGGGTACAACCGTGACAGCCGTGATGGTGGCGCACCCCGCACCGGTGGCTACAACCGGGACCACCGCGAGGGCGGTGCTCCTCGTTCGGGTGGGTACAACCGTGACAGCCGCGATGGTGGCGCACCCCGCACCGGCGGGTACAACCGTGATAATCGGGACTCTCGCGGCGGCGCGCCGGAGCGCGGCTCCTCGCGTTCCTACCCGCAGCGCGGGGGAGAGGGTCGCGAGCGGCCCATCCAGGCATCCGGCGATCGTCCGCGCTTCAACGACCCGCACATCCCTGACGAGGTCACGGCGCGCGATCTCCACACCTCCGCGCGTAACGAGCTGAAGACGCTCAGCAAGGAGAACGCCGAACTGGTCGCACGTCATCTCGCGATGGCATCGCGCCTGATCGACGAGGATCCCGCACTGGCGCATGAGCACGCCCTCGCTGCATCCCGCCGCGCCGGGCGTATCGCCATCGTGCGCGAGACGCTGGGAATCACCGCTTACGCCACGGAGGACTTCGCACTTGCGCTGCGCGAGCTGCGCACCTACCGTCGCATCTCGGGGAAGGACGACCAGATCGCACTCATGGTCGACAGTGAGCGTGGCATCGGGCGTCCCGACCGCGCCCTGGAGACGGGGCGTGCGGTCGATCGCACAACGCTGCCGACACCGGTCCGCGTGTCTCTCGCTATCGCGATGTCCGGAGCGCGGCTCGACCAGGGCGATCTCGAACTCGCGCTCGGCGAGCTCGAGATCCCTGAGCTCGACCCCGATCGTGCCTTCGAGTGGAGCCCGGCGCTGTTCGCGGCCCGCGCTGCCGTGCTCGAGGATCTAGGACGCACCGACGAAGCCGAGTTCTGGGCACACCGTGCCGAGGTCGCCGCAGAAGCGCTCGGCGTCGACGAGGCCGGCGACGAGGAGATCATCATCGAGGACGGCCTGATCGAGGGCGAGTTCGACGATGAGATCGACGGCGCCGAGCTGGCCGTGGACGATCACCGTGTCGAGACGCTCGACGCAGACGACGCAGACGACGCAGACGACGCTAGCGACGCCAACGACGCGAGCGACGCCACCGGTGCGTCGGTCGCCGCCGAGGGCGCTGAAGCCGTGGACACCCCCGAGGGCGCAACCGAGGCGGAGCCCTCGATCGAGTCCGAGCCGTCGATCGACGACGAGGTGCGCGAACTGCTGGGCGAAGACGTCTACGAGGCGGCCACCGAGGACAGCACCGATAGCGCTGACAGCGCTGACAGCTCGAACGGCGATCGTCGGGCTTCGGGTACGTCCGAGGAGGCGTAGTGGGGCTGTTCTCCAAGAAGGCCACGGCGTCGACTCCGCTCGACGGAGTCGACGCCGTCCTGGCCGATCTCGACGGTGTCGTCTACGCGGGTCCCGGTGCCCTGCCGCACGCGGTGGAGAGCCTGAACGCGGCCGCCGCCACGGCACGGCTGGGTTACATCACGAACAACGCGTCGCGCACAGATGCCTCCGTCGCCGCGCACCTCACGAGTCTCGGTCTGCACGTCGCACCGGCGGATGTCATCACGAGCCCCCAGGCGGCCATGCGGCTGCTGGCGGACATCGTGCCGCCGCCGGCGACGCTGCTCATCATCGGCGGGGCCGGCCTCGTCGACGAGGCGGAAAAGGCGGGATACACCGTCACCCGCAGCGCCGAGGACGCTCCGGATGCCGTGGTGCAGGGTTTCGCCCCCGAGGTGGCCTGGACCGACCTCGCCGAGGCGGCGTTCGCGCTGAAGGTCCCCGAGGAGGAAGGCGGCATCCCCTGGATCGCCACCAACACGGACTGGACGATCCCTCGCGAGCGGGGGGTCGCGCCGGGCAACGGCACACTCGTCTCGGCCGTGCACACGGCCATCGGCCGTCTCGCGACGGTGGCCGGGAAGCCGGAGACGCCGATCTTCGAGGAGGCGACGGAACGCTTCGGTGCCCGGAAGCCGCTCTTCATCGGCGATCGTCTCGACACCGACATCCTCGGAGCCATGCGCGCGGGGATCGATTCGGCGCTGGTGCTCACGGGCATCGACCGGCCGAAGCACGTTCTGGCAGCTCCCGAGGGCTCGCGTCCCACCTACATCCTCAGCGATCTGCGGGAGCTGCACGAGCCGTACCCGGTGGCCACCGTCAAGGACGGCGTGCATTCGGTCAACGGGGCTTCGGTGCGAGTGTCCGGTGCCGATGTCGAGATCGTCGCCGAGGGCGACTCGCAGATCGATCTCCTCCGCGCGGGAGCGGCCGCGATCTGGGCGTCCGGCACACCGGTGTTCGTGCTGCGCGTGCCCGAGCGGCTCTACGACGACCCCTTCCACCGTCCCTGACCTCGCTCTTCCCGGACGACCGGGGGAGCGGGTGAACGGGGATGGTACGGGCTGCCCTCTGGGCGCGCGGTCGCGGCCGCCCTGCGCCACGCGAGGCGAGCCCGAGCGCGTGCGCCGTGGCTCCGCCGACGCGTCGGCCCCGCCGCGTACAGTAGAACCGTGAGCGAAGAGACGACGAACACGCCGACCGATGGTCTGTGGAGTCGGCTGCGCCTGATCGAGGGGCAGCCGCTCGCTGCCAGAGCAGGAGCGTACTCCGGACTGCACGACGAGCTCTCCCGCCGTCTCGACAGCGGCGCGAAGCTCGACCAGCGCGACGCGCCGGGCGCCCGATGACGCGACTCGATGCCGCCCTCGCCGCGCGAGGACTCGCCCGTTCGCGCACCCATGCGGCCACACTCATCGCCGACGGACTGGTGAGCGTCGACGGGCGACCGGTCGTGAAGGCATCCACGTCCGTCGCCGACACCTCGGAGCTCAGCGTCGCGGGGGCCGATCACTACGTCGGACGAGGCGCGCACAAGCTGATCGCCGCGCTCGACGGTTTCGCCGTCTCGGTCGAGGGGCGCCTCGCCCTGGACATGGGGGCGTCCACCGGCGGCTTCACGCAGGTGCTCCGCGAGCGGGGCGCGCGTCGTGTGCTGGCCGTCGACGTGGGTCATGACCAGATGGCACCGGCTGTCGCCGCCGACCCTGCAGTGGTGGTCGTCGAAGGCTTCAATGTGCGCCACATGACGCCCGAGAATCTGCAGAGCGTCACCGGCGAGGCTTCGGCCCCCGAACTCGTGGTCGGCGACCTCTCGTTCATCTCCCTCGAACTCGTTCTCCCGGCCGTCGCGAGCGTCGCGGCGCCCGGCGCCGACATCATCCTGCTCGTGAAGCCGCAGTTCGAGGTCGGCCGCACCGCGGTGCGCGGCGGTCTCGTCACCGACCCGGCCACGCGCGCCGACGCCGTCGCGCGCACGGCGTGGAGCGCCTGGGACGCGGGACTCGGGATGCTCGGCATCCTCGCGTCGCCGATCCTCGGCACGCACGGCAACTCGGAGTATCTCCTGCACCTCGCGCCGGGGCGCGGCAGTGATCCGTCAGAATGGTCGGACCGCATCAACGCACTGGCAGGGAGACGATGAACGAGCGCAACATCCTGGTCGTCGCTCACGCCGGCCGGGACGAGACGGTGGCAGCAGCCAGACGGGTGGTCGACGAACTGCGCAGCGCTGGCGCACGCCCGGTCCTCGCTGCCGACGACAGTCTCGACCTGCAGGCCGTCGACGCGCACTTCGCCGATGTCGACGTGCTCGGCGACACCGTGCAGCAGGAGGACCTCGAACTCGCGATCGTGCTCGGAGGCGACGGCACGATCCTCCGCGCGGCCGAGCTGGTGCGCGGCTGTGCAGCCCCCGTGCTCGGCATCAACATGGGACACGTCGGATTCCTCGCCGAGATCGATCGCGATGACATGGATTCCGCTGTGCGCCGGGTGATCGCCCGCGACTACACGGTCGAGGAGCGCCTGGCCCTCTCCGTGCGCGTCAAGGACGTCGACGGCACCGTCGTCTACGAGACCTTCGCGCTGAACGAGGCGACCGTCGAGAAGGCCAGCCGCGAGCGCATGATCGAGATCGTCCTCGAGATCGACGGCCTGCCGCTGTCGAGCTTCGGCTGCGACGGCATGGTCGTCTCCACGCCGACCGGCTCCACGGCCTACAACTTCTCGGCCGGCGGCCCGGTCATCTGGCCGCGTGTCGAGGCGATCGCCGTCGTCCCGCTCTCGGCGCATGCGCTCTTCGCGAAGCCGCTCGTCGTGAGCCCGGATGCCGCGGTCGCGATCGAGATGCTCGAGGGCACCTCCGGTGCGGGCATCCTGTGGTGCGACGGGCGTCGTTCGCACGACCTTCCTCCCGGTGCGCGCGTCGTGGTGCGACGCTCGTCGCGCCCCGTGCGGCTCGCACGCCTGCATCCGACCGCCTTCACCAACCGCCTGGTGCGCAAGTTCCAGCTGCCGGTCGCCGGGTGGCGAGGGCAGGGAGCGGCGTCGTGATCGAGGAGATGCGGATGCAGGGCCTCGGCGTCATCGCCGACGCCGTGCTCCCCCTGGGGGCGGGCTTCACCGCCATCACCGGTGAGACCGGTGCGGGCAAGACCATGGTGGTCACGGGTCTCGGACTGCTGCTCGGGCAGCGTGCGGATTCGGGCGCGGTGCGAGCGGGCGCGAATCAGGCCTCGGTCGCCGGTGTGTGGATCGTCCCGGAGACCGGCGACGTCGCCGACATCGTCGCGGATGCCGGGGGAGAGCTGGAGCCTGCGGGCTCAGGCTCCGCCGAGCTCTACGTCTCGCGCACTCTGAGCGCCGAGGGACGCAGCCGCGCGAGTGTGGGTGGTCGGGCCGCTCCCGCGGGCGTGCTGTCCGCGCTCGCTGAGGAGCTCGTCGTCGTGCACGGTCAGTCCGAGCAGCTGCGCCTGCGCTCCTCGGCCGCACAGCGCGACGCCCTCGATCGCTTCGGCGGTGCTCCCATCGCCACTGCGCTGCAGGCGTACGGAACGGCGTTCGAGCGGTGGCGCGCGCTGGACGCCGAGATCACCGACATCACCGAGAACCGTGATCGTCGCGCCGAGGAGGCGACCCGCCTGCGTGAGGCCCTCGCGCTCATCGAGGCCGCCGCACCGGAGCCCGGCGAAGACGTCGCACTCGCCGCGCGTGCCGAGCGCCTCGCGAACGCGGAGGAGCTGCGGCTCGCCGCCTCCCTCGCCCACGGCGCGCTGTCGAACGAGGAGGGCGAACCGGATGCCTCCGCACTCGTCGCCGAGGCCCGCCGCGCGCTCGAGCGCGTGTCGGACGCGTCCCTGACCGAAATCTCCGAGGCTCTCGCCGACATCGGCTATCGCATCGCGGACGTCGCGGTGCAGCTGTCGACCTACCTGGCCGACCTCGACGAATCCGGTCCGCATGAGCTGGCGGCCGTCGAGGAGCGCCGGGCTGCGCTCGGCACGCTGATCCGCGCCCACGGGTCACTCGACGACGCACTGGAGCTCTGGCAGACGGGTTCCACGCGGCTCGCAGAGCTCGACGACGACGATGAGCGGCTCGTGAGTCTCGAAGCCGAACGGGATGCCGCGCGCGCCGAGCTCGACGCGAAGGCCGACGCCCTCACGAGCGAGCGCACGGAGGCCGCCCGCCGGCTGGGTGTCGCCGTGAGCGAGGAGCTGCACGCGCTCGCGATGCCCGACGCCAGGCTCGAGGTCGCGGTCACCCCGGGATCCGAAAGCACGCACGGTCGGGACGACGTCGCGATCCTCCTCGCCCCGCACCCGGGTGCCGAGCCGCGCTCGGTCGCCAAGGGGGCCTCCGGCGGAGAGCTCTCCCGGGTGATGCTCGCCATCGAGGTCGTCATCGCGGGCACCGACCCCGTGCCGACGTTCGTGTTCGACGAGGTCGACGCCGGCATCGGCGGCGCGGCGGCGATCGAAGTGGGTCGACGACTCGCCCGGCTCGCAGAGAAGTCGCAGGTGATCGCCGTGACCCACCTCGCGCAGGTCGCCGCATTCGCCACCAATCACCTCTCCGTCGTCAAAGCCAACGACGGCGCGGTCACGGCATCCAGTGTCCGCCGTCTGGACGGCCCCGAGCGCGAGGCCGAGATGGCTCGTCTGCTGTCGGGACTCGCCGATTCGGACGCTGCTCTCACCCACGCCAGGGAACTTCTCACCCTCGGCACCTCCGGCGACTGATAGGATCGAAGCCCGTGATGAACTCTTCTTCTGCGGGGCCCAAGAACGACACGACCAAGCACATCTTTGTGACGGGTGGTGTCGTTTCGTCTTTGGGTAAGGGGCTCACTGCCGCAAGCCTCGGCAACCTCCTCACGGCCCGCGGACTCCGCGTCGTGATGCAGAAGCTCGACCCGTATCTGAACGTCGATCCGGGAACGATGAACCCGTTCCAGCACGGTGAGGTGTTCGTCACGGATGACGGAGCCGAGACCGATCTCGACATCGGCCACTACGAGCGCTTCCTCGACATCAACCTGTCGCAGGCCGCCAACGTCACGACCGGCCAGATCTACTCGCAGGTCATCGCCCGCGAACGGCGCGGCGAGTACCTGGGCGACACCGTGCAGGTCATCCCGCACATCACCGACGAGATCAAGCGCCGCATGCGTCTGCAGGCCACCGAGGACCCGCGCCCCGACGTCATCATCACCGAGGTCGGTGGAACCGTCGGCGACATCGAGTCGCAGCCGTTCCTCGAGTCGGCCCGCCAGCTGCGTCACGAGCTCGGGCGTGACAGCGTATTCTTCGTCCACGTCTCCCTCGTGCCCTTCATGGGCGCATCCGGTGAGCAGAAGACCAAGCCGACGCAGCACTCGGTCGCAGCTCTCCGCCAGGTCGGCATCCAGCCTGACGCGCTCGTGCTGCGCAGCGACCGCCCGGTCAGCGAGAGCAACCGCAACAAGATCGCTCTGATGTGCGATGTCGACGCCGAGGGCGTCATCAACACGGTCGACCTGCCGAGCATCTACGACATCCCCTCGACGCTCAACGACCAGGGCCTGGACTCGTACATCGTGCGCCGCCTCGGCCTCGACCGGAAGGCCGCGGAAGAGGTCGACTGGTCGCGCTGGAGCAAGGTGCTGCACGCGGTGCACAACCCCAAGCACGAGGTCACGATCGGCCTCGTCGGCAAGTACATCGACCTCCCCGACGCCTACCTGTCCGTCACCGAGGCACTCAAGGCCGGCGGATTCGCGCAGGAGACCAAGGTCAACATCCGCTGGATCCCCTCGGACCGCTGCGAGACCCCGGAGGGTGCGCGCGAGCAGCTCGCCGCTCTCGACGGCATCTGCGTTCCCGGTGGCTTCGGCATCCGCGGCATCGAGGGCAAGCTGGGCGCGCTGAAGTTCGCGCGTGAGCAGGGGATCCCGACCCTCGGACTCTGCCTGGGTCTGCAGTGCATGGTCATCGAGTACGCGCGGGATGTCGCCGGCATCGTCGGTGCCTCGTCGAGCGAGTTCGACCCGGAGACCACCGAGCCCGTGATCGCGACGATGGCGGAGCAGATCGAGATCCTCGACGGCGGCGACCTGGGCGGCACGATGCGCCTGGGGCTTTACCAGGCGGCCCTGGCCGAGGGTTCGCTGGCCCGCGAGCTGTATGGCGCGGCCGAGGCATCCGAGCGTCACCGTCACCGCTACGAGGTCAACAACGCCTATCGCACGCGCCTCTCCGACGCAGGGCTGGTCTTCTCGGGCCTCAACCCCGACCTCGATCTCGTCGAGTTCGTGGAGCTGCCGCGCGATGTGCACCCGTACTACATCGCGACCCAGGCCCACCCGGAGCTGCGCTCGCGTCCGACCGACCCGCACCCGCTGTTCCGCGGCCTGGTCGGAGCCGCCATCGAGCGGCACCGTTCGAGCGAGCTGTTCGACGTCGAAGCCGACGCTGACTTCGGCGAAGCCGATGCGTGAGTCCGGCGAAGCCGATGCGTGAGTCCGGCGGAGCCGATGTCTGAGTCCGAGTCGATGCCCGAGTTCGACGAGCTCCGCGACGAGCCCTTCGACCCTGAGGTGCTCAGCAGCGAGGTCGCGTTCGAGGGCGTCGTCTGGAACGTCCGCGACGACCGGGTGCGCTACGGCGACGGAGAGATCCGTCGCCAGTACGTGGCGCACACCGGCGCGGTCGCGATCCTGGCTCTCGACGACGACGGCGGTGTGCTGCTGATCCAGCAGTACCGGCATCCGATCCGCCACCGCGACTGGGAACTGCCGGCCGGTCTGCTCGACGTCGCGGGGGAGGAGCCGGTCGTGGCTGCTCAGCGCGAGCTCGCGGAGGAGGCCGACCTCGTCGCCGCGCACTGGGAGCCGCTCGTCTCGTCATGGACCACCCCCGGTGGCAACGACGAGGCCATCCACATCTTCCTCGCGACCGGGATATCCGCGGCCGACACCGCCCACGCGCGTGAGGACGAAGAAGCCGACATCCGCGTCGAATGGGTGCCCCTGGATGCCGCGGTGCGAGCGGTGCTCGAGGGGCGGATGCGCAACGGCATCCTGAGCATCGGCGTCCTGGCGGCCGCGCAGAGGCTGCGCGACCGAGGCTGAGATGCAGCTCGACCGCGCGCTGGACACCTATCTGCGCCACGTCACGATCGAGCGCGGTCTCAGCGAGCACACCATCGCCGCCTACCGTCGCGATCTCGCGGCCTACCGAGAGTGGCTCGCGGCCGACGGCATCGCCGACACGGCGGAGGTCACCCCGGCGGTGGTCGGTCGCTTCATCGCCGATCGCGCCGGCGCGGAGCCCGCGCCGGCGGCCACGAGCCTGGCGAGGATGCAGTCCTCGGTCCGTGGGTGGCACCGCTTCCTCGCCAGAGAGGGCATCGAGGACGACGATCCCAGCGGCCGGCTGCGTCCGCCCAAAGCGCCGCAGCGCCTGCCCAAGGCGCTGACGATCGACCAGGTCGAGCGCCTGCTCGCCGCGCCCTCGGCGGAGGATCCGCTCGGCATCCGGGATCGGGCGCTGCTGGAGCTCCTGTACGCGACCGGGGCGCGAGTGTCCGAGGCCGTCGGGTTGGATGTCGACGACCTCGCCCACGGCGACGTGCTGCGGCTGCGCGGCAAGGGCTCGAAGGAGCGGATCGTGCCGATCGGGTCGTTCGCCCGCGCGGCCGTCGACGCCTACCTCACCCGGGTGCGTCCGGGACTCGCGGCGAAGGGGCGGGCATCGGCGCGGCTGTTCCTCGGAGCGCGAGGAGCGCCCCTCTCCCGGCAGAGCGCCTGGCTCGTGATCCGCGCGGCCGCCGAGGGGGCGCAGATCACCAGCGAGGTCTCGCCGCACACCCTCCGCCATTCGTTCGCGACCCATCTGCTGCAGGGCGGCGCCGACGTGCGCGTGGTGCAGGAGCTGCTGGGGCACGCGTCGGTGGCGACCACCCAGATCTACACCCATGTCTCGGTCGACACGCTGCGAGACATCTACGCGACCTCGCACCCGCGCGCCCGCTGAGGCGCGCCCCTTCGTCCTGACACCGAGGCAGGGCGGAAAACGTGGGATCGCCGGGCGTGAAGCGTCGATCCAGGCGGGCGATCGCTAGACTCGATCAAGCACGAAACGAGCAGGAGAATCGGTGGCTGAGAACGCGGCGAAGTCCAGGGCGAAGACGTCGAAGACCGACGACACCCCCATGGGACCCACCGGGCGTCCCTATCACGGCTTCGCGACCCCCGAACCGCTCGCCTCGCACGGTCCCGCCCGCATCATCGCGCTGTGCAACCAGAAGGGCGGCGTCGGCAAGACGACCACCTCGATCAACCTGGCCGCAGCTCTCGCCGAATACGGCCGCAAGGTGCTGGCGGTCGACTTCGATCCGCAGGGAGCGCTGTCGGCCGGTCTCGGCATCCAGACGCACGACGTGCCGACGATCTACGACCTGCTGCTCGACACCAAGCGCGACGCCCACGATGCGATCGTGCACTCCGGAGTCGAGGGCCTCGACGTGATGCCCGCGAACATCGACCTCTCCGCCGCAGAGGTGCACCTCGTCAACGAGGTCGCGAGGGAGACCATCCTCGCGCGGGTGCTCCGTCAGGTCGCGGGCGAGTACGACGTCATCCTCATCGACTGCCAGCCGTCGCTCGGCCTCCTCACGGTCAACGCGCTGACCGCCGCCCACGGCGTGATCATCCCGCTCGAGTGCGAGTTCTTCGCCCTGCGCGGGGTCGCTCTGCTGATCGAGACCATCGACAAGGTCCGCGACCGGCTGAACCCGTCGATCACGATGGACGGCCTGCTCGCCACCATGTACGACCCGCGCACGCTGCACTCGCGCGAGGTGCTGGAACGGGTGGTCGAGGCCTTCGGCGATGACGTGCTCGAGACCGTGATCGGTCGCACCGTCAAGTTCCCCGACGCATCGGTCTCCGGTGTGCCCATCACCGAGTTCGCTCCGGAGCACGCCGCCGCCCAGGCCTACCTGCGGCTGGCGCGGGAGCTGGTAGCCCGTGGCGCTGTCGCCTGACCTCGAGCCGTCAGAGACACCTGCTGCGGCCGCACCGGCTGCTGAGATCGCGACTGCTGCTGAGCCTGAGACTCCTGCTGAGACTGCGCCGTCGGCTGAGACTGCGCCGTCGGCTGAGACTGAGCCGGAGACCGCGGACGAGGTCGGATTCCGGGTCTCGCTGTCGAACTTCGACGGCCCGTTCGATCTGCTGCTGAACCTCATCTCCAAGCACGAGATGGACATCACCGAGGTGTCGCTGAGCGCCGTCACCAACGAGTTCATCGCGTACCTCAAGGAACTCGACGACGACGAGGAGCTCGACCAGGCGTCGGAGTTCCTCGTGGTCGCCGCGACCCTCCTCGATATGAAGGTCGCGGGCCTCCTGCCGCAGGGCGAGCTGGTGGATGCCGAGGCGGTCGCGCTGCTCGAAGCCCGCGACCTCCTCTTCGCCCGCCTGCTGCAGTACCGCGCCTTCAAGGAGGTCTCGGCCTGGTTCGCCCGGTGCCTGCAGCGTGAGGATCGGCGTCACGTGCGGGCGGTGCGCCTCGACGAGAAGCATCGCCGGAAGACGCCGGAGCTCGTCTGGTCGCTGAACGTCGACGACTTCGCCGCCCTGGCACTGCTGGCCTTCGCGCCGAAGGAGATCCCGCATGTCGGGCTCGACCACCTGCACGCACCGCTCGTCAGCATCCGCGAACAGGCGGCCATCGTCGTGACGCTGCTCCGCACCGCCGAGTCGGTGAGCTTCCGCGAGCTGGTGGCCGGAGTGAGCGAGCCGGGGATCGTCGTGGCACGCTTCATCTCCGTCCTGGAGCTGTACCGCCACGCGGCGCTCTCCTTCGAACAACTGGAACCCCTCGGCGAGCTGACGCTCCGCTGGGCAGCCGACTCCTGGTCGGACGAGACACTGGCATCCCTGGGAGCCGATTATGACCGATGACACGATGGACACGGCCGCACAGGAGGTCGGACGCGAGACGCCGCTCTCCGAGCGGATCGAGGCGATCCTGCTGATCATCGACGAACCGATCGGCCTCGTCGCTCTCGCCGCGGCTGTGGGGTCGCCGGTCGCGGCCGTGCGGCAGACGATCGAGACCCTCGTCGACGACTACGACGGCCGGGGGCAGGGGCCGCGCCGAGGATTCGAGCTGCGTGAGGTCGGCGGCGGATGGCGACTGTACGTCCGTGAGGACCACGACGACGTGGTCGCCGAGTTCGTCGGCGGGCAGGCTCCGGCACGGCTGTCGCAGGCGGCTCTCGAGACTCTCGCCGTCATCGCGTACAAGCAGCCGGTGACGCGCAGCCAAGTGGCCTCCATCCGTGCCGTGAACGTGGACTCCGTGGTGCGCACCCTGCTCGCGCGTGGGCTCATCACCGAGCTCTTCGCGGATTCCGAGACCGGCGCGATCAACTACGGCACCACCGACACGCTGCTGCAGCACCTGGGCATCAACTCGCTCGACGAGCTGCCGCCGATCTCGCCGCTGCTCGATGACGGTGCAGACGGCTTCGATGAGGGGACCATCCGATGAGCGCGCCGTGCGCACATCCGTCCTCTCCACACTCCAGCTTCCATGAAGGGACCATCCGATGAGCGGCTTCGAGGCACCTGAGGGCGTCCGCCTGCAGAAGGTACTGGCGGCGGCGGGCGTGGCATCGCGCCGCGTCGTCGAGCAGTACATCGTCGAGGGGCGCATCCGCGTCAACGGCGAGACCGTGACGGAACTCGGCCGACGGGTGGACCCGGAGACGGATCTGATCGACGTGGACGGCACTGCCGTGCAGCTCGACGTCTCGAAGCGCTACGTGATCCTGAACAAGCCGACCGGTGTGGTCAGCAGCATGCGGGACGAGAACGGACGCCCCGATCTCCGCCGGTTCACCGAGGACTACGAGGAGCGCCTCTACAACGTCGGCCGCCTGGATGCCGAGACGAGCGGCCTGCTGGTGCTGACGAACGACGGGGAGCTCGCGCACGTGCTCGCGCATCCGTCCTTCGGCGTCACGAAGGTCTACATCGCCAAGGTCGAGGGTGCCGTCACGGCGCAGACGATTTCGAAGCTCACCAAGGGCATCGAGCTCGACGACGGACCGATTGCGGCCGACAAGGCCCGGCTGCTCGACACCTCTCGCGGATCCAGCCTCGTCGAGCTCACGCTCCATTCGGGACGCAATCGCATCGTGCGCCGGATGCTCGCCGCGGTCGGCCACCCGGTCACCGAACTCGTCCGGCGCCAGTTCGGCCCTCTCCACCTGGGAACCCTCCCGGTTGGGAAGACCCGCGAACTGACTAAAATCGAACTGGGCGCGCTCTTGACTCTGTCGCGCCGTGATTCCGGTGTCGCCGCGGCGCCAGGCGAGCAGCAGGAGAACGAGTGACCGATACGACGAGTGCGCCTGCGGGCACTCCGAGTTCCGGCGCGCCTCGGATCGCCGCCCGCCTGTCCGGAACAGTCCGCGTCGTCGGTGCAGGTCTGCTGGGCGCGAGCATCGGGCATGCCCTGCGCGCGAAGGGGATCGACGTGGTCCTCGCCGACACCTCGCCCGCTCAGCTGCGGCTCGCGATCGACTACGGAGCCGGTCGCGCAGCGGCTGACGGTGATACGCCGGTACTGGTCGTCGTTGCCGTGCCGCCGGATGTCACCGCTGACGTCATCGAGGCGGAACTCGCTCGCTTCCCCGATGCGGTGGTCACCGACGTCGCGAGCGTCAAGCTCGATCCGTTCCGCACGCTGCAGAGCCGCGGTGTCGACCTCGCCCGGTACATCGGCTCGCACCCCCTCGCGGGGCGTGAACGCGGGGGAGCGATCTCGGCGCGTGCCGACCTGTTCATCGGACGGCCGTGGGTCGTCTGCCGCGATGCCGAGACCACGGCATCCGATCTCTCGCTCGTCGAGGCGCTGGCTCTGGACGTCGGAGCGATGCCCCTCGAGATGACCCCGGAGGAGCACGACCGGTCGGTCGCGCTGACCTCCCACGTGCCGCAGGTCGTCGCGAGCCTCCTCGCTGCGCGCCTCGCCGTGGCCGATGAGGGCGCGCTGCGCCTGTCAGGTCAGGGCGTGCGCGACACGACGCGCATCGCGGCATCCGCTCCCGAACTGTGGGTGCAGATCCTGGGCGCGAATGCGGAGCCGGTCGTCGAGATCCTCGATGCCCTCGCCGCTGACCTCCGCGAGGTCTCCGATGCGCTGCGCGCTCCGGAGGCGCCCGGTGCCCGACGCGTGGTGGCGGAGACGATCAGGCAGGGCAACGACGGCGTCGAACGGCTCCCGGGCAAGCACGGCCAGAACCAGCGGTTCGAATCGCTCGTCGTCATGGTCGACGACACGGCCGGTCAGCTCGGACGACTCTTCGGTGAACTCGGGGAGCTCGGGGTGAACGTGGAGGATCTGCGTCTCGAGCACTCGCCCGGCGCGCAGTTCGGGCTCGCTGAGATCAGCGTCGACCCTGCGGCATTGCACGGGGCGATCACCGGACTCCAGGAACGCGGATGGCGGATTGCAGGTACCACCAATGACTGACTTCATCGCGATCGACGGACCTGCCGGCTCCGGCAAGTCCAGCGTTTCCAAGGCCGTCGCCCGCAAGCTCGGCTTCGGCTACCTCGACACCGGCTCCGCGTACCGGGCCCTGGCGTGGCACGTCCTCGACCGCGGCTCCGACACGGCGGATGCCGACGCCGTGCTCACCGCCGTCGCCGAGTTCCCCGTGCGCCTCGGCCTCGACCCCGACGACCGCACGGTCACGGTCGGAGACGTCGATGTCACGGACGCGATCCGTGAGCCGTCGGTCTCCGGCGCCGTCAGCGGTGTCGCCCGTGTGCCCGAGGTGCGCGAGCAGGTCAACACGCTCTTCCGGTCGCTCGTCGCGGAGGCGCCTTACCCGGCCGTCGTCGTCGAGGGCCGCGACATCACGACCGTCGTGGCGCCGGATGCGCCCGTGCGCATCCTGCTCACGGCCGCACCCGAGGTGCGCGCCGCACGACGTGCCGGCGAGCTCGCCGGCGAGAACGCCGAGGCCGTCGCCGCCGCATTGCACAAGCGCGACGCATCCGACAGCGCCGTCGTCGACTTCCTGAACGCCGCGGACGGCGTCGAGGTCGTCGATTCGACGGAGCTCGATTTCACACAGACCATCGACGCCGTCCTCGCGGTGATCGAACGAATCCGAGGAGTACACCATGGCTGACGACGAATACGAAGGCGGCCCCGACCAGCTCGCCGAGAAGATGGAGTCGCTCGACGAGCAGCTCGCCGAGGCGCGCGCGGAGACGCTGCGTGCCGGCCTCGCCGACTACGACCTGGACGATGAGGATGCCGCGCTCCTCGCCGGCATCACCATGGGCGAGGACGGGATCCAGTTCTACCCCGCTCTGCCGGTCGTGGCGATCGTCGGACGACCGAACGTCGGCAAGTCCGCCCTCGTGAACCGCATCCTCGGCCGCCGCGAAGCCGTCGTGGAGGACACCCCCGGCGTGACGCGCGACCGCGTCACCTACAAGGCCGAGTGGGCGGACCGCCGGTTCTCGCTCGTCGACACCGGCGGCTGGGAGCCCGACGCCCGCGGCATCGACCGCTCGGTCGCCGCTCAGGCGGAGGTCGCGATCGACCTCGCCGACGTCGTGCTGTTCGTCGTCGACGCGATGGTCGGCGCCACGTCGACAGACGAGCATGTCGTCAAGCTGCTGCGCAAGAGCGGCAAGCCCGTCTTCCTCGTCGCGAACAAGATCGACGACGCCCGTCAGGAGCCCGAGGCCGCAGCACTGTGGAACCTCGGTCTCGGCGAGCCGCACCCGGTCTCCGCGATCCACGGCCGCGGCGTCGCCGACCTGCTCGATGCGCTGTTGAAGACGCTCCCCGATGTGTCGGCCGTGGCCAAGGCCGAGATCGGCGGACCGCGTCGCGTCGCGATCCTCGGGCGTCCGAACGTCGGCAAGTCGTCGCTGCTGAACAAGGCGGCCGGCGAAGAGCGCGTCGTCGTGAACGATCTCGCGGGCACCACTCGCGACCCGGTCGATGAGATCGTCGAGCTCGGTGGCAAGCTGTGGCGCCTGGTCGACACCGCCGGCATCCGTCGTCGCGTGCACATGGCGCAGGGGGCCGACTTCTACGCCTCGCTGCGCACCTCGGCCGCTCTGGAGAAGGCAGAGGTCGCGGTCGTCGTGCTCGACGTCTCGGAGACCATCAGCGAGCAGGACGTGCGGATCATCGACCTCGTGCTCGAGTCCGGTCGTGCTCTCGTCCTCGCCTTCAACAAGTGGGACCGTCTCAACGACGACGACCTCGAGAACGCCGACCGTCGCCGGTACCTCGAGCGTGAGATCGAGCAGGACCTGGCGCATGTCGCCTGGGCCCCTCGTGTGAACATCTCGGCCAAGACCGGTCGCCACCTCGACAAGCTCGTCCCGGCACTGGAGACGGCCATCGAGAACTGGGATCGTCGTATCCCGACCGGAAAGTTCAACGCCTTCCTGGCCGAGCTCGTCGCCGAGCACCCGCATCCGCTGCGCGGAGGCAAGCAGCCGCGCATCCTGTTCGGCACGCAGGCGTCGACCCGACCGCCGACGTTCGTGCTGTTCACGACGGGCTTCCTCGACCCGGGCTACCGCCGCTTCATCCAGCGCCGCCTGCGCGAGCTGTACGAGTTCGACGGCACGCCCATCGTCATCAACATGCGGGTGCGCGAGAAGCGCCAGCGCTGATTCTGAGCTGAGGTGGCTGTGCCCGCGCGGTGATCCGTGCGGGCACAGCCATTTCTGTCGGTGGTGGTGTCGGTGGTGGTGTCGGGATCGGTGCTGGTGTTGGTGCTGGTGCTGGTGCTGAGGCTGGGGCTGGTGTTGGGGCTGGGGCTGGGGCTGGGGCAGGGTCGGATGGCGGTACAGTACGCGTGTGGTGCTGGTGCTGGTGCTGGTGCTGGTGCTGGTGCTGGTGCTGGTGCTGGTGCTGGTGCTGGTGCTGGTGCTGGTGCTGAGGCTGATCCCCGGGCTGGGACGCGGGTCCTGTTTCCCCTGTTCAGGGCGGTTCTGCTGTTCCCTCGTATGTCCCGGTCGGGTGCCGATGCCTCGAGGCTGTGACAGGCTGAGGGGGTGACTGTCGTACCTCCTGCTGCTGGTGAACCGCGTCGTCCGACGGGGCCGCGAAACCCGGGTGATGCCTGGGTGGTGGCGCCGTCGGGGGAGAAGTACTGGGGCCGCTTCGGTGCGGCCGGGCTGCTCGCCGTGGATCCCACGAGGGGCATCCTGTTGCAGCACCGGGTGTCGTGGAGCCACTTCGGCGGCACGTGGGGTCTGCCCGGGGGCGCGCTGCACGAGGGGGAGACCGCCATCGTCGGCGCTGTGCGCGAGGCACAGGAAGAGGCGGGCGTGCCGGACGGCGCGGTGCGTCCTCGTTTCACGAGCGTCCTCGATCTGGACATCTGGTCGTACACGACGGTGATCGCTGATGTCGTGCAGCCGTTCGAACCGGTGATCAGCGACCCCGAGAGCGTGGCTCTGGCGTGGGTCGCTGTCGACGAGGTCGACTCTCTGCCGCTGCATCCGGGCTTCGGTCGGTCCTGGCCGGTGCTGCGTGATCTTCTCGATGTGCGTCAGACACTCGTCGTGGACGCCGCGAACGTGGTCGGGTCGGTGCCCGACGGCTGGTGGAAGGACCGGGCAGGCGCGGCCTCACGGCTTGCGGCGCGGCTGGAAGGTGTCGCCGTGCCCGCTGCCGATCTCGAACTCGGCGGAACCGCCTGGTTCCCCGAGGTCGCCCTAGTTGTCGAGGGGCAGGCACGCGATGTCGCCGTGTCTGCGGCCGAGGGAGATGCCGGCGCGTTGCCGGCGGGCGGCGTGCGTGTCGTGCGCGCTGATGCCTCGGGAGACGACGAGATCGTAGCCGAAGTGGCGCGTCTCGTCTCGGCCGGGCAGCGTGTCGTCGCGGTGACGAGCGATTGGGGACTGCAGGCGCGCGTCGTCTCTGCGGGGGCGACTCAGGTGCGTTCGGCGGGATGGCTGCTGGACGTCCTCGATGGCCACGCCCGGGTCAGATGATGGGACGGCAGGTCCGATCTGTCGAGACCGATCGCGTCGGTGACGTGGTCGGAGTAGGAGCTGCCTTCGTCGGCACGATCGCCATCCATCTCTCGATCTTCGGCGGCGACCAGTACTTCCCGTTGCGTTTCCTGCTCTTCCCCGTTGACAACCCGGTTGCTTTCGGCGCGTTCTGGATCTCAGTGGCCCTGCTCGTCGTCGCCGTGGTCCGGGCGGGTCGGGCGAGTGCGTGGTCCGTCCTGAGCCCGAGCGGCGCGCAGACGGTTGGGCGGTCGAATCTGCCTCCTGGGACGCAGGTGGATGCGCGGTCGGCCGCATCAGCAGGGGAGCAGCCCGGCGCGCAATCGGCATCCAGCCCGAGCACGCCTGCGGGCGAACGGGTGCCCGCGCTCCGCTTCGACATCGCCACCGGTGCGGTGACGCGGCGCGCCTTGAGGGTTGCTGCCGTTGTCGCTGCGCTCAACGCGCTCTTCATGATCGTTTTCCCGATCGCGATCATCGTGGTGTTCGCGGTGATCTTCGCAATCGCCGCGGCATTGATCGGGGGCGTGTACATCGTGCTCCGCGCCGTGGCACCGGAGCGCGCTCGTGTGGTCAGGCCGGGCAGCGCTCACGCGGCTCGACCGGGCGCTGGCCAGAATGTCCGACCGGGCGATGATCAGAGTGCTCGACCGGGCGAGGGCCAGAGTGCTCGACCGGGCGAGGGCCAGAGTGGACGACCGGGCGCTGGGCGGAGTGGACGGCCGGGCGATGGGCGTGGGCACGAATCAGGAAACGAACGCAGGTCGGACCGGGGCTGACGCTCGACGATGTCACAAGAATCCAGTCAGCCGCATCCGTTCGGACGCAGTCGTTCAGACGCATCCACCCGGCCGAACCGGGTCGGGTGAATCCGTTCGGACGAATCCGTTCGGCCGAATCCGGTCAGACGCATCGGATCAGACGAACATCACTCGACGCTGCGGTGGGTCGGCGTAGGACCTGCCGAGCGGACTGGTCCAGGTGACGGTCCCATCGGGCAGTTGCCGAGCGGACCATCGGTGACGATCGTCGATGTCGGGATGTTTTAGCGAGTGATGAGTCCTGCAGAAGTGGCTCAGATTGTCGACGTGCGTCCGCCCGCCACGAGCATGGTCATGGTTGTGATCTATCTCGCAGCGATGCACCGGCATTCTGCACCCGGGGAAGCGGCAATGCTGGTCGCGAGCGCGCAGGTATCGACGTATCGACTCCGACGGGGTGTAGGAGTCCGTCTCGCGCACGAGGCCGGTCGGTGTGAGGAAGAGCCGAGTCCATCCGCCGTTGCAGCCGGCCAGTCGCCGGGCGACCTCGGGATCGAGCGGGCCGTGGCCGTCGAGCTCGGCGGGCCGATCGTCGGCGCCGATGAGCGTGCTGGCTGCGACCGTCACCTGAATGCGTGCCGAGACGTTCTCGAGCCCGGAGCCGTTCACTGCGCTCGGATCGGCAGCGAGCAGCAGATCGGTGAGAAGGTCTGCGCGGATCTGGTCGAACGTGCGCTGATCGCCCGCGAGGTGTTCGATGTCGGGACTCGTCGGATCGGTCATCGGGTCGACGGGCGTGGTGAACGGATCGGTGGTGAACGTGCCGTCCTCGCCGACGATGATGCCGCCATCGAAGTAGGCGTCGTAACGCGGGTCTTCGGGGGAGAAGTCGTCGAGGTGGCGGGAGTCCTCCGGAGCATCCGTCGGTTCGAGGACGGGCTCGCGTTCGTCGCGCGTGCGAGCCACCTGTCGCGCCATACGCGTGAGTCGATCGTGGATGGCCACTGCCACCCATTCCGGAAGGATGGCCGTGAGCACCGCTAGTCCATCGTCGACCGACCTGACGGTGACTGAACGCTCATCGATGGCCTTGCGCTGCTTCTCGACGACGGTCAAACCGACGAGCGCTGCCGCGGCCTTCCGCGCGCGGATCCCCGTCCGCGCTACGGTGTCCTGTTCAGCGATCACGACAGCGGCCGTCTCATACAGGGTCATCGTGTCCGGCTCCACGCGTCCCGCCCGTACGGCGTCATCGACGATCTCACCGGCCCGCACGATCTCACGGACGTGGCGAGCGGTGATGGCCCCCGCTTCGAACGCGGCGCGCACCGTCGGCATGGTCCTGTGCAGCGTTCGGGCGTCGGTGAAGCCGTACTCGACGGAGCCTGTCGTCAGATGTCCGGCTGCGGAGTACTCGGCGATCATGGATCGGTAGATCGAGTCGCGATGGTGCGGGCTGTCGGCCACATCGGCGTCGTGGACGGCGATCCGCTCGACAAGGAGCCCGTACGCCTCGGCTTCGAGCACGGCGATCTGCCGCCGCTTCTCGAGCCAGTCATCGAGCAGGCGGCGGCGTTCCTCGAGGTCGAGGTCGAGATCGGTGGTCCGCGGCATGTCTCGAGTTTAGAACGTATGTTCGATATATGGGAGAGTCAGCCCAGGTATATACCGTCATCCTCCGGGCGGCGACCTCGCAGCTTGTCGATGTCCCGGCGTTCGCGTTTGGTCGGTCGGCCGGCGCCGCGATCACGGAGGCCGAGCGCCGCCTGCGGCTCCCGCTCCGGCGTGCGGTCCTCATATGCCAGCGCTGCGAGGGGCGCGCCAACTCGCTTGACGAGCAGCTGGCGGACGATGAGGATCCGGTCGAAGCCGGCGATGCGCACGCGAAGTTCGTCGCCGATGCGAACGTGCTGGGCGGCCTTCACCTTGTCGCCGTTCACCCGTACATGCCCCGCGCGGCATGCCGTCGTCGCCGCGGAGCGTGTCTTGTACACGCGGATCGCCCACAGCCAGCTGTCGACCCGTGCGGCGTCGGCCATCAGGAGTCTCCTCTGCGCGAATCGGTCGAGGGGCCACGCCGAAACGACTCCACTGGGGGAGCGGCGGACGGGCGGCTGTGCGGCATCCCTCCATCGTATGGCTGCACCATCCGGATGGGCCGTTCAGGACTCGACGGTGACCTGCGTGACCTGGCCGTCGGCGCCGAGATGCACCGCCGGCCAGTAGCCCTCGGGGAAATGCTCGCCGCAGGTGTCGGTGAAGTGGAGCACGATGGTGCCGTCGTCGGACGCCTCGACCGTGTCGAGGGTCAGATCGGATGACGCGGCCTCGAGTTCGTGCGGTTCGGGCGTGCCGGTGCTGAACGCCGTCACCACGGCATCCGTCGCCAGCCGTCGCAGCAGAGGAAGGGCGGTGATCGTCTCGCGGACGTGCGGGAGGAGTGCGCTCGCCTCATCGGCGTTCGTCCCCTCGATCATGAGCTCGAGCTCGGCGCCGTCGAGCTCGATGCTGCCGGCATACCAGTCGTGGGTCAGGATCGTGCCGTCCGAGAGCTCGGTCGTCGCGCGGGTCAGCGTGCCGAGTTCGGGGTCGTTGATCGGATGCTCATCGCTCATGAGTCCACGCTAGTCGTCCGCACCTCGACACAGGCGGGTCGCGCTCAGAGACTGAGCGACACGAGCGTGCGGCCGGGCTTCATCTCGGTCTCCACATCGAAGCCCGCAGCGATGAACGTGCCGAGCGTGCCGTGGAACAGGTCATTCGTCCGCTTCTTCTCACCGCCGGTGTCGACCGGGTAGCCCTCGATGAGGCGCGCCCCCGACGAGCGCGCGTAGTCGACAGCTGCCCGCAGCAACTCGGCGTTGAGTCCTGATCCTCGATGCTCGCGTCGGACGACGAAGCACGTCACCGCCCAGACCGATTCGTCATCGAAGGGCTCGGTGGTCGCGGACGCGATCATCCGCGTGCGGGGGATCCGCCCCTGCTTCGTACGCGGGCCGATGCGGATCCATCCGGCAGCTTCCCCGTCGACGTACGCGATCAGACCCGGCGGAGGACCCGCCGCGATCTCATCTCTCAGCATCTCCGTGCGTTGCGGAGTCGTCGTCGCATCCCAGTCCTTATTGCTCAGCATCGGCCAGATGCACTGGCAGCTGGCGCCGTCGCCGCCGCCGGTGAGGGCATGCTGCACGTCATCCCATCGCGAGGCCGTCGCCACTTCCGTCGTGATCGTCACCATGCCCGCGACGCTACGCCGGACCTCCGACAACCCGCAACGCCCGGCGCTCACTCGGTTCGCGGAGCGCGGCCGGGTGGGGCTAAGATAGGGGAGTTGCCTGCGCGAGAGTGCAGAACAACGGGCTGTGGCGCAGCTTGGTAGCGCACTTGACTGGGGGTCAGGTGAGTTAGAGCGGCGGGATTGTCCGAAAACTAAACAACGGGATGTGGCGCAGCTTGGTAGCGCACTTGACTGGGGGTCAAGGGGTCGCAGGTTCAAATCCTGTCATCCCGACAAAAAGCCCTGGTGAGAGGCAACTTTCACCAGGGCTTCGTCGTTTCTGGGCGTGGTCACTGCCTGGTCCACTCGGCCGATACGGCTGATCTGCCCGCCGGTGAAGTGGACCACTCGTGTTTGACGCCGACGTTGCCGGAGTGGACCAAAAAGTGCCCGCGAGGTGCACCAATCTGCGGGCAGGCGGCTGCTCCGGCCCCTGTCTGGAGGGTCGGAGCGTAGATTCTGGGTGCTCATAGACGGGGTCCGTCGCGGCGGCTGGCGTCCTTCCTCGCGGGGGCTACGGAGAGGAACTGGTTGGCCTGCCTGGCGGCTTCGGCGAGGTGCCGGTGGTCGGGGTGGAGGTAGCCCTTGGTGCTCTCGATCGACTGGTGCCCGAGGATCTCCTGGAGCACGTGCAGGGCGATGCCGGCGTCGGCCATCCAGGTCGCCCCGGTGTGCCGCAGCCCGTGACGGGTGAGAGTGCCGAACCCGAGGCGCTTCACGAGGTCGTCCCACTGGGTTGCGTCACGCACGGTCGCGGTGGTCAGAACACCGCCGCGGGGTCCACGCAGGAGCGGGTCGTCGGGCTGTTTGTCGGCGGTGAGACGTTCCAGGACGGATTCGAGGGCGTCGAGCATAGGCACTGGGCGGTCTCGGCGGCCTTTGGTCTGCTTGATGACGAGGCCGCCTCGGCCGGGGTAGTGCTGTCGTCTGATCCACACGATCTGGTTGTCCCAGTCCACGTCTCCCGCCCGGAGGCCGGCGACCTCGGAGCCGCGGGCAGCGAGGAGCGCGGCGAGCATGACGTGATCGGAGTATGACTGGTGCACCTGCCCGCAGGCGTCGGCGAGTTTGCGCAGCGTGGCGAGGTCCGGGAGTGCGTATTGGCGCAGTGCCCCGGTGGTGTGGGTGACGTGCTTGCCGAGGTTGCGGCGGGCGCGGTGCTTGGCGGGGTTGATCGAGATGATGTCGTCGCGGACGGCTTCGTCCAGGACGCGCACCAGCGGGGCGATGGAGTTCTTGATCGTGGACGCGGAGTGCTCGGCCTCCCAGCCGTCGATGGTGCGGTCGATCATCCCCGCGGTGATCTTCGCGACCCGCACGTGTCCAAGCGCGGGCAGCACCCGCAGCCGGAGCCCGGTGTCGTAGAGCTCGGCGGTGGATGTGGGATCCAGACCGCGCTGCCAGCGGTCGCCGATTGATGCAGCGTAGGCGGTGAGGGTGACGGTGGAGTCGGTGCCGGTCTCGGTGGCCTTGCGCATCTGGTCGAAGAACTCCTCGACCTCCTCCATTGTGCGAACATGGCTGACCCGGCCGACGCGCTTCTTCGTGGATGGGTCGGTCCACCGTACTCGGGCGCGGAATCCCTCGCTGCGGCGTTCGACATCGGTGGTGAGACCTACGCCGACCGGCGGCATTCGGCGGTTGCGGGGGTCAGCCATGAGCGGTCTCCTGCTCGCGCACCCAGGCACGGACGGTGACGGGGTTGTACCTGTAGACGCCGCCGACCTGCACGAACGGCGGACCGACCTTCTCCCGCCGCCACCGAGACAGTGTGGCTTGGGAGACGGTCAGAAACTCGGATGCCTCCTTGGGGCACCACAGTGGCTCGAACGTGCCGATGCCGCGATCACTGGGCGGGCTCGTCATCGCCATGCACCTCGCCGGTCGTAGGGTCGGCGCCGAGGCTGGCGTAGAAGGCGTCCTCGGCGGCCTGCCGACGGGCGACATCCGCCTTCACGAACGCGCGGAAGTCCCCAGCCCGGTCCGGGATCACGGTGTCTTCGATCGTCTCGGTGGGCGTCTCGCCCGGCCACGCGGTCTGCCGGGTGGGTCGGTCGCGGTCCAGGCGGGTGCCGCAGGCGGCGACCCAGTCGCGCAGGCGTTGGCGGGCATCGGCGAAGTCCCTGTGCCATCCGTTGGGTGCCGACCCGTTCTCCTCGGGGTCGTATGCGCACAGCCAGTGCAGATGCAGGGCGCTGAGCTCCCACAGCAGCTCGGGATGGCGGTGCCAGAACGGCGGGATCACGCTCGCGGGGAGCCCATAGGTGTGGCGCAGCCAGGTCACCCACTTGTCGAGCTCGACCCACTCGCCGGCGGCTTCCTCGGCGGTGAGGAGGTTCCAATTCACTGGATGCGGCGGCTCTGCGAGCAGTTCTTCCTCCGCATCCGTGACCTCCTCATCGGCGTCATCGTGCAGCGGGGCGGGCTCGGGCTCGTCCGCCTCCGGGACGTCATCGACTTCGGCCATCATGGTCTCCTCGGTCACAGTCCGAGTGCCGGCGCTGTGGACGGGGACGGCCGGCGCGGCTCCTCATAGCTCGCGGTTGCCCGAGACGCGGCCGGAGCCGGAGCCTCCTGCCCCGCGGCGGCACGGCTGGCGCGGGGACTGCGGTCGACGTCGTAGCTGGTGCGGGCGGTGTCGTGACCGATCTTCTTGGCGACGAACTCCTCACCCTGAACGGTCTGCGCGTCGCGCTCGTACTCGAACGGGTGCGTGTAGCCCTCGGCGACGAAGCTGTCGCCCTTCGCGAACCGGTCGTGCGCACGCTCGGCGGTGGCCCGGTAGGCCACGAGGTCGTGAAACGTGGTCTCCAGCTCGGTGAACGACCCATCCGGCTCCCGCCGGTAGTGCTCCTGCCCGACCCGGGCGTAGAACCTCGCCTCACCCTTGTTCGTGCGGCTGAGCTGTGGGTCTGAGGCGATGAACCCTGAGAACGATTCCTGCGTGCGGATCGCCATGACGACTGCCCTCCTTGACTCGACGACCCCACGGCGGGGTCTCCTTGCCAGGAAGGTGCGCGCACCCGTCCCTACGGTCGCTGTTGCAGCAGCGTCTCGACCTCTGTCCGGTCCGAGCGCAGCCTGGCCGCGTCGGACCGCTGGCTCCAGGTGCGGAGCCTGGTGACGATGGGCGGGGCGGATCGGAGCAGGACGAGGGCGGTGCCGAACGGGAGGGTTCGGATCGCGTCGGGTGGCATGATCGGCACCCGCCGGATGGAGCGTTGCGCGGTGCGGGAGCCGTGGTCGCCGATCGTGGTGGAGTCGGTCACCTCGTCACGCTCCCCGATGAGCGTGGTCAGGTCGTGGAGGTCTTTGGAGTTCGACGCGCCACCGAGGATGATCTTGACGATGGAAGCGTCCCAGATCGCTCCGGCCGCGTTCTCGGACCACTTCTCCCGCGCTTGGGCCAGCGACTGGAGCACTGGCATCGTGGTGATCCCGGTGCCGCCGCCTTCGGCCATCAGCGTCGGCAACGACGGCAAGGGGGCGAGGTTGCCGACCTCGTCCAGCGCGAGCAGCAAGGGCGGGTCGAGGCGGGCGCCGGGGCTGGTGGCGGCGATGCGGCGGGCGGCTTCCACGAGGTCTTCCACGAACGCCGCGACCAGCGCCGCGCTGTTGTTGGCTCCGGCGCCGGTGGCGAGCAGGTAGAGGGTGCCTTTGGCGCGGAGGAACGCTTCGGGGTCGAAGTCCTCGCCCTCGCGAGGGGATACGGCGTCGAGGACGCGCGGGTCGGCGAGGGCGGCCAGGGCGAGGGAGACGCCTTGCCAGATGGAGTCGCGGGTGCGGGGGTCGGAGTCGATCATCGCCTGCAACGACTCCGCCCACCCGACAGCGGCCTGCGGGTTCGCGGTCAGGATCGCCACCGCATCGGCGGCGGCGGACGGGTCGAGGGTCCATCGGAACAGCTCGCCCGGCGGACGGTGATCGAGGGCGGCGGCGTGCAGGAGGGCTTGGAGGGCGGTGCGGGTCTTGCCTTCCCAGAATCCGCCGCCTTCGACACCACCAGCAGATAGGCCGGTGCCGGCGGCGAGCCCGGTGGCGCGGATCATCGCCGTCAGCGGGTCCTCGCATCCGCGGATCGGTGACCAGCGCAGCCCGGCGGGGACGCCTTCGGCGAGGTGCTGCGGGTCGAACACCGCCACCGGCCCGCCCGTGCGTTGGCGGGCGCGGAGGGTCGCGGTGAGGTTGTCCGGGCGAGTGCTGGTAGTCACCACCGCGCCGGGCGCGTCGAGGATGGCGTTGATGACGATATGGGCGCCTTTGCCGGATCGGGGCGGGCCGAGCAGGAGGATCGAGTCCTCTACCGAGGCCCATACCCCGTGCCCGCGGGAGGTGCCGATCCGGTAGCCGACGTCTGCGGGTTGCGGCGTGTCCAGGGAGGGGCGCAGGTGCCCGGCGCGGCGTAGCAGTGCCTTCTCGGATGCGGCGCGTGCGACCTCGGTGCGGGTGGCGATCCCGGCGATCCGGTACGGGTCGGTCTTCACCTGCCGGCCGTGATCCCGCACGGCCCGCCACACCCACCACCCGGCCGCGCTGGCGGCGAGGATGAGGACGGTCGCGGTGATCCAGTATGCGACCGCGCTCAGCCCTGGGGCGTCGAGTGCGGTGGCCGGGTCGGCGGGGTTCAGCAGCACGCCCAGGCCGGTCTCGACACCGCCGGCGGGTTGGGTGGTGCCGGTGATCCATGCGGCGACGGACCCGGCGGCGCGGAGGATACCGGCGAGGATCGCAGCTGAGATGAGGATGCCGATGCCGAGGTTGCTGAGCTCGTCCCCGAGGGACCCGGCAGGTTTGGGGGTGCTCATCCGGGGTGCCCGATCGTGAGGGTGCCGGAGACGCGGCCGAGCAGGATCACTTCGCGGGTCGGACTTGCGCCGGCCTGCTCGGCGGTGAGCAGGGCGCGCATGGTGCCGTCCGGCGCGGCATCCCCGTGCGCGATCACCACCGCCACGGCGACATCCTCACCAGGCACGAACCCCTCCCCGTGCAGCACGACCAGCTCCGGGATCACCTGCGGTGCGGGGCGTTCCGGTGCGGGTTCTGGTACGGGACGGCGGCGGCGGGTGCCGGGGGTGATGATGTCGGTGAACACGGTTCCGTCCGCCTCACGGACCTCGACACGCACCGCCGAACGGTGCGTGTCGGTGAGCTGGTCGAGCACGCGGGCGAAGTCTTCCCGCCGCCACGCCGGAGCGAACGGCTCCGGCCCCACCGGGTCCCCGTCCCCGGTGACCGTGATGGTCCCGGCGGGCGCGACGGTGATGACCGCCTGCGGGAGCACGACCGGGACCGGCGGTGTCTCGCTCTCACGGGCGATGTCAGGGGTGGTGCGCTTGTAGCGTGGGCGGGCCATCAGGATTCCTGCCGATCGTTCGAGATTCCCGAAGAACCGTCGAGATTCCTGAGCTCGCGGCCTTTTTGGGTCATGCGTCCAGTGGTGTCGAAGGCGGCGAGCTCGGCGGGGTGGAGCTGGTGCTGCACGACGAACGACCTGTCCTTAATCCGCCACAGGCCCTGCCCCGTGCCGAGCCCGGGGAGCAGCTTCTGCTCCGTGCCGGTCAGCCCGAGCGCATGGGCGGTCGCGCCGAGCTGGTCGGGCTCTTGCCGGTAGATGATCCTGGTCTCCGCGTTCGCCAACAGCGACGAGGCGAGGGCGCGCATGGCGGAACCTTGGTCGCCGACGTTGTCGAGGTCGGTGAGCTTGTGGAAGATCAGCATGTTCGCGATCCCGAAATGCCTCGCGAGCCGCCACTGCGCATCCATGCGCCGCAGCAGGGCGGAGTATTGCATGAGTCGCCAGGCTTCGTCGTAGATCACCCACCGCTGGCCGCCGTCCGGGTCCGACAGCGCCGACTCCATCCACGCCGAGGAACACGTCATCAGCACGGAAATGAGCGTGGCGTTCTCCGCCACCCTCGACAGGTCCAGGGACACCATCGGCAGGGACGGGTCGAACCGGACCGTCGAAGGCCCGTCGAAGAGGCCTTGGAGGTCCCCGGCGACGAGTCGGCGCAGCGCGTGACCGACGAGGCGGCCGTCTTCGGCGAGGCGCCCGTCCTCGTCGTCTGCGGGGTTGGGGGCCAGGATGCGGTCGACGACCATCGGCAGGATCGGCACCTCCGCCGACCTCACGGCGTCCCTCAGGGCGAGGTCGATCGCGGTGTGCTCCAACGGTGACAGCGGCCGGTCCAGCACGGTCTCCGCGAGAGCGCCGATCAGGTCGCGGCGGCGGGAGGCGACCTGCATCGCCCACTCCGCGTCCGACACAGCAGAAGGCCGGTGGCCCTCATCGAGCGGGTTGAGCCGGTTCGACAGGCCGTGGCCGAGGACGATCGCGCGTCCGCCGACCGCTTCGGCAACGGCGGTGTGCTCGCCTTTCGGGTCGCCGGGGACATACACGCGGCGCCCGAACGGGAGGGAGCGGGTGTACAGGGACTTCGCCAGCGACGACTTACCCGAGCCGACGATCCCGGCCAGGACGAGGTTGGGCGCGGTGATCAGCCCGCGCTGGTAGAGCACCCACGGGTCGTACACGAACGACCCGCCGGAGTAGAGGTCCTGGCCGACGAACACCCCCTGGCTGCCGAGGCCGCCTTCGGCGAGGAACGGGTACTGGCCGGCGAGGGTCGCGGACGTGTCTTGGTGCTTGGGGAGCCGGAACCGGCCCGGCGTCCGTAGCGCCGCCGGTCCCGCCTCGCCGGCGGCGGGCAGGTAGGTGGTGGCGCGTTTCTCAGCCTGCTCGGCCTGCCAGCGGGCTTTCGCCTGCGCCTTCTGGGTCTCGCGGGCGGTGGTCTCGATCCGTGTCGCGGCCTGCCTGCGGGCCTTGCGGTGCCGGCGGCGTTCGCCTTCCGGGCCGACCAGCACCGCCGTATGCAGCCGGCCCTCCTCCTGCCCGCTCACAGCGCCAGCCCCCGCCCCTGTGACACGGACGCGCCCGGCCGGCGGGCGAACCAGTCCTTCCCCTCGGATCGCCGCGCCCGCGCCGATGCACGCTCCACCGTGCCCACGGCCGACACCGACGCCGACGTGAGCTCGGTGGCCAGCGTGGGGGCGGTGTGTAACTGCGGGTCTGGGGCAGCGTCGTGAGCACGCAGCAGGGAGACGTGGCTGAGGAAGGGACTGTAGGTGAGGGTGTAGGCGCCGCGGGTCGCGGTGCGGTCCAGGGTTCCCACAGGGGGCGTGTCGTAGACGTACCCGTTCTCGAGCGCGGCCTGGGTCGTCTCCTCCCCGAAGTCATGCCCGGTGAGGTGGTCGATCGCGGCGTCCGTGCCGTCACGGTCGATGATGTCGAGCACCCGATCCGCGTCCTCCCCTTGGAGGAACACGACACTCACCCACCGGCGGCCCGCTGTGTCGGGCAGGTCGGGGTCGTGGTCGATCAACTCGACCAGGCTGTCCGGGTTCCGGCGGGCGGCGTCGGCCACCCATTCGGGGAACGCCCCGTCGTGGTCGGTGTGGTCGCCGGGGTGATCGAGGGCGTACTGGCGGGACTCGCCGGCGGCGGACAGGAACACCGCGAGCTCCCGCAGCGCCCGCGCCGGGGACACCGGCGCTCCGGTCCCGGTGAACAGGTCCCGCCCTTCGAAGCTCTGCCCGGTGGCGGTGTGCTCGATGCGGTACGCGTACCGCTGGTGCTCACCCAAGGGGGCATCCGGCCACACCGTCAACGTCAGCTCCCCGGCCTGCACCGTCGCCAGCAGACCACCGGACGTGTCGAGCGGTTCCGGTGCGGGGTGCCAGGCGATCCGCCCGGACTGGCCCATCGCGGCGTCCACGCGGTCATGCACCGCATCCAGCAGGGTGCCGGCCTGGTGCAGCTCGTCGGCCGCCGCCAGCGCCGCGGTCGCCCCAGCGGTCTGGTTGCCGGCGTCGTCGTGCGCGCGGGACCGCCCGCCGATATGGGCGGCGGCGAGCTGGTCGAGCACCTGCCGCAGCGACCGCACGCCCGCCAGCAGATCACCGAGCACCGGGTAGGTGTCGGCCGGGTCGGTGAACGTGCGGGTCGCGTGGGCGAGTCCCCGCAGTGCCTGGGATGCTTCGGCGGCGTCGTCTACGGGATGGGTGAAGGTCGGCATGATCGGAGAACTCCTCGCAAGTGCGGTCGGATGGTGGGGGTGGTCAGACGTTTCGGCACAGCGGCAGCGCGGCGGCGGCGAAGGCTTGGGCTTGCTGGCCGACGAGGCGGCGGGTTTCGCAGGACGCTTGGATCGCGGACTGCTCGACCGCGGCGACTGCGGCGTCGAGCTCATCGACGGTGGGTGCGGAGATGCTGATGAGGCCGGTGACGCGCAGGACGCCGTGCCCGGCGGTCAGGTCGGCTTCCTGCTGGAGCACGTCGTCCAGCTCGGCGGATGCGCCTGCGTCTTCGATCTGCCCGATCTTGCGGCGCTGCGCTTGGTCGCTGATGAGTTCGGTCTTCTTCTTCCGCAGGTCGCGGGCGGCCTGGTCGGCGCGGACGGGTGTGTAGTGCAGGGCGAGGGTGCGCAGGATGCCGCCGGTGAGCACGAGCGGGGCGAGGAAGCCCGGATACACCTGGGAGCGGGGCCATTCGGTGATCCACAGCACCGCATGGTGCGCGGAATCCGACCGCAGCCGTTCCCAGGTCTCGGTGACCGCGACCGGGCCGGCGGTGGCGAGGTCGCGGCCCAGGGTCCCGTGGCGTTCCAGGGCGGGAGCGGCGGCCGGGTCGTAGGCGGAGCGGAGGATGACGGCGACCTCGCCCGGCGTGAGCCACCCGGTCGAGGTGAGCTCGGCGGCCCGCAGCACCGTCGTGAGCGTGGTCATCTCCTGCCGCAGCACCGCTGCGGCGCCGCGTATCCCGCCGCCTGCGGTCCTGATCTGCCGGGCGGCCGCTTTCATGTCCAGGGCGAGGCTGATGGTGGTGGCGTGACGTTCCCCGGCGGGACCGGCCCGGTCGATGAGCTCGGCGTAGGTGGTGGAGGCCCAGGAGCCGTCGTCGGTGCCGTGCGTGCGCCACCACTCCGCCAGCCCCGTGCCGGAGTCGGGCAGGGTGCGCTCGGACACCTGAATCCGGGCGATCCGTCCGGACCGGCACGCGGCGGCCAGCACGCGCCCCCACCCGGACACGCGGCGCTGCTGCTCGCCGGGGTCCAGGAGCACGAACGCGGGATGGGAGACGCCGAGGATGACCGTCAACGTCTGGGCGTGGGGGTCGTGGATCATGCCCGCCCCGGTCTCCGGGTCCTCCCACTCCCGCAGGGCCGCGGCATCCCCTGGCAGGGCGAGGGTTCCGGCTGGGCGCGGCTTGATGATCCGGCGGCGGTGGATGAGTTGCCCGAGATAGGTCCGTAGCGTCCAGCGGGCAAGGATCGGCACCCACTCGATCAGCTTCCGACCGCCGGCGGGGATGACCGCGAGCAGGGCAGCGCCCGCCCAGACCGGGGAGGTCCAGGCCAGACCCATGCCGCCTGCCGTGTAGAGGGAGGCGACGACGGCGAGGATCGCGATGCCGAGGACGATCAGTTGCGGCAGCGACAGGCCCAGCAAGATGCCGCGGCGGGTGAGCCGGGAGAACTGCACCGGAGCGAGCGGGTAATCGGCATGTGTCGTGGTGGCCATTAGGGGTCACTCCTTCCCGGGTTTCGCAGGCTTGGTCGACGGCGGCGGGGTCGGCTGTGCGCGGCGCGGGGCCGACCCCGACGACGGGACGGACGGCGGAGCGGTCGGGGCGGGGTTCGCGGTGGCGGGCGGGACCGGCGGCGTGGCGGCCTGCTCCGCTGCTGCCCCGGCGTGGCCCTCGGCGGCCCCGCCGACTGCGCTCCCGGCCTTCGGCCCGGCCGTCGCGGCGCCCTTGACGACTTCGCCCCCGACGACCACGGCCGCACCGACCGGACCGACCGCCGCACCAGCCCCCGCAGCACCGGCCCCCGCACCCGCGCCGGCTCCGGCGCTTGCCCCGCCGGATGTGGCGGTTGTGCCTGCGGCGGTCCCTGTCGTTCCCGCGCTGGCCGTCGAGCCAGCGGCACCCTTTGGAGCCGCCCCACCGCCACCGGCACTGCTGCCGCTGGTGCCGGAGTTGCTGCCGCCGTCGAGGACTTTCTTGGCGGTGTCGCCCTGCGGGGCGGACGGGACGGGGACGGGCCGGTTCAGCGCCGACTTCGCCTCCTGCTCGCTGGACATGGCGTGGTACATATCGAAGCCGACGAAGGACAGGAACTTGTAGGTGATGTAGGGGGCGAACGCGGCGATGAACATCAGCACCACCCCCGCGATCGGGTCGCTGATCGAGGCGAGGTCGGCCTCGATGGGGGCGGACACCTGGCCTATGGCGACGAGGAAGATCACCACCAGGACGAGCTTGGAGAAGATCAGGGCGATCACGAATGCCGCCCACTTGGCGAACCAGCCCTTGGTGGCATCCCACGTCGCTCCAGCGAGGGCGATGGGTCCGAACACGATCGCGACCAGCAGGAGCGCCTTGCGGATCAGCAGGGAGAACCACACGATCGCAGCCGCACTGATGGCGAGGCCGGCGAGGAAGATGGTCAGGATCGCGCCGACACCGGGTGCGGCGATGTTGATCCCGGCAAGTCCCGTGGCGAGGAGCCCGATCTGGGTCCCCATCCCTTCCATCGTGTTCCCGGTGGCCTGCACGATGCCGACCGCGAGCTGGTCGGTCACTTCCAGCAGCAGCGCGGTGAGCGTGATGACCAGGAAGCTGCCGAGCACGCTCTTGGCGAGGCCGAGGGCGGCACGACTGAGCGCGGTGGGGTCGCGGTGGATGAGGCCGGTGATGAGTTGCAAGCAGAAGAACACGAGCATCACGAAGATCGCCACGCCAAACAGGACGTTGTAGACACCGATGTACTCCGGGCTGGTGACATCGACGAGGGTGGTGGTGTCGAAGACCCACCACACCGCCTCGAACAGCCACGCGGCAGCGCCGGCCATCGCCTGGCCGAGCCAGTCGAACGGGGCCGCGATCAACGACGCGGTGCTCTCCCCGACCGCGTCGCAGACGGAGGAGATGACCGGGACATCGCAGATGCTCACCGCACCCACCTCCACGGATGGCGCCTTGCTCGGGTGGTCATCAGACGGCCTGCCCGACGCCCCAGAAGAAGTTGATGAGCGTCACCGCGGCGCCGCAGATGATCGCCGCCCCACACGACACGAGGACGCCGACCTTCCCGCGGGAGGCGAGGTGCGGGTTGGAGGAGTTGGCGCCGAAGCCCCACACGATCGCCGAGACGATCAGGGCGAGGACGGAGAGGATCAGGCCCACGGTCATCACCGCGCCGACGATGATGCGCAGTTGCTCGATACCGGGAAGACCCGAGCTGTTGGGGTCGATGTCGATCACGATGGGTGCTCCTGACTGTTCACGGGACGTGTGCTCGACGGTCAGGTGCGCAACCCGGCCCCGCCCGTCAGTCCGGGGCACTCTGTGGGTGGTTTCGTACCGTGGGGTATGACGATGGCTGCGGTGAGGCAGCGTACGAGCGTCGCGCGGCGCGAGTACATCGACGCGACTGCGGAACGCGCTTCATGCACTCTCACGCTGTGTTGAGGTGACACCCGATGGAGCGCGCGTTGCAATATGGGAAGGTCGGTGACTGAGAGATTCGGATAGAGCATGACGGCACGGAGAGCGCAACGGCCACAAGGCCCGCCAGAAGCACGACCGCTGGCGTCCGCGTCCACCGAGATCGAAGACGTCACTGACGAGCCCAACAGTGAGACAGCGATTCGCGATATCGGCAAAGGATTCCGCTGGTATGACCTGCCGTATCTCGTGCTACGCAGTCTTCAGCGTTCAAACGTGGACCCGTGGATTCCAGCTCGTTGGCGCGTGAAGATTCGCGAGATATCAAACTTGCTGTATCAAACGCACCACACGCGCGAACGGCGCGGTGATAACGATCTCTATCGTTTCGACAAGATAGAGCTGCCTTCCGGGGAGGGCGTGACGATGCCATACGCATCGCTCGTTGAGTACTTCACGGCAAGCGGTGTTCGGGAGCTACACAAGGCGATTCGACGGTCTGGTTGGGACGGTGCTCGGTTCCTTGGCATGGACCCTGGCGGAACAGAGACGGTCACCTCGTCACGCCGCGGCGACGGTCGGACATGGTGGCGGATGGCGGAGCTGACATCGAGGTCGGCCGAATACACGTCCATCGATGCGCAGCGGGCAAAGCTGCCTGCTGGCGTCAAGAGCATCAGCTTGATAGGCGTGTCGATCGGCAAAGGGGTAACCGCCGTCGTGGCCGGGTTCTCGCTTGACGAGTCCGTGTCCGCCCGACTCAACGAACAACTGCGGGCACCTCATCAGCACGACGTGATCAGGAGGAAGGGTCAAATGACGGTTTCGCAACCGCCGAAAGCCGTTCTGCACTACCGCACACAACGTGCTCGCAGCGAGGTGCATCGCGAGCTCCGCCGTTGGATGAGTCGTACGCTACCCGGAGCTTTCGCAAGCGCTCGCCATCCTCAACCCCTCTTCGACGTCATCTTCTTCAACGTCGCTGACCACATGGACGACGATGCGCGACCCTCTCACCGTGAGAACGATGCATTGCGCGCAATGGGACTGCAAGATCACGTCCCGTATCGAGTGACTAGTGAAGAGTTGCCAGGGCTACTCCTGCAGGAGCCTGTCGCTCGAGACTGGGCACCAGATATTTCGGAGAATGTCTGGTCGCTATGGGGCAATCGCGACGCGGCAGCCCGCATCACGTCAGGGACCGGGCACTCGGGAGTCGAATCTGCCGGCTACTTCGTAGGTTCTCGATCGACCGACTTCATGGCCAGGTCTGGCCTCACGGCGTTTCTTCGCCTTCTACGCGGCAAGGCGTCTATCGCTCACGACAACGCTCGTGAGCTTCACGGTGGTACAAGCAGTCGAGACCTGAAACGGCTTCGTATACGCACTCTCACCACGAGCCTCGATCTCGCGACGCTTGAGGAGGACATCAAGCTATACAACCGTCGACGGTGGAGAGATCGCGAGCCGGTCTTCTATCTCGACTACACAGCATGGTTCAAGGAGCGGGATAAGGAGGAGGGCCGCAAGCCTTTCAAGCCCGTCAACCTTAATGTGCAAGAACGGAAGGTTCAAAGGCGTCTTGCTCGCGAGCTGGTCGAGTTCGATGCGGAATACCGGGAGGTGCTGAGTACCGTTGCGTCCCTTGGTGCGTCGCTCGATTCACGCCGAGTTCAGCGCGTTGCGATTTGGGTTTCCGTCGTATCGGTGGTCGTAGCGCTGGTCACACTGTGGGCGACCCAGGAGTCACCGCCGGACCTCGTCGCGGTCAGCTGCTCATTCTTGAGAACACTCGGCTGGGGGCTTTGCTGACGCACGAGAGGTGTCTATCGGTTCGATGCGGTAGCCGCGCCGGACGCCACGACCGACTGGCTCGACACCATCGGCAGCTATAGTTCCGCGCCCACATCGAGGAGAAAGTTGACCCACGCGACCCCGGCGCCGGCGAGGGCTGCGGCGCCGAGGGAGACGAACAGGCCGGTACGGGCTTTGGTGGCGGCCTGGTAGTTGCCGCTGCTGGAGGCGATCGCCCACACGATGGCGCAGACGATCAGCATGAGCACCGCGATGACGAGCACGAACATCAGCAGGGCGCCGACGATCGCCCGCAGGTCTGCGGCGCCGCCGACGCCGCCGAAGTCGGGGAACACATCCATCACGCACCCCCGGTGCAGGCGGCGAGGGCGGTGTCTCCGCCGGTGACGCCTTCGGCGCCGTGCTCGGTCAGCCAGGCGTCCGCGTCCACGGCTTCTTGTCCTTGCCCGCCGGGGCGGATCTCGAAATGCAGGTGTGGCCCGGTGGATTGCCCGGAGGAGCCGACGTCGCCGATGTGCTGCCCGGCGGTGACCGTCTGCCCTGCGGTGACGTGGATGCCGTGCTCCCACATGTGCGCGTAGTACGACACGACTCGCTCACCTCGGACGGTGTGCTCGATGACGATCAGGCCGCCGTAGCCGCCGGAGAACTCTGCCAGCACCACGACGCCGTCTGCGGCGGCGAGGATCGGGGTGCCGTCCGCGGCGGCGAAATCCGACCCGGTGTGGAAGGAGCGTTCCCCGGTGATCGGGTGAATGCGCCACCCGAACGGGCTCGTGCGCACCCACGTCCCCTCCGGCAGCGGGAACACGATCCTGGTGGTCTCGGGCACCACCGGATCACCGCCGGCCCCGGTGGGTGTGGGTCGGGTGAGGGTGGTGAGGATCGCTTCGACGACCGGCTGGTAGTTCTGATACCTGTCCGGGTACGCGGAGACTTCGACGGCTTGTGCGGCTTCGCCGGGGTCCATGCTCTGCCAGCCGGGGATGTCGAGCAGGCCACGCGGCGACGGATAGTTGGGTCCGGTGGGGCCGCCGAAGAACGCGCGCGCCTGATACTGCGGGTCCATGAGGTCGGCGACGGTGCCCCACCCGGATTGCGGGCGCATCTGGAACAGGCCCAGACTGTCGTGGTCGGAGCCGTTGCCGTCGTTGGGGTAGTTCCCCGATTCGGGGTAGGTGCCGGTGTTGGCGAGCATCCGCAGGTGCGATTCGGTGAGCGCGGCCATCAGCGCGATCACCACGCCGGGCCGACCCACCCCAGCGGTCTGCGAGCCCGTGGTGATGATTGTCGCCGCGTGAGTGAGCTGCGTCTTGTTCAGGGTGATCGTCTCGCCGTTGCGGGTAGTGGCGGCCAGGGAGTCTGGGATCGGGCCGACGATGAACGATCCCGGCGAGCAGGCGGTCATCGCCGGGTTCACCACCGCGGCCACCCCGACGAGCACGATCGAGGGGGCCAGGAACAGCAGGGCCACCGCGAGGGCGGCGAGTTTCTTCCACATCAGGACACCGCCCGTCTATCGCAGGGGGTTGTCGAGCTGGGACAGCCGCAGCAGCTCACAGTGCGTGCCGGTGATCCCTCGGTTGGTGACAACCGGGGTGCAGACGATGAACACCGTGAAGACGACCGGGCGGGAGGCTTCGACGGGTTCGGTGCCCCAGGTGCCGTCCCGGTGCCGGGTCCCCTCGATGGTGTAGGCAACGGCGCCTTCGGGTATCTGGCTGGGGGCTGCCTGCCCGGTCGCGGTCTCCCACGCCTCCGGGACGAACATCTCCTGGATGCTCAGCCATTGCCGGGTCTGGTGCTGTCGGAGCTGCGCCCACGCCTCCGCGCCGGGCAGGTAGGCGCGGACATCGCCGGCCAGCGCGTCCGCCTCCTCGCCGGCGGCGACATCCACGATGACCTGCGCGTAGTCGGCCGGGCCGTACCCGCTGGTGGTGTCCCAGGCGAACAGCGCCAGGGCGACCTGACGGGCGAACGTCTCCGGCCCGCCGAGCTGTGACACCGGCACCGGGTCGGCCGGGGAGGTTCCGGTTGGCGGGGCCGTGATGGTCGGAGCCGCCGTGCCGGGGGCGGGTTCGGTGCGGGGTGCGGGGCCGCGCAGCAGCCCGTAGATGCCGACCCCGACCAGCAGGAGCAGGGCGAGGCCGCCGGCGATCAGGGCGATCAGCACACGGCGGCGGCGACGATCATCGACGGGGGCGGTGGGGTCCATACGAGGGTCCTCCCAGAAGGCGACAGAAGTGGTCGCCAGGAAGGTGCACCTCGCCACCCCGAGGGCCGGTCAGGTCGGCGCCGGTCAGGCGATGTGTTCGCCCAGGCGCTCGGCCTGCCGGAATGCGCGGGCGGCGTCGGCAAACGCTACGGTGCCGGCGATGGTGCCCTCGAACCGTGCCCATTGCTCGTCGGTGAGCGCCGGGCCGACCCCGGCGGGATCGTGATGTGCCCACCAGCCGGCGAGGTCGTCCCAGATCGCGAGGAAGACGGTCAGCGGGTACGGCACCGCCTCACCCGGTTCGACCGCCGGCAGCCGGGGACGAGGTTTGCGGCCGGTCTTCTTCGCGGCTCGCACGCGGGCGAGCGCGTCTTTGGCGAGGTGCTCCAGCTCCACGGCGCGCGCGTCCCGTTCCGCGGCCCGCACGCCGGCGGCCTCGGCCCTGGCCTGCTCGCGCAGCTCGGCCGGCTGGGCGGGGTCGGTGGCGAGCTGGTAGAGCTCGGCGAGGGACAGTTCGGCGTTCATCCGCAGGTGGGCGGGGTAGACCTTCCCGCCGACTCTGATCCGCTCCACCTCCTCCGTCGCCCGCTGCCGGACCGCGTCGGGCTGGGCGGTGTCGGCGGCGAGGTCTTCGAGGCGGACGATGCGTTCCATCGTGGTGTGCGAGTCACGGCCGGTGACCATCTGCGCGGCCTGCACCGCCGCCTCCCCAGAGCCCGCCCACGGTGCCGTTAAGTTAACGGCACCGTCCTCCTCGCCTGTGCCAGCGGGCTGGAACCGGGTGGCCTCCTGTCGCAGCGTGGCACCCTCGGTCAGGAGGGCTTTGAGCTCCCGGTAAAGGGCGGCGGCTTCGAGCTGGGTGAGCGGTTTGTGCAGCAGGTTGTCGTCCTGCTCGGCCAGGAGCTGCCCGAGCCGGTCGGACACCCCGGAGCGGACCCACAGGTTGACGGTCTTCCACCCGAGCTGCCGGATCGCCGCCAGGCGCCGGGCACCGCAGATCAGGTGCCCGTCGAGGGTGATCGTGATCGGTTGCAGCAGCCCGTTGCGGCGGATCGAATCGACCAGCGGTGCCAGGTCGCCGTAGTCCTGCCGGTGCCGGCGTCCGACGCCGATGGCATCCACGGCCCGCTCCAGCTCGATGTGGCCGCCCGGCGGAGTGCTCATTGCAGATCGCCCCCGGTGTCGGGGGCGGCAAGACCGGCGGTGAGCACGAGGTCATCGTCGCGCAGCAGCGCGCGGAGAGGTTCGCGGTTCAGCAGCCGCAGCAACAGGCCGCGCCCGGTGTTGGTGCCGGACAAGGCGGGGCCGGGGTGGCCGAGCACGATCCGCAGCAGCGTCGTCCACGACGAGCCCGGCAAGTCCAGCAGGGCGCGGGCCTGCCGGTCGCGGCGCAGCGTCTCGAACGCCGACGCCCGCGAGACGGACTCCGCGAGCCGGCCGGTGATGTACTCCACCGCGGTCCGTGCCGTCACCGGCTCCCAGCCGACCCAGCTCAGCAGCGCGATGGTGTCCTCCACCGCGGCGGTGACGTTCACTGCCCGCTCCGGCACCACCTCATCGCCGTCCTCCTCATCGGTGTCGGGGTCGGCGAAGGGGTCGATGTGGAAAGCGGGGTGGTAGTCGGGCAGTGGGTTCTCCCGGTCGCTGAACCGCTCCGCGTCGTGGAACACCGAGTAGCGGGGGCGTCGGGCCTGGTGCACCGAGCACAGGAGCCCGTTGCCGCGTTCCTCGCCGATGCATGTCACCTGAACCGCGCGGGTGACCACCGCCCACGGGTCATCCGCGCGGCGGGTCGCCGCTCCCCGCATGGCCTCGAACGCGGCCGAGGCGGCCTCCCACGGGTCCAGGCCGTGCTTCTTGGCGAGGGCGGCGTACTTGTCGGCGGCATGCCGCATCAGCAAGGCGGCCTCCGGGTCGTGTCGCCACGCGCCCTTGCCTGCCTCGTGCAGACGGTTCAGGAGAGCGCGCAGCGCCTCCGAGTCCTCGAATCTCGCCCGCTGTTCGCGGGGACTTTCCGGTGTCATCACACAACCTCCTGCACAGCAGGTGCACCCTGACTCCCACCCGTCCTCGCGCGCGTTGACTCATCGGGGGTGGACACGGCTACCCCAACCCGATCCCGGACCGCGACACCCACGAGTGCCGGGGGCTCCCGCCGCGACCGAACGCGGTCACCGGAGGCAGGCGGCGTACCCGCTCGCTGACCACTCGTGACCCTGAGCGGGCGACGGTGCGCGCACCCCGGTACGCCTGTCCTGGTGCGCGGCGGGTGCGGCGGGCGAGCTCGGCATGGAAGTCGATGCCCTGCCCGGCGACCCTGCCCGTCCGCGCAGCCAGCAGATCGGTGGGCCGCACCCACTCCACCCCCGACCGCCGCCGCCCCGCCCCCGCGTCGGCCTTCGCGTGCGTCACAGACGGGTCGCCGTGCCGGGCCAGTACCGACACCTCCCCGTCCCCGCCCCGCCGCGGCTCCTCGGGCGTCGTCGCCGACTCATCGCGGTGGCCGTGACGGACGGGCGCGCGGTGCTGCCCGTGCGTGGCCGGGGTCTGGTTGTCGTCGTTCATGTCGTCTCCTCCGAGTCGGGGCCGGTCAGCGCCGGCCGGGCGAACCAGCGGCCCACCGTGGACGGGTGCACGCCCAGGCGGCGGGCGATCTGCTTGTTCGACCACCCCTCCTGCTGCCGCAGCAACACCGCCGCCTCACGCCCCTCACCCCGCGACACCGCCGCCGCCAACGGGACGGACGGCATCACCGCATGGCCCGAGTCGGCGACAGGCGCTGTCGGTGGGTCGGCAGACAGATCGGATGCGTGTGTAGGGGCGGGGCGGGTGAGGATGACGGTGAGGTGGGTGATCGCCAGCAGCACCAGCGGGGGCACCGCCGCAACGGACGCGGCGAGCACCGCCGGCACGTCGGCGTCCGCGGCGACGACGGCATGGATCGCGTTGGCCGTCACCGACACCACCGCGCCGGCGACCAGCAGCACCCACGAGTACCACGCCTGGCGGTGCCCAGCCAGGGCGACCACGGCGACGGTTGCGACGACGATGATGCCGTCCACGATCAGCGGCCACGCCCACGCCTGCCCCGCCTCGATCCCGGAACGGCGGGCCAGGTCCGCCAAGGCGGTGAAGGACAGCCAGAACGCTCCGGCGGCGATGAACACCGTCCCGCCTGCCGCGGTCACCACCGCCCACCGCCTCCCCGCCTGCGTCGCCATCACAGCCCCCTCCTCGGCACGGCCGGCCGGCCCGGGGAGGGGCGGCGGTCGAACCAGCCGGCTCCTACCGGTGACGCGCCCTGCGTCGGGGAGGTCGTCGTGCGCCTGACAGAACCGGGGTGGACGGCGCGGTAGGCGGACCGGACGGTCGCGGTGATCTCCCGCGGCCCGAAGTCCGACTTCACGGCCGTCAGCACCGCATCGAGAGCATCAGCGAACGGGACGCCGCCCTCGGCCAGTCGGCACGAGGCCCAGAACAGTTTGAGATTGCGGTCAGTGTCCTGCCGGTCCAGCCACCGCGCCAACCGCTCCGCATCCTCCCGCCCCGCCGACTGCCTGCCGCCCGGGCGAGGGCGGATCGGCGGCCGGGGGTCGAGGAAGTCCCGCAACCTGCCCGCGTCCAGCTCGCGTCCCGGATCGTGTACGACCTGGAGGATGCGGTATCCGACCGTGGCGGCGCCGATGGGTCGGGTCGAAGGCGGGACGACGATGTAGCCGCCGTCGCCACGGAAATCGACTCCTGCGCGCCCGGCTTGCCAGGATCGTTGTGCGGTGCCCGGTGTCGCCGGGTAGTAGGCGTGCATGCCGCCGGTGGGGGTGCGCACCAGCAGCTCCCAACCCTCGACCAGCCCGGCGTCGCGGGCACGGCGGAAGCTCGCCCGCCCGTCGACCGGCCCGTGCACGTCCACATCCACCACCACCAGCCCAGACGCCGCACCCGTCGGGACGGCGATGTTCGCGCCCGGCCACCGTCGCCACCACGCCGACACCTGGGCGGGATCGGTGCTCGCGTCGTGGAAGCCGTGCCCGGTCAGGGGGCGCTTGCCGCCCGGCACGCACGGGAACACCGGCACCCCGAAGGCGGCGAACCGTGCCGCAGCCGCCGGCAACGGCAGGCCCGCGGCCTCGGTGAACAGCGACACGGCCCGCATCACAAGCCCCTCACCGCGGCATCCGCTACCCGAGACGCCCGAGGCGGCTCCACCCGCGGCGCCGCCGTGCGCTCCGCCCGGGCGGGACGTTCGGTGCGCAGGGCGTCGCGGTTCAGGCCGGGCGGGTCACCTCCGCCGAGCTGCACGGTCGGGAGGGCGTCGAGGATCGCCCCGGCGGTCTTGCGGACCCGCTCGCCGGTGGCCTGCACCACCTCCGCGGGGTCTTTGTCCTTCACCGTCCCCGCCCACCCCGACACATACGGGATCGTGTACGAGCTGGTATCCATGCCGTGCGCGGCGCCGATCATCAACGCCACCGACTCCGCCTCCACCTCCCCGATCCCGCGATGCCCTGTCGCATCCGGGTTGTCGGGGCCGTGCAGGCGCACATGCGCGAGCTCATGAGCAAGGGTCTTCACCTGCGCGGCATCGTCCATGTCCATCCGCACTGAGACCGTGCGATTCATGTAATCGGTCAGGCCGTTCGCGCCGTGGATCAGTCCGGCGTGCTCGACCCGCAGCACCGCGAATCCTTCGGCCTCCACCAGCCCGGCCAAGCCCTCCCACAGACCCTCGGGCGCATCGCCTTCCAGCAGGACAGACGCAGCGCGCTCGGGGATCGGATCGCCCGAGGTCTGCGACACGTCCCAGACATAGGCCGGCTTCGCGCCCACCATCCGCGAACGCACCGCCTCGCCCGGCTTCGGCTTCTCGAACCGCCCCAACCGGCGCCACGACAACGAGTCCTGCGGAGTCGAGGACGCGAACCGGCCCGTCACCGGGGCGAAGATCATGTAGCCCGGTTGCCCCTTCTCAACCTGACGACCCAACGACTGCCACTGCCGGTATCCGGCGACATAGCACAGCTCCGGCGAAGACACCCGCCCGGCCTCAAAGGCATCGAGATGCTGAGCCCAGATCAGCAGCGTGTTCCCGAACGACCGCGACCGGAACCGAGCCGCGAACTCGAGCGCCCGCGTCCAGTCGGCACCCGAGACGAGCTGATCGACCGCAGCCGAGAGTTGCATATGGAGATGTTCGAGCTTTGCATCCCAAGCATCCCGTGACGTCCCGATCGTTGCCATCATCGGCCTCCTTCAGATGAGGCCGACGGCGTAAGCCTCCGACCCGTGCGACCATGAGGTGCGCCGGGAGGGTCAGGAGGATGAGACGGGGAGTAAACAATGATCGTGACCGGCAGGCTCGCTGATGAACCCGACGTATCCCATCCGATGTACCTGCCACGCCTTTCGCTGTCGAGTTGAAAAGGATTGGTCCGCGTTAACGAACGAGAATCACGAGTCAAGTATCGAGTTCACGTGTTTGTCACATGGTTCTCGATTCTCACGGCGTGTTGCGCACTCGTGCCTCACGAGTGGTGTGATGCGGGTGCGGGGTGAGCCGATACTTCGAAGGAGTGACGCCGAAGCGGCGGACGAACCACGCCGAAGCGATCCGTGGATCACGCCAGCCGACCGTCTGCGCGGCGTAAGAGATCGAAAGCTCAGTTTCCTCGATCAGTCGCGTGAACTCAGTGAGTCTGACCTCTGTGAGGAATCGGATGGGAGAGATACCCGTGCGAAGGGTGAACAGACGTGTCAGATGGGCGCGTGACAACGCTACAGAGTCCGACAGAGTGGTCAGTGTCCACGGCTCACGCATCCGTTCTCGCAACAGCCACACGGCGCGTCCAACGGAGCCGAGGGTGGCTGTGTCGGTGATGCGTCCGCGAACCGCGCTCTGGACCTGCGCCGTCGATGGAGAAGGATCATCGGTCACTTCCCCGGCGAGGAAGGTAGGTGCGACGATGCTCATCCAGCGTGCGAACAGTTCTACATTGCGAGCGGCCGCGACCTCAGGGAGATGGGCGCGGCCGGGGAGGAGTCTCATCTGTTGCCAGAGGGGTTCAAGACGTTGTAGTCGTGCGACGCCCGGCGAGAGTGACAGAGGCCCGCCGTTCCATTCATGTGGGTGGAACCCTCGCTGGACACGGGTTCTGTCTGGCAAGAGCAGCGCCAACTGTGCACGCAGGAAGCTCTCGTCGATATAGATGTCCCACATCCTCGCGCGGAGGCGCGGACGCATCGAGCACCAGCGTCCTCCACCAATCGCGAGCGAGGCGCCAGCTTCAAGCAAGAATCTGGTATCCGCGGTCTCGACCTCGGTTGCTCCCTCCATGACATGAATGATCCGGGCGTCATCAAACACAACACGGTTCGTCGGGAGGGTGCGCGTCGATTCGACAGCGATCAGTCGCACCACGGGTGCCACTGCACAATGTCCTTCAGATGCCCCATTGGGAACTGCTCTAGTCATCCCCAAACCGTCCTTGTCTGAGCTGACTCCGCCCGTCGCATTTGGATAGTTCGCATCGGGAGGGCAACGGCCGATCAGGTGCTGTTGTCGGTCTTAGTTCAATCGTGGTCGAAAGCCGGGAACTGTCGCTTCTCCGGACCGGAGAATGTACCCGCCTCGCTCTGCCCGATCCTCGTTGCACGTTCACGCTGTTGGGCTGATCACGAACCTCAAGAAGCACAGACAAGCCCGGCCCTCCTCGCTAGGTAGGGTTTTCACCCGCGTGGTGCTGAGAAGAAGTGCCGTCGGCATGATGCTCGGCTTGCATAGCGACAGCGTGGGCGATGGCGATGGCGTGCTCGTCGACGGCTGAGTAGAAGGCCTGGTTTCCGTGGGACTCGCGTCGGACCAGTCCTGCGGCCCGCAGCTTGGCGAGATGCTGCGATACGGCGGCGGGGGAGCGTTCCACGATGTCGGCGAGGTGGTTGACGGACATCGGTCCGTATTGGGTAGCGAGGATGATTCGGAAGCGCGTCGGTTCAGCGAGAAGGGCCAGCACGCGCACCGCACGTGCGACGTCGGCGTCTTCGGGGGTGATGGCGGGCGTGGCAGTACTGTCCACAAGGATGCTCCGTTCCATGCTGCGCGCCGCGTTCGCCGTCCGTTGGATCGTCGGACGGCGAGCGCGGTCTTAGTGTTCGTGTGGGTGTGCTGCTGTCGTCGGGGTGAACTCAACGGTGGTGGATTCCACGCTGCGCAGGCTCGTCTTGAGCGTCGTGCGCACGTCGTCTGCGATCATTGTGCTCTCGGTGAGCGACAGGTCGGGGTCGACCTCGATGAACGCTTCCACGAGCAGGCGGTGTCCGCTCCAGCGGGCTCGGACCGTGGCACTTCGAACGCCGGGGACCTCGCGAACCAGATTGGTCGCCTGGGCGATGAGTCCTTTGTCGACGCCGTCCATGAGGCGGTTCAGGATCGACTTCAGGGAGCTGAGCATGATTCCGAAGATCACGACGGCGATGAACAACCCCACGATCGCATCCGCCTGCGGGAATCCGAGCCAGGCCAGGCTGATGCCGACGACGACCGCGAGTGAGGTGAATCCGTCGGCTCGCGCGTGCTGCCCTTCGGCGATCAGCGCGGCGGACCCGATCCGCTTGCCTCCGCGGATCCGGTAGACCGCGACGATCTCGTTGCCGAGGAAACCGACGATGCCCGCGGCGAACACCCATCCGAGGTTGGTCAGCGGTCGCGGGTTGACTAGTGCGTTGATGGCTTCGTAGCCGATGTACACGGCGGTGAGGAAGATGATGAAGACGATGAAGATTCCCACGACGTCTTCGGCGCGACGGTAGCCGTAGGGATATCGCTCGGTGGCACGCCGGGCTCCGATCCGGAAGGCGATCACCAGTGGGATGGTGGTGACGGCGTGCCCGAAGCTGTGCACCGTGTCGGCCAGCAAGCCGATCGAGCCTGAGATCGCGACGATGAAGATCTGGGCGATGGCCACCGTGAGCATTCCGGCCAGCCCGATCCAGGCGGTTCGGATGCCGTCGTTGCGGGCTTCTTCCGCTGTCTGGATCTTCTCCATCGCGTCATGCGAGTGCGGTGTGATCGCGTGCTTGAACTGCGCCCATGCTCCGCTTCCGTGGGAGTGATCGCCGCGCCCGGCGTCGTTGTGCGCGTGATCGTGGGCGTTGTCCGCGTGGGAGTGCTCTGCGGAGGGGGCCTCCGAGTGCGTGCGGGGTGGTTGGGGCGTGCTGTCCATGCGATCTCGCTTTCCACGTGGTTCCTGATTACCTATAATATGCGTATACACGTAGAAACGCAGATTAGCGTATTTGGTGCGAGTCGTCCACCGGACGGCGGATTGAGGGGAGGAGCAGAAGTGATCCAGATCCGAGATGCCCGCGGAGGTCAGAGCGGGCGCTTGCCCGTCGAGCGAGGCGGGAGCGGGGTGGAAGACGTTCTGCAGCGTGCGGCGGAGATCGTGGACGCGGTGCGCACGCGGGGTCGCGATGCCGTACTGGACTATTCCGAGCAGTTCGATGGGCTGCGTCCGGAATGGTTGAGAACACCCGCTGTCGCGTTGAAAGACGCATGGTCTCTGCAGTCCGAGGGCTTTCGGAGGGCCGTCGACGACGCCGTGGACCGGGTGGAGCGAGCGCATCGCGCACAGCTCCCGGTCGCCAGTGCGACGGAGTACGGTCGCGGCGCCAGTGTGCGGCAGGAGTACCGGCCTGTGGAGCGAGCGGGGCTGTATGTGCCCGGAGGCAAGGCGGCGTACGCGTCGAGCGTGATTATGAATGCTGTTCCCGCGCAGGTGGCGGGCGTCGAGTCGATCGTGGTCGCGTGTCCGCCCGATCGGCGGACCGGCCTGCCCCCCGCGCCGGTGATGGCGGCCTGCTATCGGCTCGGCATCACCGAGGTGATCGCTGTGGGTGGTGCCCAGGCGATCGCGGCAATGGCGTTCGGGTTGACGGGGCCGAACGGCGATGGTGTTCGTGCCGTGGACATCATCACAGGCCCCGGCAACGCATACGTTGCCGCCGCGAAGTCACTGGTGCAGCAGACAGTGGGTATCGACTCGGTCGCGGGGCCCACCGAGGTCATGATCATCGCGGATGACACGGCGGATCCCGTCTTCGTCGCGGCTGACCTGCTGAGCCAGGCCGAACACTCGGAAGATGCCGCCTCGGTGCTCGTGACCGACTCGGCTTCTCTCGCCACCGCAGTCGCCGAGGAGGTCGAGGCGCAGACACGGAACGCACGCAATCGTGACCGTGCGCGTCGTGCTCTGGCGGGCCCGCAGTCGTTCATCGCCATCGTCGACGGCCTGGACGACGCCGTCGGGTTCTGTGCACGCTATGGCCCGGAGCACTTGGAGATCATGACTCGTGACGCTGAGTCGATCGCCGCCCGAGTCCGCAACGCGGGTGCGATCTTCATCGGGCCCTGGTCCCCGGTGTCACTGGGAGACTATGCCGCGGGTTCGAATCACGTGCTCCCGACCGGCGGGAGCTCTCGGCACTCCGCGGCCTTGTCGGTGATGACCTTCCTCCGCCCGACGCAGATCATCGCCTACGAGCTGGCAGGGCTTCGGGCCGCCGCGCCCACGGTTGTTGCTCTGGCAGCCGCAGAGGGGCTGTGGGCGCACGGCGACGCCGTCACAACACGCCTGAGTTGAGCGATAGGCGCAAGAGAGTCAACTGCCGGTGGCACTGCTCAGCCCGCTGGTCGCGTTCACCCGTTCGGCTGGCCTGCGCAGCAGCGTCACCGCGACGAGACCGACGACCGCGAGGCCAAGCAGGGCGAACGCCGCGACCGGAAGACCGATCGCTCCCAGCCACCCCGCAACCGGGTAACTGATCAGGAAGCAGCCGTGGGACAGGGCGAACTGTGCCGTGTAGACGAGGTTGCGATTCTCCGGAATCGATGCGTCTGCGAGCAGGCGCGACGAGGGCGTGTTGATCAGTGACGTGCTTGCACCTAGGAGCGCCCAGGTCGCAAGGAGCATCCACCACCCCGTCCCGGTCGTCGTCGCGACGATCGTCATCGCCACGGCACAGACCATGCCTGCAGTGAGAGCCCATCCTCCGGCGCTCATCGTGCGGAGCACGCCGATCCGGTCCACGATCCATGGCACGTTCAGCGCGATCACGAGGGAGCCCGCGCCGTAGGCTCCGAGTGCGAGGGCCAGAGAGGCATCACCGAGCCCAAACACTCCCTTCACATACACGACCGAGTTGACCAACACGATCGCGGTTCCCGCCGCGACCACGACGTTGGCCGCCATCAGAAAACGGAGACTGGGAGTGCGAGCGAAGACTTTGAGCCCCGTGGGCAGCCGTTCCCAGAATGTCGACCCCGAGCCCTCCCGGGGGAGGACCGGGAGCCGGGCGATGAGCACGAGGGCGGCCGAGACGGCGAAGCCCACTGCCGTTCCCACGAATAGATCGTTGTAGGCGATCAACGTCAGCAGTGCCGCCGCGATAAGCGGGCTGAGGATGGAGTCGAGGTCATACGCGAGCCGCGACAAAGCCAGCGCTCGAGTGTACTGCTGAGGGTCGGGAAGCACGCTCGGGATCAACGACTGGAACGCAGGAGTGAACGTCGCCGACGCCGACTGCAACACGAACACCAGCAGATAGATCTGCCAGGTGTCTTGAACGAACGGAAGCATCAGCGCGATGCCGAACCGGATGACATCCGCACCGACCAGGACAGCCTTCTTCGGCAGACGATCGACCAGCGCCGCCGCCAACGGAGCAACGCCCACATAGGCGACCATCTTGATCGTCAGCGCGGTCCCAAGCACGGACCCCGCGGCCTCGCCCGCGATCTCAAAAGCGAGCAGCCCGAGCGCAACAGTCAGAAGTCCCGTACCGACGAGTGCGATCACCTGTGCGAAGAACAGCGCACGATAGGTGCCGTTGCGCAGCACACCGATCATGCGTGGTGCCTCGGCGCATCCTCAACCGTGTGTTCCGCTTGCAGGATCGCCTCGGTGATCAGTCGCAGCGCATGATCATCGGTGAGTGAGTAGTACATTCGCGTCGCCTCTTGACGCACTCGTACGAGCTTGCTCCAGCGCAGTTTCGCGAGATGCTGCGACACGGCGGGCGCCGGCCGATCGACGATCTCCGCAAGCTCATTCACGGACAGTTCCCCCGACTTCAGCGCCAGGATCACCCGGATCCGTGTCGCATCCGCGAGCAGGCGGAACACCTCGGCCACGATCTCGACGAATTCGCTGTGGGGATCAGTGTGCTCTTCAGATGTTTCTGCATGCATGCGTAGATTCTAAACCATGCAGCGTCGGCGCGTGTCGAGACGATCGCCCACCGTGTCACCGAGAGTTACGCCGTGCGGCGAGGAGGGGTACCGCGCTCCTCGCACTCCTCGCCGCACGGCGCCTCGCGCTCATTCTGCCGGCGTGCGGGCGATGAGCTGGAGCGATTCCATCATCGTGAGATACGGCGCCCAGGCGTCGCCGAGCTGCTGCACGGTCACACCCGCGGATGCCAGGAATCCCGCCGCTGCGATGATCTCGCCGGCCTCGTGACCGACCATCTGCGCACCGATGATACGACCACTCGCGCGGTCTGTGACCAGCTTCAGCAACCCGTCGGTTTCACGGTTTACGAGCGCTCGGCTCACCCATGCCATGTCCAGTCGGCGCACGTCCACCTCGATGCCCTGTTCCATAGCCTGGGCCGCAGTCAGGCCCACAGATGCGATCGGAGGAGACGTGAACGTGACGCGCGGCAGGTTCGCGTAGTCGAGTGCCAGCGCACTATTGCCCAGGGCGTTCGCGGCGGCAGCTCGACCCTGGGCGGTAGCGACATAGACGAACTGTGCCTGACCCGTCACGTCGCCTGCCGCCCAGACGTGCGGATGGACGGTGCGCAGGTTTTCGTCGACGGGCACCTCGCCGCGTGAACCGGTCTCGATCCCGATGGCACCGAGATTGAGGGAGTCGGTCAGAGGGCGCCGTCCCGTTGCGACCAACACCGCGTCGGCCGTCAATTCCCGCTGCTGCCCGTCCACGCGAAGGCGCATCACAACGCCCTCCTGGGTACGGCTCACCTCAGAGACATGTGCGTTCGTGACGAACTGCATGCCCTGCGATGCGAGCGCGCCCTGTAGCGCTGTTGACATCTCTGGGTCTTCGAGCGGCGCGATTCGTGCCGCAATCTCAATGACCGTCACCCGGGTGCCGAGGTCGGAGAAGAGCTGCGCCTGCTCGAGGCCGATCGCGTTCCCACCAATGACGAGCAGCGACGCCGGGAGGGTCTCCAAGGCCATCGCTGACGCCGAAGTGAGATAGTCGATCGAATCGAGCCCCGGGATCGGGGGGATGAATGAGTCAGCACCGGTCGCGATGATCACTTCCGAGCCCTGCAGTTCCTCGACACCATCCGGCGTGTCGATCCGAATTCGGACCAGCTCAGTGGTGTGGTCGGCAACGAAGGAGGCCCGGCCGCGGTAGTCCGCGAAACCTGCCGTCTTCGCCGCCTCGACTTGATTTCGCCGCAACGTGTCGAGGAAGTCTTCTTTATCCGCCACGAGTGCCCGCAGATCAACGGTCCCTGCGAATGTGTTCACGCCCTGGAATCTCGCCCGCCTGGCGCGGGCATGATCCGCCGCCGCGATCAGAAGCGTCTTGGACGGTATGCATCCGACGTTCAGGCATGTGCCCGCGATCGGGCCATCCTGCACCTTCGCGACCGACTTGCCGAGGCGAAGCGCCTCGGCCGCCGCCGCGGACGCCGCTGACCCTCCACCGATAACGACGAGATCGTATGTGGACCCTTCTCGATTCACTGACATCTGTGCTCCTTGCCACAATATGAACAGACAGTTCTGTACGATAGCCACGACACTAGACAGTTCTGTCTGGTATTGTCAAGTTCATGACGACGGCATCGCGGCGCACCCCTGCGCGGGAGAGGCTTCTGGCGACCGCCAGTGACCTGTTCTACGATCACGGGATACGGGCTGTTGGTATTGATCGGATCCTTGAAGAGTCACACGTCGCCAAGGCGACCCTGTACGCACACTTCCCGTCGAAAGACGCGCTCATCGAGGCTTATCTGCGGCACCATCTGGACCGTGTACGTGACCATCTCGCGGACCTCACGCGCGCCCATGTCGGATCGCCGCGAGCTATCACCGCCTTGTTTGAGGAAGCCGCCGATATGGCGAGCACGGGCAACTATCTCGGCTGTCGGTTCGCGGGCGCGACCAGTGAGCACCTGAGCGAAGAAAGCCACGCCGTCGAGATCGCGGACGAGTATCGGAACATCGTGCTCGAGTTCTTCCAGAATCATGTGTGCGGTGCTTCCGTGCTTGACCGTCGCAGAGCTTCCGAAGTTCTGTTGGCCTTGTATGAAGGTGCGAAAGTCACAGCGGGCACGACAGGAAGAGTGGCGATCGAACGACTCATTCCCACCGTCAGGGTGATCGCAGAGAATGGCGTCGATGAGATCAGCGGCGCCCGGGACTGAAGCCGCATGGTGTCCGGCGGTGCCCGCCCATGGCTGTGTCTCGGTGAGGTGTTCGATGCGGTGCGTCCCGTTAGGATGGGCGCTGTGTCGGCGCAACGTTCTGTGCATCCTGGGTCGACACCCGGTGCGATAGGACCGCAGGGAGGGGAGTTGCGTGCACGCTCGAGACGTCGTCGGTGTCGTCTTCGACGAGTACATTCCCGATGAAGGTGTTCACTTATCCCGGCTATCGACACTGTTTGCGGCGCTCGAAATAGAACCTGCGACCGTGCGCGCAACAGTCGCACGCATGCGTCGCGAAGGCCTGCTCTTCTCACGGCGCATCGGCCGAGAGACCATCTATCGGGCGTCGGATGAGTACCGTTCAGCTTTGGACGAGGACCGGGCGCGAAGCTACCGCCTCGCGTCCGATAAATGGGCTGGCACGTGGACGATCGTGCTCTACCAGATTCCCGAAGCTGAGCGTGGTCGAAGAGAGAAGCTCAAGAGGATTCTCCTCGACGACGGCTTCGGTCAGCTCAACGCGACCACATGGGTAAGTCCGCATGACGATCGCGAACGCATGCACCGCATGCTCGGCTGCCATGATGACCCAACGATCGTCGTGCTCAACGCCTCGACCGGTGGCCTGACCGAAGACCTGGAACTTGTCGACAAATGTTGGGAGCTCGACGAGATCGCAGGCGGCTATCGGGCGTTCCTCGAACGGTGGGGCGGACTCGCCGCGGACTGTGAGCCATCCGCACCGGACGCTGCCTTCCGCGCTCGGGTGGAGATCATCAGCGACTGGAGGCACTTTCCGAGCCACGACCCCCGCTTGCCGCGGGCCCTGCAGCCGGCCGGCTGGCCGGCTCAGCAAGCTCTTGAGATCTATCACCGGGCGGAGAGTTGTCTGCGCCGAGGCGCGCAGGCGTTCGTCGACGCCACATTTGGGGCGCCATCGCCGTAGCGTCGTCTTGACGGAGGGCACACGCACTGCGCGTCGCCCTCCGTCAAGAAGACCGGTGTGCTGGCCTACTCCCTGCGGCGTGGGACGCTGAGTACCATCACGGAGCCGACAAGTGCCGGAATGGCCCACACGGCGAAGTTGACGAAGTTCGACAGCTCTGCGGCGATGAGTGCTCCGCCGAGGACGATGGCTACTGCGGCGCCGGCGCGTCCGACGGCCAGAACTGTGCCCAGCGCTGTTCCGCGTGTCGCATCGGTGTACGAGGTGGCGATGAACCCGTTGAGCAGGATCTGTGCACCGATGGAGCCGAAGCCGACGACGCCCACCAGCAGGTACGTCACAGCGAGCGGGAACCCGCTGCCGTCTCCGAGAAGGAAGCCCAGCGCCATGAGGAACAGTGCTGTGCCGGCGAGGGCGAAGGAGACGGACACGACGCGCTTCGCGCCGAAACGATCCGCCAGCGGTGAGGCGATCAGCGAACCGACCACAGCTCCGGCGTTGGTGACAAGGAGGAACGTCAGCGACGAGGTCAGCGAGTAGCCGGCGATTGTCAGCAGCTTCGGCAGCCAGGTGTTCAGCCCGTAAATGAGGATCTGACCGGCGATTGCGGCGATGAGAAACACTACGGTGATCAGCGCCCAGCGGCCGGTGAAAATCGCCAGCAGCGGGTTCCGCTGACGGGGGGACCCGTCCGTCACCGAGATCGCCGTCGTCGCCGGTGCGGATGCCACGGGCGCCAGGCCGTACTGCTGGATGATCCGGTCCGCCTCGGCGATGCGCCCCTTGGCCCGAAGGTAAGCCGGAGACTCCGGGAAGAAGAAGATCAGCAGCGGAAGGATCGTCACCAGCGGCAGAGCGCCGATGGAGAGCATCCCACGGAAGCCGATCGAGTCGACCAGCCAGATTGCTAGCAGCGCCGCAATGATGCCACCGACCGAGTACCCGGAGAACATCAGCGCGTTGTTGAAGTTCTTGCGCCCCGGCCTCGAGAATTCGACCGTTGCGGTGACCGCAGTCGGGATCACTCCACCGAGCCCGATACCCGCGAGGAAGCGGAACAGGCCGAAGAGTTCCGGCGTGGGCGCCAGCGCCGTGGCGATCATGAGCACGGAGAAGAAGGCGACGGCCCCGATCAGTACCTTGCGGCGCCCGATCAGGTCGGTGAGGTACCCCACGGTCAGGGACCCGAGCGCCATGCCTACCAGCGCGAGGCTATTGATGGCGCCGGTCTCCGCGGTCGTGAGTCCCCACGCCTCATAATCGAGGATGGACTGGACGATCGTGCCGTAGACGACCAGGTCATAACCGTCGAAGACGAGCGCGACGAAGGCGAGGGCGATGACAAGCCCGGCGGATCTTTTCGTGGTGCCGCGCGAGGATGCGCCCAGTGACGCCCTCTCACGGCTCGGTGCGGTGCTCATACGAGGACCCCTCTCAATAAGTGACAAGTAATGCGTGTAACGCAATGAGTGTGTCACATATTCCGTCGTCCTCCACGATGATCGCGCGGTTTCGGCAGTGGGGTGTGCTCTACTGCGCGTGCGGGTCAGCGACGTCTCGCCTGTCGCACCAGCGATGCGTGCTGTTAACGCACTACTCATGCTTGAACGCCCGCTCGGCGCGTCGAAGCGCGGGCCGTGGGCCGGCTTGGGGCTTCTGCGACGTATGCGCCCGGCCCGATCGCAAGAACGAGGAGCGCCTACGGGGTCCCCGGCCCCAGCGCGTCTCGCAGTGACTCGAGTGCGGGGAGTGCGAGCTGAATAGCGGCCCTCTGGGTATCGTCGAGATGCGCCAGCCCAGCAGAAATGCGATCAGCGCGTCCCTCCCATCGCAGACTGCTTGCGTGTCGGGCCTTCTCGGTCAAGAGCAAGCGTGTGGCCCTGCGATCGCGAACATCTGTGGAGCGCTCCAGGTAGCCGAGTCGAACCAAGACGCTGACCACCCCGCTGACCGTGTTGGGTTTCAGGTGTAGCGACTGCGCGATGGCCGAGGTTCCCACGCCGGGAGCGGCGGCGACGCACCCCAGGACTTCTTTCTGCATCATGGTCAACCGCGGGACAGGGGATGGTGCTGCATTGTGAATGCGCTGAGCGCGACGAAGCTCGACGATCACGCGCGACAGTCGAGCAGCGTCAACGTCTTCCATTGCATCCTCCTCGACCGCCCTCGACGTTGTGCGCAGGGTTGAGCGCACTCAACGATCATCCCAGATCACCGCAGGCTGTCCTCCTGACATCGAATATAGGTTAGGGTTGCCTAATACCTCGCACACCGAGGTTTCCTACTTCGAAGGAGCGTAAACGTGGGAATCAAGCGGGCGATCGCGATCTTGATCGCAGCAGGACTCGGACTGACTGTCGTCGGGTGCACATCAGCGCAGCCGACGACGGAGGGGGCACAGGAAACTGCGCAGGCGCCTGCAGAGATCACGGTTCCCACTGTGGACCCCGGCACGCCGGAGCTGCCCGTGGTGTTCACCGGAGATGATGGGGCTGAGGTGGAAGTGTCGAGTCTGGAGCGGGTCATGGTGCTCGACGATGCCACCCTGGAGATCGCGCATGCGTTGGGGGTGGGCGACACAATAGCAATCACGCCGGAGGAGTCCCTGCTCCAGGACCTCGCTTCGCAGGCCGACACACGGGTCACCACCGCAGGGCAGGGGCCCCTTACCGTTGAGGGCATTGTTGCGTTGGAGCCGACTCTCGTAGTCGCCGACAACCTGCGTCGACATGGCGATCTTGTCGCCGGGCTGCGTGCGGTGGGCGTTCCCGCCGTGTTGATCGACACGAGCCAGCCTGCACCCGACAAGATCCGCAAGACGGCGGAGGTGTTCGGGGTTGCGAGTACTGGTGACGAGCTTGCGTCAGCGGTGGAAGCGCAGATCGACGCGGCGAGAGACAACGCAACCGGAATTCCGGATGAGGATCGCCCCAGCGTCATGGTGATCTCGTCGTCCGGTGCGGGCGACAGCGGGGCCACGACCGCGGCGGGCCAATCGACGCCTGCGCACGAGATCATCGTCGCGGCGGGTGCCCGCAACGCAGGTGCGGAATCCGGCTTGGACCGCTACCAGTCGATCACGGCCGAGGGACTGATCGCCGCGAAGCCGGACATCATCATTGTCCGTGACAGCGAGCTGGCAGACCTCGGCGGCGAAGATGGCATCTGGACGACGGTTCCGGGACTCTCCGCCGTGCCGGCGGCCGACACAAAGGCGCTGATCGTCCTGGGCGATACGGAGATCGCGTTCTCGGGCGTGTCCACGGGCCGTGCAGTGCTGACACTGCAGGCAGCGCTGTTTCCTGAACTGTGAGCGTCTCGGGAAAGGCAGCGGACCAGGAAGGAATGGTCCGCCGCCCCCGCGGCATACTCGTGATCAGCCTCGTAGCGATCCTGCTTCTGGCAGCGATGATCGTCGCGGTGGGCGTGGGACCGCTCAGCCTCAACCCGGCTGAGGTGTTGCGGTCCCTTGCCGTGGGGATGGGGTGGGCCGACGCCGGAGACATCCCGGCCAGTCAGGCGGCGGTCGTGTGGGACGTGCGGATGCCTCGCGTGCTGCTGGCGGCAATGGTCGGCGCATGCCTCGCGATCGCGGGCGCGTCCCTGCAGGGGTTGTTCGGCAACTCGCTCGCCGATGCTGGCGTGATCGGCGTGACCAGCGGAGCCTCGCTCGGCGCGATCGGCGCCATCGTACTGGGCTTGCAGTTCCTGGGCACGTGGACGGTGCCGGCGGCGGCTTTCGTCGCAGGGATGCTCACCACGTCGCTCATCTATGTGCTCGCCCGCCCTGGCCGCAGGGGCGGCACCGTGCAAATCCTGCTCGTCGGGATCGCGGTGACGGCGGTTGCGGGTTCGGTCAACGGGTTCTTCACCTACATCGCCTCGTCCACCGAACTCGAGGCGATCACGTTCTGGTCGATGGGCTCGCTCAACCGTGCCAGCTGGGACTCCCTCGCGGCAGGGCTGCCGTTCTTCGTGTTCGGTGCGATCCTACTGGTGCTGCTCGCGAAGCCGCTGGACGTCCTCGCGCTCGGCGAACGACAGGCGCAGCATGTCGGGCTGCACGTGAAACGCACCCGGCTGCTGCTGGTCATCGCCACCTCTCTCGTTGTGGGAGCAGCGGTCGCGCTGGCGGGCTCGATCGGGTTCGTTGGACTGGTCGTCCCGCACATCGTCCGACTCGCCGTCGGCCCGGTCCACCGCTGGCTGCTGCCGATCAGCGCGCTCGGCGGAGCACTTATGATCGTCCTCGCCGACATCGGCGCACGCACCCTGAACCCTCCATCGGAGATCCCCATCGGCCTGTTCACCGGCATCGTGGGCGGACCCTTCTTCCTCTGGCTGCTCGCCCGCCGCAGAACGGAGATGCGCGCATGACCACCGTGTCCGCACACGGCATCCGCCTCAGCTACAGCGGCACCGTCGTCCTCGACAACGTCGACCTCGACCTGCACGGCGGCGTCCTCACCGCGCTCATCGGACCGAACGGCGCCGGCAAGTCGACCCTGTTCAGCGTTCTCGCCGGCGACGTGCAACCCGAACGCGGACGGGTCATGCTCGACGAGCGACCGGTGTCCTCCTTCTCCCCGAAAGAGCTCGCCCGCCGACGCTCAGTGCTCCCGCAGGACCACGCCGTCCGGTTCTCCTACTCCGTGACCGAGATCGTTCGCCTCGCCCGTCTCTCGTATCCACCCGACCACGAGCGAGACGAGCAGATCGTCTCCTCCGCGATCGAGACGGTGGAGATGTCGCACATGACCAACCGGGACGTGCAGACGCTGTCCGGAGGTGAGATGGGACGAACGGCATTCGCGCGCGTACTCGCCCAAACCACGCCCATCGTGCTCCTGGATGAACCGACGGCCGCTCTCGACCTGCGCCACCAGGAAGCAGTCCTCCGGCAAGCGCGTCAACTGCGCGATGAAGGGGCCTGCGTCATCGTCGTCCTGCACGACCTCAACCTCGCGGCAGCGTACGCTGACCGCGTCGTGCTCATGGAGCAGGGGCGCATCGTGGCCGACGGCTCGCCGAGGGACGTGCTCACCGTTGACACCATCCAGCGGGTCTACCGGCAGCCCGTACTCGTCACCGAACACCCCACCCGCGGATGTCCGCTGATCGTCCCGATCGACGACCCGCGCGCTGACCCACCGGCCGCCGCCGCACGCTCACCTCATGCTCACCTGAAAGAAGGACCAGCACAATGATCAGACCGCACACGCGTCCCGCACGCCCCCAGGCGATCCTCACCGTCCAGCACGTGGACGAGATCAGCCCGAACCTCATCAGGATCACCGTCGGAGGCGATGGCTTCGACGCCTACGAGGACAACATCTTCACCGACCGCTACGTGAAGCTGCTGCTTGCCGATCCCGAGCATGGACTGACCCCGCCCTACGATCTCGAAGCCTTGCGCGCCACCTCCCCGGACAAGGTACCGAGCCGCCGGACCTACACCGTGCGCGCCTCCAACGTCGACGAACGGTGGCTGTCCATCGACTTCGTCATCCACGGCACACACGGAGTCGCCGGGCCGTGGGCCCGCAACGCCCGCCCGGGAGACACCCTCGTGCTCACCGGAGCCGGCGGGAAGTACCGCCCCGACACCACCGCCCCCTGGCACCTGCTGATCGGCGACCACACCGCCCTGCCCGCGCTGTCCAGCGCCATCGAGTCGATGCCCGAAGATGTCCGCGGCCATGTCCTGATTTCTGTGGGCGACTCCGCAGACCGCGTGCTACCGCCAGCGCCATCGGGGATCGCTATCACCTGGGTACTGTCGGACGAAGACTTGCTCGCCGCACTGGAAGAGATGAGGTGGGAGGACGGAGCACCTCAGGTCTTCGCCCATGGCGAGCGGGAGTGCATCAAACGTGTGCGAACGATCCTGCGTGGTCACGATGTTCCCCGCGAGATGCTCTCCATCTCCGCCTACTGGGCGCGAGGACGTGCCGAGGACCAGTTCCAGGCCGAGAAGCGCGAATCGATCGGGCAGATCGACTGATCCACGCGCGTCGGCCTAGGGCCTCACCGCGCGTCCGCCCGTGACTTCAGGAATGCCTCAACCGCCGCGAAAAGCTCGACGAGACCTTCCGGGTGCTGGAGCGAGTACATCGACGCCCGACCTTCGGGGCGCGATACCACCAGGCCTGCCTCTTTGAGGCTCACGAGATGCTTGGAGACGGTGCTCTGAGAGAGCCCCAGATGCGCCGTCAGATCGACTACTCGGTGCTCTCCGAACTGTAGGTGACGGAGGATCACCAGGCGAGACGGATCGCTGAAGCTCTGGAACAACCCGGCCATCGCCGACATCGCAGACACTTCTTCAGCCCAAGCGGCGACCCCGCCGTCTTCTTCCATCGCCATGTGTCGATAATACGCTTCCGGCTGGAAGTGCCGCTCAGGATGAGTCACATGAGAGAGAACACAAGGGACTCGCCATTCTCCGGTGCCAAGATGCTGTCGGTCAGCCCGCGGTCTTCTGCGAGCCGTCGGACGTCATCGCGACTGGTCGAGTATTCGGGCAACGCACCCATGTGTACGGCTATGACCCGGGCCTGAGGTGCGAACCGCAGCACGTCGATAATGTCCCCCGCGTTCATGAGGGCGCGAGATGTCTGATCGGCGCGACGTCCTCCGGTATTCAGAATGATCAGGTCTGGGCGATGATGGATCAGCGCAGTACGCACCTCGTGGTGCATGATCGTGTCGCCAGCGATGTACAGTACCGGTTCGTCAGGATGCCGAATCACAACTCCCATCGCGTCATCGTCGTCAAGTTCGGCGCGCATGCCATCCTCTGTTGGATGCTGGCCGTCGGTGCGCACAAAGGAGACACCTCCGATCTTGATCTCGTCGTCCAGGACCGTCACTCGGACGAATCCCTGGCCTCGGAGTAGTTCAGCGTCCTCATCGCTCTGTGCAAGAATCAGGACCTCCCGTGAAAGCAATGACGCGGCGGCAGCATCCCAGTGGTCTGGATGCGTATGCGTCACGACCACGACGTCGGGGGAGAGGAGCGCACTCAGGGGCACGCCGAGCCCGACCAAAAGGTCCTCCGGCTGGCGGTCGGCAACCCATTCCGAAGACGAATGCACTCCGCTCGCGCCGAGCATTGGGTCTACGAGGGCGGTCAAGCCGGACACTTCGATGAGCAATGTCGCATGACGCACCGGTGTGATCTTCACTTCATCCCATCTCTCTGTGATAACGACAGGGGGCGGAGAACGTTCGATTCGTTCGGGCAGGGACGAGCAGGGCCTAGGGTCCGGGCGCGTGCGGGCATGCTGGCAGCGCGCCAGGGGCCGGTCTGGCCTCGCCATCGTCTCCAACTCATCGACACATTTCGATGATAACCGGAAGCGACGCTTTTGACGCCCGTTAGCGATGGAGAAGAGCTCTGGGCCACCGCAGTACGGTGAATGAGCACGCGTTGAGTCACGTGTGATCGTCGAAGGGCCTCTACTGGGACAGAAGGTCGGATCAGCTCGGGCATGCTTGAGCTGTCGTGGACAGAACGCCCTACCGCGATGAGGCGGCGCCAGTCCTGCGTACTGCCGTGAGACCAGAGGTCACGGGGCCCCGATAGAGGAGATGCCCGCGCAGGAGGCTCACTCGTGCCCACCGGCCGACGCGCCACACTGATGCGCTCTCGGTGCTTTCGCCGATGAAGCCGAACGCCGCTGCAGCGAACGCGACACCGCGGGGCAGGTTTGCGAGCTCTTCGGCTGGTTGCCCCCATACTTGAGCGCGCACTCTGCGCACGACGTCCATTCCGGGTGTGCGGGGGAGCGCCCGGACCACCTCGGCGTTTCCCGCTCGTGCCACGCGTTGCAACTCGGACGCTCCCACCGTTCCGGTCTGCGCCCATCCGTCGCGAGGTACAGCCGCGCTCGCCCATCCGCGGGAGACTGCGAGCTGCGGCAGGCGGAGAGCCGCCCGATCGGGAGTCGCCGCCAATGACTCCACGGTGAGATCGCAGGAGAGGTCGTAGTCAGCGCGGAGCACGCGTAGAGCGAGCACCAGGGGAGTCGAATCCAGGAGGCCCTGCGGGGCCAGCGCGGCTGCGTACATCGCCAGCGTGCCCCGCTCTGCCTGGAGCCGTACGGCCGCGTCCCCCACTTGAGCCGCGCGCTCGGCGAACACGAGCGCGTCCCGGGCGGATTGCGGATCGGCCAGGATCAGATCTCGTGCCACGTTGTCCCTTGTCGTGATGCGACTGTTCGGAGGATCTCGTCGGAGTGCTTTTCGCGAGGCGACTCTCGCGTGCGATGCCGAACAGCCGCCGATGACACCCTTCTGCCACGGCGACGCATTCCGGACGGAGACCGCCGAGGCACCGTCGGCATCCTGCGAATGGCGTTGGACACACGTATGGGCCGCACGATCAACTGAACGCGCAGATCGACCTTTTTGGGCGCGCGAGGGTGTTCGAAGATTGAACCAGTCAGCACGTGGCATAGAAGGAAAGCGCGTGCGGAGGGATGCGGCCTGTGTGTCAGGAGAGTCCCGGCCGACTCGGATATGAAAGGAAGGTGAAGGCTTGTCGGATGTGTTGATCGACCGCCCGGAGCTCGACGGACTGGGGGTGTACGAATTCGGATGGCACGACGCCGATGCCGCCGGAGCGAGCGCGCGACGCGGTCTCTCGGAGGCCGTGGTCCGAGACATCTCGGCGCTGAAGAGCGAGCGGGAGTGGATGCTGAAGACCCGTCTCAAGGGATATCAGCTCTTCGGACGCAAGCCGATGCCGACCTGGGGCGCAGACCTCAGCGAGATCGACTTCGACAACATCAAGTACTTCGTGCGCTCGACCGCGAAGCAGGCGCAGTCCTGGGAGGACCTCCCCGAGGAGATCCGCGAGACGTACGAGCGCCTGGGCATCCCCGAGGCCGAGCGTCAGCGTCTCGTCGCCGGTGTCGCCGCGCAGTACGAGTCCGAGGTCGTCTACCACCAGATCCGCGAGGACCTGGAGGAGCAGGGCGTCATCTTCATGGACACCGACACGGCGCTGCGCGAGCACCCCGAGTTCTTCGAGGAGTACTTCGGCTCCGTCATCCCCGCCGGTGACAACAAGTTCGCGGCGCTGAACACGGCCGTCTGGTCGGGTGGCTCGTTCGTGTACGTGCCCAAGGGCGTGCACGTCGAGATCCCGCTGCAGGCGTACTTCCGTATCAACACCGAGAACATGGGGCAGTTCGAGCGCACCCTGATCATCGCCGACGAGGACAGTTACGTGCACTACATCGAGGGCTGCACGGCCCCGATCTACAAGTCGGACTCGCTGCACTCGGCCGTGGTCGAGATCATCGTGAAGAAGAACGCCCGCGTGCGCTACACGACGATCCAGAACTGGTCGAACAACGTCTACAACCTGGTCACCAAGCGCGCGGTCGCGCACGAGGGCGCGACGATGGAGTGGGTCGACGGCAACATCGGCTCCAAGGTGACGATGAAGTACCCGTCGATCTACCTGATGGGCGAGCACGCCAAGGGCGAGACGCTCTCGGTCGCCTTCGCCGGTCCCGGCCAGCACCAGGACGCCGGCGCGAAGATGATCCACATGGCGCCCTACACGCAGTCGTCGATCGTCTCGAAGTCGATCGCCCGCGGCGGCGGACGCGCGGGCTACCGCGGTGAGGTGCGCGTCGACGCGAACGCCCACCACTCCGCGAACACCGTGCGGTGCGACGCGCTGCTCGTCGACACGAAGTCGCGCTCCGACACCTACCCGGCGATCGACATCCGCGTGGATGACGTCCAGCTCGGTCACGAGGCCACGGTCTCGAAGGTCAGCGAGGAGCAGCTGTTCTACCTGCAGTCCCGCGGCATGCCCGAGGACGAGGCGATGGCCATGATCGTGCGGGGCTTCATCGAGCCGATCGCGCGCGAGCTGCCGATGGAGTACGCGATGGAACTGAACAAGCTCATTGAGATGGGCATGGAAGGATCGGTCGGATGAGCGCCTCTGCTCCCGCTGGCTCAGACGTCTACGTCGAGGCCCCTTACGTCCCTGTGCAGAGCCGCGCAGGTCGGCTCCACTCGGCCGATCCAGAGGACTTCGGGCCGTTGCGATCGCAGGACCCGGGGTGGAAGTACACACCGCTCATCCCCGTCGCCGCTCTCGCCGACCACACACTTGACGGCACTTCGTTCCCGATCGGAGTCACCGCGAGCGCCGGGGTCCGCGTCTCATGGGTTCCGTTCGCGGAGGCGTCCGTCGGGACCGCAGGATTACCGGAGGACCGAGTCCATGCCTCGGCCTGGGCAGCGACCGAGCAGGTGCTGCTCGTGGAAGCCACGGGCGATCAGCCCGAACAGGCGATCATCGTGCGGGAAGGCCTGGGTGAGAGACCCCGGGCTGCGCACACGCTCATCGCCACGGCACCCGATGCCACGGCGACGGTCGTGCTCGACAGCACCGGCACCGCGCAACTGCTTGAGAACGTCGAGATCGTCGTTGCGGACCATTCCGCGCTGACCGTGGTCAGCGTTCAGGACTGGGCAGACGACGCGGTGCATCTCAGCGCTCACTTCGCACGTCTCGGCGAGGGGGCGACGCTCAAGCACATCGTCGTCACGCTCGGTGGTGGTCTGGTGCGACTCGCCCCGTCCATCCACCTCGCTGGACGACGCTCGGCCACGGACGCACTCGGTCTGTACTTCTCGGGAGCTGGGCAGTTCTTCGAGCAGCAGGTCTACGTTCATCATGATGCCCCCGACACGGTCAGCAACGTCACCTACAAGGGAGCGCTTCAGGGGCACAGCGCCCGGGCTGTATGGATCGGCGACGTGCTCATCGGACCGGCCGCGACCGGTACCGACAGCTATGAACAGAACCGCAACCTCGTCTTGAGCGATGGAGCCCGCGCGGACTCGGTGCCGAACCTTGAGATCGAGACCGGCGACATCGTCGGTGCTGGCCATGCGAGCGCGACAGGCCGTTTCGATGACGAGCAGCTGTTCTACCTGGAGTCTCGGGGTATCCCCGAGGCTGAGGCGCGACGGCTGGTCGTGCGAGGGTTCTTCTCCGAGCTGATCCAGAAGATCGGCGTTCCCGAGCTGGAGGAGCGCCTCATCGGCCTGGTCGAGCGAAAGATCGGCGAATACACAGTGAGCAGCGAGGTCAAAGCCCCCGTCGCTGTCTGATCCGCGTCCGAACCAGTACCGCCTGACACCATCATCAACTCCCGACTCCTGTCCGAATGGACAGGCCCATACGATCCCTAAGGGGCCATCACGATGTCAACTCTCGAGGTGCACAACCTCCATGCCAGCGTCAGAACAGACCAGGGCGACAAGGAGATCCTGCGCGGGATCGACCTGCGTCTCGCCAGCGGAGAGGTCCATGCCATCATGGGCCCGAACGGTGGCGGCAAGTCGACCCTCTCCTACGCGATCGCCGGGCACCCGGCGTACTCGATCACCGAGGGCAGCATCACGCTCGACGGCGAGGACGTCCTCGCGATGAGTGTGGACGAGCGGGCACGTGCCGGCCTGTTCCTTGCGATGCAGTATCCGGTCGAGATTCCCGGCGTCACCGTGTCCAACTTCCTGCGCACGGCGAAGACGGCGATCAGCGGGCATGCACCCGCGCTGAGAACCTGGACGAACACGGTCAAGAGCAGTCTCGAGAAGCTCCGGATGGACTCCGCTTTCCTCTCGCGCAACGTGAATGAGGGATTCTCCGGGGGTGAGAAGAAGAGGCACGAGATTCTTCAGCTCGACCTTCTCGAGCCGAAGTTCGCAGTCCTCGATGAGACCGACTCCGGCTTGGATGTCGATGCGCTCCGCATCGTTTCCGAAGGCGTCAATCGTGTGAAGGACCGTACCGGGCTCGGCGTGCTCATGATCACCCACTACACACGCATCCTGAAATACATCCTTCCGGATTTCGTGCACGTGATCGTCGCCGGCCGTGTCGTCGAGGACGGCGGCCCCGAGCTCGCTGCGCGCCTGGAGTCCGAGGGATACGACCGCTTCCTCAGTGCAGCATGAGCGAGGTTCAGGCTCCGATCGCGCCTGAGGTTCTGGGCGTCACCAGGTATGAGAAGGTCGTCGACGCGTTGACCTACGTCTTCGATCCCGAACTGAGCATCGACATCGTCAACCTCGGACTCGTCTATGACGTCGCCTTCGACGAGGATGATGTGCTGATCATCACCATGACGCTCACCAGCGCCGGTTGCCCGTTGACCGACGTCATCGAGGGCGACATCGCCGAGGCGCTCGAGGGCGTCGTCGAGGCCTTCCGGATCAACTGGGTATGGATGCCGCCATGGGGGCCGGAGCGGATCACGCTTGACGGCATCGAGATGCTCAGCGCGCTCGGTTTCGCCGTTCGACGTTGAATGCGGATGACTGGCCATCTTCATCCGAGCGGGTGGATTCCCTAGCTCAGACCTCGCCGGTAGGCGGAGGGGCTGAGCCGCCAGTGCGCGTTGAAGCGGCGGCTCGCGTAGCTCGGGTCCGGCCAGCCCACTGCCCGCCCGACAGCGGCAATGCTGAGATCGGTGGTGCGCAGCAGGTACGCCATTCGCTCGGCACGGATCGACTGAAGATATGCGATCGGTGCCGAGCCGGTGTCGGCACGGAAGGTGCGCACGAGCTGAGAACTGGAGATGCTCACGCCTGCCGCCAGTTCTCCGAGAGTCCATGGGTGATCGATGCGGTCATGAAGGAGAGCGATCGCATGAGTGACATGCTCTCCGTACTTGCGTAGCCCCGGGGCCAGCGGGCTGTGCTGATGGTCAGCGGATGACGAGGCCATGAGCATCGGCGCCGCGGTCACCGCAGGAACGAGAGCGTCCAGGAGCTGGTAGTACAGAGCCAGCTGCGAGAAGATGCTCCGCGGCCCGTCATCCCCGCGTACCTGCGCGAAGACCCGCTTGAGCGCCGTCACATCTGGCTCCGTCAGCGCGAAGCTGATGACAGAGCCTTGAGAGTTCTCGGGGTCCAGCGCGTCGCGCAGCGGGGCAGGAACCTCTGTCGTCAGGTGCCTGCTCGTGCCCACGGCGAGCAGGGCGCGGGTCATGTAGAGGTTGGTGAGCTCGATGACGGGATCGGGTTCATACGCATGCCAGCTGCTCGGGCCGAGCAGAGTGAGAGTGCCCGCTCCCACACGCGCGAGGCCTTTCTCGGTCTGATGGCTGGCGTGCCCGGCACGGGCGAGCGATATCACGCCGAAGTCGTGGGAGTGAGCACATATCGGACGGGCATGTTCGACGTCCTCCATTCCCAGAAGCTGAGCTGTGGGAGGGAGGACCTCCGCCTCGGTCATGGTATGCATCCTCACGCTCCTTTCTCGCGTTGAGTATTCGCTACGCGACGTCGGCGCGGTGGGGGATGTGCCTCGCGTGACTGTTCCGATCTCACGACCCGGGCCTGATCCAGGACACGTGCTCGCTTCCCAGCATAACGTCCATCAATGAAGCAAGGCTTACCTAAATCCGACATCTAGATGTTGCTTCGCGCGGCATGAGCCGGACGGTCCATGTCGTGCACGGATCATGCTTTCCGTGCCCGCAGCCCGAACAAGAGGATGAAAACGGAAGGGCTGAGGGCAGAAACGGGGTGCTTAATGACCTATGTGATCGCGTTGCCTTGTGTCGATGTGAAGGACAAGGCCTGCGTGGATGAATGCCCCGTGGACTGCATCTACGAAGGGGACCGGATGCTCTACATTCATCCCGACGAGTGCGTGGACTGCGGTGCGTGCGAGCCGGTCTGTCCGGTTGAGGCCATCTACTACGAAGATGATCTGCCCAATCAGTGGGCCGACTACGCGCAGGCGAACGTCGACTTCTTCACAGAGCTCGGTTCCCCGGGAGGCGCGGCGAAGCTCGGCCCGGTCTGGACTGATGCACCACTGGTGCGCGCTCTGCCTCGGAGGTCCGTGTCGCAGCCGTCGAACAACGACTGACCTCCATGGTGATTGAACTTCGTGTCCGACATCATCGTGGGTGAGATGAGGAGACAGACGGGGCGAATGTGCGGCGAGGCTGAAAGAGGCAGGCTCGGGCGGGCGCTCCGGTAGTTGCAGGAACGGCACGAAGCCGACTGCGGGGCTCCTACCGCGACAAGCCCAGGTACAGACGGGCCCGGGCAACAGAGGACGGGATGGCCAACGAATGAACACACCTAACGGGCGAGATCAGTCCCGATCGACTGTGAAGCAGCAGAGACAGGAGCGGCGCCAAGCGAAGGTAGCGGCGTATCAGCGCCGACTCCAATCTGAGCGTCGGCGCAAGGTCGTGCTCTGGGTCGGCGGGGGAGTCGCCACGGCCGCTTTGGCCGTCGTCGCGGTCGGCGCTCTTGCCGCGTCCTTCTCAGCGACGCCACCCGCGCAGTACTCCGCCGGAAGTGCGGGAGACGACATGGACGGCGTCGAAACGTTCTCGCACACCACGGAACACACGCAGCAAACCGTCGAATACGAGCAGACGCCGCCCGCTGGCGGCCCCCACAACCCGTACTGGCTCAACTGCGGCACATACACCGAACCGCAGACGAATGAGAATGCGGTGCACTCTCTCGAGCACGGTGCCGTGTGGGTGACCTACGACCCGGACCTCATCGATGGGGACGACCTCGCTTCACTGAAGCAACTGATTCCCTCCACCTATGCGCTTCTCTCTCCGTACCCCGATCTCGGATCCCCGGTGGCGGTGAGCGCCTGGAATGCGCAGCTACGCGTCGACTCCGTGCAAGATGAGCGAATCAGTGAATTCTTCGAGGAATACTGGCGCAGCCAGAACGTGCCCGAACCCAACGCCGCCTGCACCGGGGCCCTTGACGGCCCGGGCCAGACGAGCTGACCAACGATGACAGGTCACATACCAGCACCCCGTCGCCGCACTGGAGGACGTGGCCTCATCCGAATCCGGCGAACGCGTTGGCTGATGGCTGTGGTGGCTGTCGGGTCCGCGCTCGTGCTCGCGTTCGCGGTTGGACGATTCTCTGCGTCAGGCGGGCCGCCCACCATTGTCGCAGAGCCAAATCGCGCTGATGTAGGGTTCGCGCGAGACATGCAGGTACATCACGCCCAGGCGGTCGAGATGGCGATGATCAGTTACCGGGACACCACGGATGACGAATTGCGTGTGCTCGCCTACGACATCGCCACCGCCCAAGCCGGACAGCGCGGCGAGATGTTCGGATGGCTCGTCTCATGGGGCAGGCCGCAGGCCGGAGAGCCGCTCATGACGTGGATGGGCGACGCTGATACCGGGCAGCATCATGGATCCAGCGGAAGCGAAACCACCGCAGACCGTGAAGCTGCGATGGGAATGGCGACCAGCGAGGAAATCGCGCAGCTGCAACAGGCTCGTGGGGACGCTCAAGACTGCCTGTTCCTAGATCTCATGATCCGCCACCATCGCGGCGCGATCGAGATGAGCGATGCCGTCGTCGAGCTCGGTGCGGACCCCCGGCTCCTCGACACGGCAAAGCAGATCTCGCAGAATCAGTCGGCGGAAATTGCCGCCATGACAGACCTCCAGAAGCGATTGAACTGCGGCTGACGTCTCAGTCGGTGTAATGCCCCTCGTTGATCTCCGTGATGAGCGTGGGGTGCTTCGGAGCCCACCCGAGTGACTCCCGGGCGTGCCGGCCGCTCGCTTGCTGGTCGAGGAGCAGGGCTTCGCCGAAGGCGCCCAGACGCTCGACCGTCCGCGCAGTCGATTCCGGAGTGACCTTTCCATTGAAGCCACGGACGCGGCTGGCGGCCTCTCCGATCTGCAGGACAGTGGGGTTGTGACCGCTGGCGCCCAGGTACACCGCTCCGTGCGGGGCCTTTTCGAGCGCGAGAACGTACAGGTCGGCGAGGTCGTCGACATGTACTGTGCCCCAGTGCTGCGTACCGTCTCCGAGGAGCTGCAGGCCCGGCGGGGAACCGATGGCGTCCGCGCGGGTGACGATGTTGGGGATGCCGCCGCCGTGACCATAGACGATGGCTGGTTCCACGAGAACGGCGCGGATCCCTGAGGCCGTGAGGATGCGTCGATCGATCTCGGATCGCCAAGCCACGAGCGCGGGCGGATCGTGAGGTGTTTCTTCGGTGAGATCGCTTCCGGATCCATGGATCCAGATTCCGCCGGTACGGATGAATGCCGCGCCGCGGTCCCCGAGACCTGCGAGCACGGCGTCGGCGAACTCGTTGTCCGCATCGCTGCTGGTTTCGTCGCCGGGGGTCGCAGCGTGAATGACGGCATTCACTGTGTTGGCGAGCTCGGTGACGAGGCCGGCGTCGCGCATGTCGCCGACGGCCGGAGCGACGCCGGCGCGACCGGCTGCGGTGGCGGCGTCCTCGGTGCGCACGAGCGCGGTGACCTCGTGACCGGCCGATGTCAGTGAGGTGAGAATGGCTGAGCCGATGTAACCCGTCGAACCAGTGAGGAGCACTTTCATCGATATTCCTTCCAGATGAACCTCTTATACCCTACCCCTGAGGGGTAGGACGGGCGAGGGTGGTGGCAGGTCTTGCGGAGTAGACGCAATACAGGGCGATACCGGCATCGGACGCGAGGCCAGGGCGGGTGTGCTGTTCTCCTCGGACTCGCCCCAGCTTCGAGGCCCCACATCGACTGACGAGAGATTGAACTCCGCGTCCGTCTCTAACGTGGATGAGGTGAGGTGTTGGACGAGCTGAAAGGGTGGAGATCGTCGGATGAGGCAGGCTCGCGCGCAGGCCCTGAGGCAGTTGCATGAGCGGCATGCTGCACCGCTGTGGCGATACGTCGTCTCTTTGACAGGAGATGCGTCCGAAGCGGACGATGTCGTTCAAGAGACCCTCATCCGGGCATGGAAGGCGCCACGAATTCTCGATGAGCCGCCCGAAGACGTCGGCGGGTGGCTCTTCACCGTCGCGAAACGTGTCGTCATCGATCGTGTCCGAAGCGCCCAGCGACGCCATGAGAGCACCACGAACCGGGTACCGGACCGTGCCGTCACCGATCGTGTCGACCAGATGCTCGACGCAATGCTGATCGATGACGCGCTGGCGTCGCTCAGCGAGAACCACCGTGAGGTGATCGTACGCGCCTACTTCGGTTCTCTCACGACCGCGGAACTCGCCGACGAATTGCAGATCGCAGAAGGAACCGTGAAATCCCGCCTGCACTATGGGCTTCGCGCCTTGCGGTTAGCGTTCCAAGAGAGAGGAGTGAGCAGATGAGTGAAGAGCATCGTGCGATGGCGGAATGGGACGCGGCATACGTTCTCGGCGCCCTCACCCCAGTCGACCGCCGCCGATTCGAAGCTCACCTCGAGGGATGCTCGGAATGCCGCGATGCCGTCGGATCTCTCGCTGGCATGCCCGGACTGCTCGCGCGGGCCGATCTCAGCACCGCAGACGGGGCCGACCGAACGGACAGCGGTGACCAGGCCCGGCCTCCCGCGGACCTCGTCGAGCGCACCATTCAACGGATTCGGCGCAGACAGGTGCGCCGTGTGCGAGGCGTCGTGGCCGGTCTCGCTGCTGCCGCCGTTGTCATCGGCATCATCCTTATGCCCGGCATCGTTGCCCCGGACCGGCCGGATGCGGTAATCGCCATGGATGCTGTCACTGCCACCGAGATGGTTGCTGATGTCGAATTGCGAAGCGTCGCATGGGGGACGAGCGTCCGGATCACATGCGACTACCCCGAAGGCGGTGAGTGGGGTGACGAGAACGGCCCCTGGTCCTACACTCTCGTGATCACAGACGCGAACGGTGGGCTCCGTGAAGTCGCCAGCTGGAGCGCCGTACCCGGACGCGAGATCACCCTGGACGCGGCCACCGCTATGGAACTCGATGACATGCAGACGCTCGAGATCCGCACAGCGAAAGGGGAGACGGTCCTCAGCAACCCGCTGCACGGGTGAACCCAGGGCACCCTGACGTCGTGTTCCCAGTAGTCGCGACCGCGACGATCACCGACGAAAGGACCTGCCCGATGAAGATGAAACTCGCGAACCACCCTTGCAGTGCTGGCGATCTCCGGCCTGGCGCTCGCCGGGTGCGCCTCCGACGGGACCGGAGGCGGTGCAGAGGCCACCGACCCACCATCGACACCCCCGATGGAGGAAACTCCTGCCGGCTTCACCCTCACGACAGCAGACACCGAACTGGGCGAAGTCATCGTCGACGCCGACGGGAATGTCGTCTACCATTTCGACAAGGACACGCAGGGGGCTGATGCGTCGGCGTGTGCAGGAGAATGCGCTACCAAGTGGCCCGCCGTCCCCGCCGATGCGGACGTCGAGCTCGACGGGGTCTCGGGCGAGACCGGAACGATCACGGGCGTCGACGGCGAAGACCAGCTGACGCTGAACGGGTGGCCGCTGTACTACTTCGCAGGGGACACCGAAGCAGGTATGACGGCCGGGCAGGGCCTGATGGACGTTTGGTGGGTACTCGACCCAGCGGGTGAGCCCGTCCACTGATGTCATCCGTGCGGGCCGTCCTCACGACGAGGACGGCCCGCATCGCTCTCCGGCGAGGGTCCGCGACCCCCGCCACCTCAGCCCAGATATCCGGTGACAAAGAGCGCCGCAACCGCAGTGCCCGTGACGAGTATCGAGAGGATCCCGCCGAGGATCAAGGGACGCCACCCCGCAGTCCGAACCGCCGAGATGTTCGTCGACAATCCGATGCCGGCCAGAGCCGCGGCGATGAGTGTGGTGCTCACCGTCAACCCTGCGGCCTGCACTACGGGCGAGACCCATCCCACCGAGTTCGCGACGGTCGTCAGAAGGAACCCCAGCAGGAACCAGGGAACGAGCCGGTTGGGTTTGCGCAGCAGATCCCTGGCAGATGCCCCTGAGCGGCGGGCCTCGAGCAGTGACAGCCCGATGGACACCGGAACGATCATCAGCGTTCGGACCAGCTTGACGATGACAGCGAATCCGAGAGCCGAGGCTGCGAACGCGCTCGCAGCGGCAACCACCGAGCTCGTGTCGTTCACGGCAGTGCCCGCCAAGAGCCCGAAAGTGTGCGCATCCAAGCCCATGAGATGCCCGAGGATCGGAAACACCACTGCAGCGATGATGTTGAACACGAAGATCGTACTGATCGCATACGCGATCTCACCGCTCGCTGCCCCGATCACCGGTGCGACCGCGGCGATCGCGGACCCCCCGCAGATACCCGTCCCCACACCGATGAGGGTCCGCAGACGCGCCGCTATTCCCAACGCCCGGCCGATCCATATTGCGCCAAGCAAGCAAACGGTAAGGGAACTGAGCATCACCGGCAACGACTCCACACCGACCTCGGCGACATCCCGGAGAGATAGCTGGGTACCCAACAGCGTCACGGCCACCTGCAACAGCATCTTGCTCGAAAACCCCACCCCGGGCAATACCGCCGTCCCCGGCCGACGGATCGCGGCGATCACGAATCCGATGAACACTGCAGGAAGAGCGCTGCCTACCACGGGAAGAAAATGCCCTAAAACGAGCGAAACAGCAGCGATGAGAAGACACAACCCGACTCCCGGGCTGAGAGTGCGGACGCGGTCGATCACGGCAGACAGATTCACACCAGCCAGTCTCCTCGGCGGCTAGACCCCGCGGGAATCTGCCCCGACTGGATACCCCCACAAGGTTAGGCTGTACCCGTGGTCACGCTCCCGGACATCTCGGCCCTCAGGCTCCTGCAGCGCGTCCTACAGGACGGATCAATCTCCGCTGCCGCCCGGGGACTCGGTATCTCGCAGCAGGCCGCGTCTACCCGGATACGCGCGATGGAGCGATCCCTCGGTCTCGAGCTGCTTGTACGGACGCCCGCAGGCGTCCGCGCCACCGCCGACGGAGAAGTCTTCGCCGCATGGATGCAGGATCTGCTCCATTCCGCCGACACGCTCGCAGACGCCGTCGATGGTCTCAGGGGCACGCAGATGCGCGAGGTCACGATCGCCGCAAGCCAAACCGTCGCTGCGCACCTGCTCCCCACCTGGCTGCTCAGAGTACGCCAGACCCAACTCGCCGCCGGCCGTGAACCCACGACGATCCGAATACGGGCGACCAATAGTCAAGACGTGGCAAGGCTGGTACGCGAGGGACAGGCCTCCGTCGGGCTCATTGAGACCCCGGATCTGCCTCGCGACCTTTCACACGCAGTCCTCGTGGAAGACGAGCTTGTCGTTGCAGTCGGGACGTCGGACCCAGCTGCCCAGAACACGCAGATTCGTGTTTCCGACCTTGCCTCTGTGCCACTCATCACGCGCGAACCCGGCAGCGGCACACGACTGGCCTGGGAGCACGCCGCTCACGATGCCGGATACACCCCGGCACCGCCCGCAATCGTCATGGATAACTCTTCAGCAATCCGGTCGGCCGTCCAGGCAGGGATCGCCCCCACAGTCACGAGCGCGCACGTGATCGCGGACGACGTTCGGCTCGGACGCATCCTCCAGATCCCGCTGGACCCGCCCGTTCGCCGACCCATCACCGCCATCTGGCGGGGAAGCGAACGAGACCTCGGCGAATACGCCCGCGAACTCATCCGGGCTGCCCGCCTCTGAGTTCGGTCTCAGGGGCACTGACCATGTGAGGAGCGGAGTCCAGCCGCGTATTCTGCAGGCGCAGGCTGTTGTAGACGACGAGGACGGATGAGAGGGACATCGCGGCCGCAGCGATGAGGGGATTGAGCAGGCCCGCTGCCGCGATCGGAATGGCGGCGATGTTGTAGCCGAAGGCCCAGACAAGATTCGTCCGTACCGTGCGAAGAGTCTTGCGGGAGAGGACGATCGCTTCAGGGATCGCGCGGAGATCTTCGCGGATGAGAATGATGTCGGCGGCCTTGAGCGCGATGTCCGATCCTGAGGCCACCGCGATACCCAGGTCGGCCGTGGCGAGAGCGACAGCGTCGTTGATGCCGTCGCCGGCCATCGCGACGCGCGCGCCGTCCTTTTGCAGGGCACGGATGGCGTCGGCTTTCTGATCCGGGAGCACCCCTCCGCGCACCGCGTCGATACCGAGAGCGCGCGCAATCCGTTCGGCGGCGGGCTGGGAATCTCCGGTGAGCAGGATCGTGCGCAGCCCCTCGGCGTGCAGAGCATCGACAGCGACCGCGGCGCTGGGCTTGATGGTGTCACTGAGCGCGACGACGCCGAGGAGCGCGCCCTCCCGGACGACCGCGACGACGGTGTGGCCGTGCTCTTCTGCCCTGGCGATAGACTCGCGTGCGTCTGCACTCACGGGGATACCCCGCGAGTACAGGAGCGCTGGACTTCCGACGATGACCTCACTGCCGTCGACGATGGCCGCCGCACCAAGTCCCGGGAACGCATGGAAACCAGAGGCTGTGGGCGGTTCGAGCCCGTGATCCTGAGCAGCCTTCTCGATGGCGCGTGCGATCGCGTGTTCGGAACCGCGCTCGACGGCGGCTGCGAGCCTGATCGCATCGCGCTCGTCGGCATCGATCGCGATGACGGCCGCGACGGACATGGCACCTGTGGTCAACGTCCCGGTCTTGTCGAGCACGACGGTGGTGATCGTTCCGCTGGATTCTAGGGCATCGTGGCCCTTGATGAGGATGCCGCGGCTCGCGCCGCGTCCGACGCCGACCATCAGCGCCGTCGGCGTCGCCAAGCCCAGTGCACACGGGCACGCGATGATCAGCACACTGATCGCCGTTCCGATGGTCTGGGCGAGCGGGGATCCGGCCCACGCCCATCCGGCGCCGACGATGATCGACAGCACGATGACGCCGGGGACGAACCAGACCGTGATGCGGTCGACCACGGTCTGCACGCGCGCCTTGCGCGCCTGCGCCTGTTCTGCCAGATAGGCCATCTGAGCGAGACGCGTGTGCGTGCCGACCGCAGTGGCGGTCACGGCAATGCGATTGTCCGTGCTGATCGTGCCACCGACCACTGCCGACCCGGGGAACACCGTGGTGGGCAGGGGCTCTCCCGTCATCATGCTCGTGTCCACCGCCGCGGTGCCGTCGAGGACGATGCCGTCCGCGGCGATCGTCTCGCCGGGCCTCACGACGAAGGTGTCATCCACCCGGAGCTGCTCGACCGGCACGCGGGACTCGATGCCCTCGCGCACGATGCGCACGTGAGTGGCCGCGAGAGCGTTGAGCGCCCCCAGAACGTCTCCCGCTCGACGTCGTGAGCGCGTTTCGAAGTACCGCCCCGACAGCTGGAGTGTCGTCATCCCGGCCGCGACGTCGAGGTAGACGGCATCCGCGCCTGTCGGCGTCGCGCCGAACCCGAGCCAGAATCCGCTGCCGGAGTTGTGCCCGATGTCGAAGATCAGGGTGGCGATGGCCCAGCCGAAGGAGGCAACGATCCCAAGAGAGACGAGAGTGTCCATGCTGACCTGACGATGCCGCAGGTTCCGCAGCGTCGCACGATGGAACGGCCATGCCGCCCAAGTGACGATCGGTACGGTGAGGAGCACACAGAGCCATTCCCAACCCGGAAAGCGCCACTGGGGAACGAGCGCGAGCACGATGGTGATGTCCATCAGCGGTACCGTCAGGAACGCGGCGAGGATGAGGCGTCGCCGCAGCGCGGTGATCCGCGACTCGGTGGTGCGTCGGGACCAGGCATCGTCAGAGCCCTGACGTACGTGCGCACCGTAGCCCGCGTCCTCGATTCGGGACACTGCAGCGCCTAGATCGTGCGACGGCAACCCGACGATTACGGCTCGCTCTGTGGCGTAGTTCACCGACGCGTGGACACCGTCGAGCTTGTTCAAAGTGCGTTCGACCCGCGCAGCGCAGGCGGCGCAGGTCATGCCGGAGATATCCAGCTCGATGGGCGGGGTCATTTCTACAGCGGTCATCGTTCTTCCCCGCCCCTCTCATCGGCAGTGCTCCGGGTGTTCGAGAGCCGGGCCAGCATGGCGTTGTATTGATCGAAATCGGGATCCAGGCCGGCATCCATGTGGCGGTCCTTGCGGCGGGCCTCTCGGCTGTCCTGACGCGCCCACTGGATGCCGAGGATGATCACCACGATCATCAGCGGGATCTCGCCCCCGGCCCAGGCGACGCCGCCGCCCATCGCCTGAGAGGCCGGGAGATCGGCCCAGGGCATGGAGAGATACCGGTAGAAGTTCTCGGCGATGAGCGTATCGCCGCCGCTGCCGGTCATCAGGATGACGCCGAAGAACGCGTGGAACGGCATGGCTGCGAGAACGAACCCGAGTTTGCCGACGTGAGGAAGAGATCGAGGAGGCTTGTCGATGCCGATGATCAGGCTGTAGTACAGGTATCCCACGACGAGGAAGTGCACGTTCATCAACTGATGACCCCAGTGGAAGCGCATCAGCTCGCCGAAGAGCCCGGTCAGATACAGGCCGTAGTAGGAGCCCACGAACAGCACGAACACGAGGAGCGGGTTGTACAAAAAGTGCAGTACCCGCCATTTCAATACCCGCGTGAGCCACTCGTGTGCTCCAGCGAGCGGTCCGCCTGCGCTGGTGGCACGCAGCAGCAGGGTGACGACACCACCGAGGGTGAGGATTGCCGGTGCGAGCATGTTCAAGCTCATGTGCACGATCATGTGCACTCCGAAGTCCGCCCCGGAATACTTGCCGAAGCCCGAGCTCGTGGCGATCACTACCAGCGTCCAGCCGACAATCCATGCGGCCGTGCGTCCGGCCGGCCACCGGTCGCCGCGGCGCGACAGCATCCGCACCGCCACCAGATAGACGCTCACCGCCGCCGCGGAGACACCGACGAAGAGAAGGTTCGGGCGCCACTGTGTCAGTAGCGCCGTCATCCCCGGCGCCTCGGGCAGGTCGAATCCCAGAAACACCTGCGAGATGCTGGTCGGGACGAAGTACTGTGGCGGCGGCTCGCGCGTCATCGCCACGGAAACGCCGATCCAGCCCGCCACCGCGAATCCGGAGACGAGAAGCAAACCATAGATCCGGCTTTCGCGCAGCACTCCGCGCCGTACCCACACCATGTACAGTGCCGCTGCGACGATGATCGCCGCCAGGCACAGCCATCGTGCCAGCATGAGCCCGCCCGTCACGGAGTCGAAGAGGCCTGTGCCTGCAAGCTTGAACACCGTCAGCACGCCCTCGGTGACGACGATCACCGGGACAGCGATCATCGCGATTGCGGCGGTCCGGCGCAGCGTCGGGATCGCGATCAGCCGCCCAGACATCGATCGCACGAGCAGCACGGCGAGAACACCGAAGAACAGGACGACGCCGATGGTCTGGAAAACAGCGGCGTCGCCGCCGAAATCATGATTCGGGCCCACCAACACCTGACCCGACACCACGGGAGCAAGCGCTCCGATCATTGCTGCCCCCATCGGCACCAGCAGTCCTGTCCACCGCGCCGCAACGAAAGAAGCAAAGAAGACGACGGTCGAGGCGAGGAACGCGACGGTCCACGCTTTCGGCGCATCTGAAGCGCTCCAGAGGAATGGCAGCGCATTCGGCTCGGCGAGGCGCTCTACAGAGACGCCGTTGGCGTCGAAGGCCGTGAAGACGACGAGCAGTCCCGCACAGCCAGACCACAGGCCCGCCGCTACACGCAACACCGTGATCTCCAGCGACTCCTCCACCGTGCGTGTCGCCCTCGACGTTCCCACCCGGAGGAACAGGGCATATGCCAGCGCTCCGATTGTCACGAGTGCCGACGTCTCCGCCGCGCTGCGCAACACGGATGTGCTGACCCCGGTCAACAGACCGGGAAAACTCCGAAAGAGACGGTCGTACGGCGCAGCCCCTTGAAACACGGTGACCAGAACGGGCAACCCGATGATCAACACGGCCGCTATCGTCGCGCTGATCATCACCACCGTGACGCTTCGCGGCACTACCCTCGCCTCGCTGCCCGCCTCCGAGACTGCGCCGCTCTTCTGGGCATGTTCGTTGTATCGAATGTCTTCTGCCATTCTGTCCAGTTACCTCCACGACGCGGCAGGAGGGAGAACGCACATGTCGCCGTCGCCCCTACCGGCCAGGGCGCAGCACGAAGGCAATCCGTCGACAACGCCTGTTGCGTGCCACCGCTGATCGCTTCCTGCACCCGGACAGCTGCGGTCAAATCGCTCGTTCTCATCACCGCAATTCGATGATACCCCCCATTGTCGATAGATCAGCATCTAGTGTATGGTCACCCTATGCTGACTATTGCCTCACGTGTGGACGCGATGAATCGACTCGGCCGTGCCATGGCCGATCAGACCCGATCTCGGATCCTGCTGTCTCTGCTCGAGTCCCCGGGTTACCCTGCTGTGCTGGCACGCGACCTCGGCCTCACACGCACGAACGTGTCCAACCATCTTGCCTGCCTACGCGGGTGCGGCATCGTCGTCGCCGAGCCCGAAGGGCGGCAGACACGGTACGAGATCGCCGATCCGCATCTCGGCGTCGCCCTCGGCGCACTGGTCGACGTCACCCTCGCCATCGACGAGAGCGAGGAGTGCATCGACCCCGAGTGCACGACACCCGGGTGCGGTGCCGCCGCGATTACGGCCTTCTAGAGCACGTCGCTGCCAGACGCATCGCGAAGTCGATCGTGCCCAGAAACAGAGAACCCGACGAATGGAGACGCGATGAGCGCCGAATGCTGCGACCTTGATGAGCCTGCGCCGAGGAAGGAATCACCGAAGCCCTCGGACACGGATGGTCGTCAACCGGACGGGGAAGGGGATGCGTGCTGCGGGCCCGCGCTCCCTCCGCTGTTCGGCAGCGGCCAGGCCGCCGACGAGCCTACGTCGCGGCCACGATGGTGGCGAGACATCGCCCTGCTGCCGTCGGCCCTGTCCGGCCTCACCCTCGCCGTCGGATACGGGCTGGAGTGGGGCGGCGTCGCCGTGGGGGCGACGGCACTGCAGTGGATCGCGCTCCTTGCAGGCGGATACACCTTCGTCCCGGGGACGATGCGACGGCTGATTCGCGGACGAATGGGCGTGGGACTGCTCATGACGATCGCCGCTGCCGGTGCCGTGCTCCTCGGTCACGTCGGGGAGGCGGCCGCCCTCGCCTTCCTGTTCTCCCTCGCCGAGGCGCTGGAAGATCGTGCCATGGATCGAGCGAAGGAGGGCCTGCGGGCGTTGTTGTCGCTGATACCGGAGACCACGCGCGTATCGCGGTTCGGCAGAGAGGAGATGGTTCTCGTCACCGACGTGCGGGAGCGGGATGTCCTCGTCGTTGGCGCCGGCGAACGGGTCGCCACTGACGGTGTCGTCGTCAGCGGCTCCTCGAGCCTCGACACGTCTGCCGTGACGGGTGAGTCCATCCCTGTGCCCGCCCGCCCCGGCGACCCGATCCCCGCAGGTGCGGTCAACGGCTCCGGCACGCTGCGGATCGAAGCGACCGCCGACGGCAGGGACAATTCGCTCACTCAGATCGTGGCGCTGGTGCAGCAGGCGCACGCACGCAAGGGGGAGCGTGCGCGGCTCGCGGACCGGATCGCCCGCCCACTGGTGCCGACAGTGCTCGTCGTCGCCGCGTTGGTCGGAGTCTTCGGATTCATCGTCGGCGACCCGACCACCTGGATCGAGCGGGCTCTGGTCGTCCTGGTGGCCGCGTCCCCGTGCGCACTGGCGATTGCCGTGCCGGTCACGGTGATCAGCGCTATCGGCTCCGCGTCGAAGTACGGGGTGGTCATCAAGTCCGGGCAGGCGTTCGAACAGCTGGGGACCATCCGCATCGTCGCGTTCGACAAGACCGGAACCCTCACCCGCAACACGCCTCAGATCGTGGAAGTCGTCGCCAGCGGACGCACGCAGGAGCAGGTTCTCTCCCTCGCTGCCGCGCTGGAGTCCTCCAGCACCCATCCTCTCGCGTCCGCGATCCTCGCCGCCGCTCCGGGCGTCCAGCCGGGGCGCGACGTCGAGGAGGATGCCGGGAGCGGACTGACAGGATACGTCGACGGCACCCGGGTGAGAGTCGGAAGCACCCGCTGGATCGATCCCGGCACGCATCGCGAAGTCGCCGAGAACATGGCGGAACAGGGTATGACGGTTGTCGTCGTGGAAGCGGACGGGCGATTCGCCGGACTCATCGGCGTGCGTGATGAACTGCGGCCTGAGTCGGCGGAGACCGTCCGGCTGATGGCGGAGATGGGGATCGAGACGGCGATGCTCACCGGTGACAACAGTCGCACGGCCCGCGCGATCGCCGCTGAGGCGCGCATCGCGGACGTTCGGGCCGAACTGCTGCCGACGGACAAGGCCGATGCCGTCATGTCTCTGGCAGTGAGGTCCCCTGTGGCTATGGTCGGCGATGGCATCAACGACGCGCCTGCCCTGGCGTCCGCCACCGTGGGGATCGCTATGGGCGTCCAAGGCTCTGCGGCAGCGATCGAATCCGCCGACGTCGCCTTCACCGGCCACGATCTCAGGCTCATCCCCGGGGCGCTCTCCCATGCGCGGCGCGGAAGACGGATCATGACGTGGAACATCGGCCTCGCCCTGGCGATCATCGTCGTCCTCTTCCCGCTCGCACTGTTCGGAGTTCTCGGTCTGGCCGGTGTCGTCCTCGTGCACGAGATCGCCGAGGTGCTCGTCATCCTGAACGGCGTCCGCGCCGCTCGCCGGCCGTCCGTAGCACGGAAGCTCGACCCGCCGACCGCCGTGCCGACGCGCGAACGGGAGCGCGTCGGGGCCTGACCTCGCCGTGACGGCGTTCGCTCATCGCACGCCCTGGACCATGCGTCGGGGCGTGCGATGTCCTATGACGGCGCGCCATAGGGGATGATGACCGGTCGCGACGTCAGCGGATCGCTCACGGTGCTCGCAGAGACTTCGCACACGCGGTGAATGAGGTCTCTGGTGACCATCGACTCCGGCGCAAGCCCTCTTGAAGGATCCAACCCGAGCGAATGGTGGTGACATGCGTGGGCGTAACTGAAGTAGTAGTTGAGGTCGCCGCCCGTCAGCCCGTGAAAGATGCGCCTCCGGGCCCTGAAGGTGCGTCTTATGCTCCATTCTGAGCCGCGGGTCTCGAATAGCTTTGAGGTAAGCGTCACCTTACCTACCTGAACGAAAGCGGGAAGAATATGACGAAGCACCGCGTACTCATCGTGGGAGCCGGATCCGCAGGAACGTCTGCCGCGCGAACGCTCGCATCGGTGCCCCAGATCGACCTCACTCTCGTTGCTCGTACCGGTGAAACGCCGTCGAATCGCGTGTACGTGAAGGGCGTGGCGCACGGTCGCATCGGCCCCGAACAGATCGCCCTCCCACTCCCAGACGTCGCGGTGGTGAAAGACACCGTCATCTCGATCGATCCCGTCGCGAAAGAGGCCCGACTCACCGCCGGTGCACAGCTAGAGTACGACTCCCTTATCGTCGCGACAGGCGGCGTCGCGCTCCCGCTGGACGTCGAGGTCCGCGTGATCGGCCATCCTTTAGGAGCGGACCGTGTGACCCCTCTGTACTCAGTCGAGGACGGAGTGCGGGTGAACGCGCTGCTCACAGCGAGTGGAGCGCCCCGCCGAGTCATCGTCTACGGTTCCGGCTTCACTGCGGCCGAGACAGTATCGGCGCTGCACGCGGACGGTCACGACGTCACCCTGGTGGCGCGCAGCGCACAGCCGGGGGCGTCGGCGTTCGGCATGGCGCTTGCGAGGGAGATCGCGGATGCGCATCGCGATCGCGTGTCCGTCCGTTTCGGGAGCGCGATCGCGTCGGTGAGCGTGGCGGCCGAGCAGGTGAGCGTCCGGCTCGAGAACGAGGAGACGCTCGACGCGGACCTCATGATCGTCGCAGTCGGATCGGAACCGCAGGCGCCGCTCCCGTGGCCGAGCGGCGTCCCGGTCGATGAATGGGGGAGAGGCCCTGTCGGCGGCGTCTACGCGGCGGGCGGAGTGGCGACCTGGCGCGGAGCGGGGAACGAGAGCTGGCGGATCGACCACTGGGACGACAGCGCTGCGCAAGGAGAGCACGCGGCGCGAGTGCTGTTGTCGGACGTCGGCTTGGGTCCCGCGCAGGAGCCCTACGTGGCGCGAAGCTCGTGGGACGCACTCGTGTACGAGAAGGCGATCCGTGGGGTCGGAAGGACGGCACCGGCCCTCATCAAGGATGTTCCGGACAGCGGGGGCGCCACGCTCCACGTGGACGCGGACGGAACATTGGTGGGAGTCTCCGCCATCGACGACGATGCGATCGAGAACTGGAGCGATCGCGTCGGCCAGCACATCGGGGGCTGAGCGCACCGGGCGAACGCGATCAAGGGTGCATCACGGCGTCGGGTTCGTCGTCGCCGATGTGCTCGGTCTCAATCTGGAACGTCGAATGCCGCACGGAGATCTCGAAGTGCTCGGCAACACACCTCTTCACTTCGCGGAGCATGTCGACCGCGTGCCCATCAGTGAAGCACTCGTCCTCGACGACGACGTGCGCCGTGATGGTGGTGAGTCCCGTGGCGACCGTCGACGCGTGAAGATCATGGACGCTCTTGACGTGATCCAGAGCGAGGATGTGCACCCGCACCTGATCCAAGTCCAATCCCTTCGGCGTGAACTCCATCAGCACACCGGTGGTCTCCCGCATCAGCATGAACGCTCGGGGCACGATGAGCGCCGCGATGAACAGGCCCGCGATCGCGTCGGCCTGCATGAACCCGGTTGTGGCGATCACGATGGAGGCCACGATCACGCCCAGTGATCCGAGCGCGTCGTTGAGGACTTCCAGGAACGCCGCGCGCATGTTGAAGTTCGCGCCTCGGCTGGAGGAGAGAATCATGATGGAGACGACGTTGGCGATCAATCCGACGATCCCGAACACCAGCAGTTCCGCCGCAGGGACGTCCGGCGGCTCGAAGAGACGTTTGACCCCTTCCACAGCGGCGTATGTCCCGACGACGAGCAGCAGGGTTGACTGTCCGAGCGCCGCTATGACCTCGATGCGGCGGAATCCCCAGGTCCGGCGCGCGTTCGATGGGCGAAGCATCAGGGTCGCGGCGATGAGAGCGATCAGGAGACCTGACGCATCGGTCACAGCGTGGGCGGTATCCGTCAGCAGCGCCAAGCTGCCGGTGACAATCGACCCCACAGCCTGCGCGACGACGATCGTGGCCGTGATGCTGAAGGCGATGAGGAGCTTGCGGCGGTAGTCTCCGGCTTGTCCCACCGTCTCTTCGGTGACGATTGCGTGCTCGTGCCCTGCCCCCACGTTGTCTCCTGCCGTCGTATCTGGCCCGCGTCGTCCGCATCCGTTTCGCACGCTAATCATCGCCTTGCGACGATGATATGCATTCGGATCGTGACGCGCAATTCCCGCAGCGGGATGACAACGCGTTGAAGGGGGCGGGTCCGCTTTCGCGGAACCCGCCCCCTTCAACGCGGGCTGGTCAGTGACTGTGGCCCGCGTGCTGCCCACCGCTGACAGATGGCGTCGTGGTGAGACCTGCGAGGTCCCGGTGCATCGCACCTTCATGCTCGAGGTGTCCGTCTTCCTCGATCTGGAAGGTCGAGTGCTCGATGCGGAAGTGCTCTCGCATGCTCTCCGTGAGTTCGTCCAGCACCTGCGTGCCCGATCCGTTCGCGGCGGCCTCGTCGTCAAGGACGATGTGCGCGCTCAAGACGAACACGCCGCTGGTGAGCGCCCACACATGGAGGCTGTGGGCGGCCTTCACGCCGGCGGTGCCCTCGATTTCGCCACGTACTTCCTCGATGTCGATTCCATCGGGGACGCCCTGGAGGATGATGTTGATGGCTTGCTTCAGCAGCATGAATGCGCGGGGGAGGATGATCACGCCGATCGCGGCGGCGGCGATCGCGTCGCCCTGCTGCCAACCGATGGTGACGTTGAGGATGCCCGAGACGATGATCGCTGCTGCGCCGATTCCGTCGCTCATGACCTCGAGGAAGGCCGCCTTGACGTTCAGACTCTCCTTGGCGCCTCGACTGAGGATGATTAGGGAGATGGACGCACCGATCAGACCGACGATCGCGAAGGCGATCACGCCGCCACCCTCGACATCTTCGGGGTTGAACCAGCGATCGACCGCCTCGAAGAGGATGAATCCTCCCAGGGTGAACAGGAGCAGACAGTTGATGAGAACCGCGACGATCTCCGCTCGCATCATGCCGTACGTACGCTTGCTCGACGGCTTGCGCGTCGCGAGGTAGGTCGCGATCAATGCGATCAAGATGCCGCTGCCATCGATCGCCATGTGCATGGCCTCGGCCATGAGGGCAAGGCTGCCCGTGATCCATGACCCGATGAGCTCCGCGGCGATGATGGTCAAGTAGATGCCAAGCACCATCATCAGCCGACGTCGGTGTCCTGCAGTAGCGGTCTGTACTCCGCCGTCTCCGCCCCCGTGGTCGTGATTGTGTCCGATTCCCATGTCTGCCTATTTCTCCTTCTGCTCGGTGGTTGTGACCTGCGGGTTTCTGAGGTGGGCGCACAACACCACGCGTGCGCCTGTCGCTCCCAGAAGCTCTTCCGTGGCGGTGATGATCGTGCTCAGACGCTCGGGTTGAGCCAACGAGTACCAGGACGCTCGGCCGGCGGATCGAGCACGGACGAGCTGACACTCGGCCAGGAAGCCGAGGTGCTTGCTGACCGTCGATTGCGCGAAGCCCATGTGCCGAACGAGATCCCGCACCCGATGCTCGCCTGAAGCGAGGTGCTGCAGGATCGCAAGCCGTGTCGGTTCTGCCAGCGCTTGGAACAGGTGCGCGTACACTTCGCCCGCGCTCTCGTCCAGACGCTCTGCAGCCCGTTCATTCATCGCCATATAGCGATGGTATCGCATTCACGCGGTGTTGTCGATTCGCGACGATGAAAGCGTCGAACGGAACCCGCCCGTCTCACAGCCCGCCGGGTACAGCTGTCTCGGAACGTCAGGAGAGGCGCAACGTCGTCAGGCACGTGGGCGAATCGCCGTCGGTGGACACCAGTGCAGTCGCCGTCTGGTCCGCATAGTCGACCGTGATCGTCGCGTCCTTCTCGCGGGGAAGCCAGACGCCGACGAACCCATTGTCGTTCGTGGTCACACGACCGTCGAACAGCACCGTTCCGTCCACCCGATCGGTGATGAGCGCAGAGACATCCTCGCCACGAAGTTCCCCCACGCACGTTGTCAGACTGTGGGAAAAGCACTCGTGTGTCTGCCCGAGGTACGGAGCAATGGACAGATAGAACTCGCCCTCAGGGAGGGGCAGCGCGGCCTCGGCCCCGTCGACTGGTCCGACAGGACAAGCGCGTCGGGTTGCACGAGGCGATGAGGCCGGTGGGACGTGCGTCCAGCGGCATGGCCTCAAGCGTCTCGATCACAGTCCGCGCATCAGGCCCATCCAGGCCGTAGGTCTCGGCGATCTGGTCGAAGTCGTTCGAGGCGTCGACCGACAGGTCTTCCGCGGCACATCCTGTAAACGCGGTCGCCGCCATCGTGATCCCCGCCAGGAGAGCGGCAGCACGCGCAATTCTGGAACGGATTGTCTCCGCGCGCCGCCAGGCGCGCGCCACCTGCTGCCTCTTCATCGTCAGGATTCCCATCGATCACTCCTCATAGCCGATCACGCCCATCATGCCGCTCTCCCCGTGATAGATGTTGTGGCAATGCGCCAACCACTGACCGGGGTTGTCGGCATCGAAATCGACAGTGAGGGTCTGGCCCGGAAGGACGATAGAGGTGTCCTGCCGGGGCCCGCCGTCGGTGTGCTGACAGTCGGCAACGTCCGAGAGAACGTCTACGGTGCTGTCCTCGACTATCTCGCCGCTGGGTTGGACCCGCGGTCGACGACGATCTTCACTCACTCAGCCGTGCCGGCGTTGAATCAGCTTCTGCGCCCCTTCCTCAGTTTGGTGACAGAAGCCGAGCTGCGTAGAAATCCCACGGTGAAAGCGGAGCTTGCCGCATCTGGCGGGGCGCTGAGTGGCCTCCTTCTCACCTACCCGGTGCATCAAGCCGCCGACATCTTGTTCTGCAAGGGCGACCTCGTTCCGGTCGGGAAGGACAACCTGCCGCATGTCGAAGTCAGCCGCACCATCGCGCGCCGGTTCAACGAACGTTACGGGCACGTGTTCCCTGAGCCAGCGGCTCTCCTCACCGACGCGCCCGAGTTGTTGGGTCTCGACGGGCGGAAGATGTCGAAAAGCTATGGCAACTCGATCGCGCTGGGCATGACCGCCGATGAGACCGCCGCGATCATCAAGCGCGCCCCCACCGATTCTGAATGCACGATCACGTATGACCCGGAGAACCGAGCCGGGGTTTCTGGTCTGCTGGCGACAGCGGCGGTCGTGCTTGGGCGGAGTCCGCAGAGCATTGCGGACGAAGTGGGCGCAGCTGGTGCGGGCGCTCTCAAGCGACTCACCACCGAAGCCGTGAACGAATATCTCGCTGACCATCGCGCACGTCTGAGCGCGCTCACGGTGAGGGACGCGGAGGCCGTCGTTCGCGAAGGCAACGAGCGGGCGCAAGAAATCGCCATCGATACGCTGACGGAAGTGCGAACAGCGATGGGAATGATCTACTGAACGAAGCGTGGCGGGTGAGGAGCCGAATCGCGACTGAAAACCTGCATCAGGCCTTCGAAAGCTCTCGAGTCCACGCGATGACCGCGTTGAGGACCACCGCCGCGCGGTAGATGACGGCGTGCTTGTCGTAGCGGGTCGCGAGGCCGCGCCATTGCTTGATGTGGCAGTAGCGACGCTCGATCACGTTTCGGCTTTTGTAGTCTGCGACGTCGAGTGCGACTGGCCTGCCGCCGCGTGATCCTCGCCGTTTGCGGTGGCCCTTCTGATCGTCCGGCTCCGGAATCACCGCCTTGATCCCGCGGGCGCGGAGATGTCCACGGATCGCACGGGACGAGTACGCCTTATCGCCGAGGACCGCATCTGGTCGGGTTCGCGTCCGACCCTTCTCGCGCGCGACGCGCAGTTGCGCCATAAGCGGCAGGAACATCGGTGAGTCGCCGGCCTGGCCAGGCGTGATCAGCGTGACCAGTGGCAGCCCGTTGCCGTCGACGAGTTGGTGGATCTTCGTGGAAAGGCCACCGCGGGAGCGACCGATGCCATGATCAGGCGGCTCGAGCATCAGATTCGTGTAATTCGACCCAGCCCCTTGTGAGCCGGGTCGTATTGGTCGCGTGCTGATGGGCACGAGCGATCGTGGAGTCCACCGACAGCGACCAATCGATCATCCCGCCGGCATCTGCAACGGTGGTGACGTTCGCGAGCACCCGATCCCCGGTCCCGTCGGCGGCCGTCCGATGATGCCAGGTCCACACCGTCTGCCACGGCCCGAACACCTCGGGCAGGTCACGCCACGCGATCCCGCACCGATACCGGTAGATGATCGCCTCTACCATCAGCCTCGCGTCAGAGAACTTCCGCCCCGGCCGACCCGTCGTCCGGAGCAACATCGACTCGATCAACGACCACTGAGCATCCGAAAGCACCTGGAATCGCGACACGGAATCAAAGCTCTCAGCCGATGCTCGCGACCTTTGTCAGACACTCCCTAGATGACTCTGCGCGTTTGGCCGATGTTCGCACTGGGCTGGGTGCCCCAGCACGCGTGTCGTGAGGGGCTGCCGTTACTGCGGATATCACCCAACGGATGCCGTCCAGCTGGTACTGACAGCGTCGCAGGAAGTCATGTTGCTCCGGCAGAGGTCCCTGCCGCAACGCCACCGCGACGCTCCACAGCAAGTGGTATAGGTCGGCGGGTGTGAGGTCTGCCCGTACTGCCCCCTGCGCCTGGGCGTCAGTCAAGAGTCGACACGCGAGCTCGGATGCGAGCCGACACACGTGCTGCATCTTCGTTGAATCGGGACAGACTTGAGCCAGCACGTCGCACACCATCGGCTCGTCGTATTCGAGTTGCCACATCCTGGTGAGGTAAGCCGTCAACCGCTGGCCGGGATCCTGGATGATCATGACGTCGTCGAACACGCGCTGGAAGCGGTGCTCGATCTCGGTCTCCACCACGGCATCGACAAGGCCTGCCCGGCTCGTGAAGCGGTGATAAATGGTCCCCTTGCTCACCCCCGCCTCTGCAGCGACCTCGTCGAGAGGCGTGCTCATCCCGCTGCGGCGGAACACCACGGTCGCGGCCTCCCGGATCCGCTCCCGGTTACGCATCGCATCCGCTCTCACCATGACCACCATCGTACTTGACGGATGCGGCAAGTTTTGCTTATCGTCCAACTTGACGCTTGAGGCAAATTAACCAGGAGGCATCATGAGCACATCAATCCACGGCCCGGTCCCGGAGCCCGACACGTCACACGCCACTGCGGCTGCGGCGACCTTCTTTCAGGAGTTCTTCGAAGCCAAGTCGCAGGTGGGCAGCGGGGGCACGCGAGATGGATGGCACTGTTCGACGCCGAACGGGCCCGCTTCCGCGACGCCGTGTTGGGCTTCGGGATGGACAACCCAGGCATGTCCGACACGGAGCGCAACTTCGCCTCGGGTTTCGGGCCGAACTCACGCGCTGATCTGCTGCGCGTCCTCGGGGACGAACACAGCGCCGTGGTGTTCTCCTACGACACTCATGACATGTTCGGGGCGGAGATCTGGGCTGCCTCCGCCATCGACGTCAGCCAGGGCCGCGTACACCGAAATGTGGACTACTGGGATGGCCGACTGCACCCGGTCAGTGCGATGCGCGCACCGGAGTCCCACTTCGACACCCAACTGGCCGAGGATGCGGTGGTGGATGCGAGCGACCCCACGATCACGCGCGTCGCCCGGGGCCTGAGAGGCGCTCGCGGATGGCGACGCGGCAACGGTTGCGGGATTCCTCTCGCCCACCGCCGTCTGGGAGGACCATACGCTTCGCACGCGCGTCGAGGGACGGCGGGCGATCGAGCGCTATCTGCACCGAGCGGTCACCTTCCTTCCGTACGGCGTCGGCTCGGCGGTGCGTCACGTGCTCGGCTTCTCCCGCGGCGGTGGCTATGAGCGGCGCGCTGGCTCGTCGCCTGTGCCGCAAGGCATTACAGGGCTGGAACTCGACACGGACGGGCTTGTCACTCGTGTGACGGCGTTGTGGGACGGGGCCAGGATGGAAACGTCCACACTCCGGGCCCTCGCATTGCTCGTGATGGAGGCTGAGCCGATCCCCTGACCGCTGCGGGGACCTGGTGGCGACGGTGGCGCGATCAGAATCGGATCCCCAGTTCGGGAATACCCTACGGGGGTAGGGGTGTTAGAGTAGATCGGAGCCCACAAATGGGCTCGCACCGAGACCCGAAAGGAAATCCCATCATGGCTACCAGCGAGTACCAGGTCACCGGCATGACGTGCGGACACTGCGAGATGTCCATTCGCGAAGAGGTCTCGCAGATCCCCGGGGTCGACGAGATCGAGGTGAGCGCGCAGACCGGCAAGCTCGTCGTCTCGTCCGCCAGCGACCTCGATGACGCCGCCGTGCTGGCGGCTGTCGACGAGGCCGGCTACTCGGCGGTGCGCGCCTGATGAACGCTGCGGGACGACTCAGCCTTTACGGCGCCGGCGTCGTCGTGGCCTTCGGCGCAGCGTTCGGCATCGCGGCAGCTGTCGTCCCGGACAGCGCCGTCGCCAACTGGACGGCCGCCGCCAGCGACAGCTCGATGGGCGACCACGCCGGCATGACCGACACGGACCCCACCGCGACCGCCACCATCCCCGGCGTCTCCCTCTCCGGCTATGGATACGAACTCAGCCCGATCACCGCGCCAACCGGCACGGGCGAGACCGGCGTGTTCAGCTTCCAGATCCTCGACGCCGACGGGAGGCCGCTGACCGCGTACGAGACCACGCACGAGAAGGATCTGCATCTGATCGCGGTGCGCACCGACGGAACCCAGTTCCGGCACGTGCACCCCACGTTCGATGAGGCCACCGGCACCTGGTCGACGTCATGGGAGTGGGCCGAGGCCGGCACCTACCGGATCTACGCGGACTTCGTGCCGGACGTGACCGACGGCCCCGACAAGGTCACCCTGACCCGCACGGTCGACGTCGCGGGGGAGTTCACCCCGGACCCGGCGACCGCCACGTCCACGACCAGCGAGGTCGATGGGTACACGGTCACTCTCGACGGGGACCTGATCGCGGGGGAGAGCTCCGAGCTGACCCTGTCGGTCGCCCGCGACGGGCAGCCGGTCACTACCCTGCAGCCGTACCTGGGCGCCTTCGGGCACCTGGTCGCGCTGCGCGACGGCGACCTGGCGTACCTGCACGTGCACGCCGAAGGCGACGAACCGCAGGACGGCGACACCGCCGGACCAGACATCCGGTTCGCAGCCGAGGCGCCCACCGCCGGCCGGTACCTGCTCTACCTCGACTTCCAGGTCGACGGGCAGGTCCACACCGCCGAGTTCGTCGTCGACGCCGGTCACGGCACCGGCACGGACACGGACGACACCCACAGCGACACGGGCGACGGTCACTGACCGCCCCGCGGTGATCTGAGAGAAGAAGGAACACCATGAGCACCACAGCCCCCGCAGGCTCGACCGCGGACTCCGCAGTCGAACTCCAGATCGGCGGGATGACCTGCGCCTCCTGCGCGATGCGGATCGAGAAGAAGCTGAACAAGCTCGACGGCGTCGCCGCGACGGTGAACTACGCCACCGAGAAGGCGAAGGTCACCGTGCCCGCCGGGTACGACCCGGCGCTGCTGATCGCCGAGGTCGAGAAGACCGGCTACAGCGCCGCGCTCCCGGCCCCGAAGAAGACCAAGAACGACACCACCCAGGGTGGGGACGCGGACGACGCGGACCCGGAGCTGACCAGCCTGCGCAACCGGCTGATCGTCTCGATCATCCTCAGCGTCCCGGTCATCGCGATGGCGATGGTCCCCGCGCTGCAGTTCACCTACTGGCAGTGGGCGTCATTGGCGCTGGCCGCGCCGGTGATCGTGTGGGCGGCGTTCCCGTTCCACAAGGCCGCCTGGGCGAACCTCCGCCACGGTGCGGCGACGATGGACACGCTCATCTCGATGGGCACCACCGCGGCGTTCCTGTGGTCGCTGTACGCCCTGTTCTTCGGCACCGCCGGCGTCCCCGGGATGACGCACCCGTTCGAGCTGACTCTCGCGCCCTCTGACGGGGCGGCGAACATCTACCTCGAGGTCGCCGCCGGGGTGACGATGTTCATCCTCGCCGGCCGCTACTTCGAGAAGCGGTCCAAGCGGCAGGCTGGGGCGGCGCTGCGCGCGCTGCTCGAGCTCGGCGCGAAGGAGGTCGCGGTCCTGCGCGATGGGGTGGAGACGAAGATCTCCGTCGACGAGCTGCAGGTCGGGGACGAGTTCGTCGTCCGCCCGGGCGAGAAGATCGCCACCGACGGTGTCGTCGTCTCCGGCACCTCCGCGGTGGACGCGTCCATGCTCACCGGCGAATCCGTGCCGGTCGAGGTCGGCGAGGGTGACCCGGTTACCGGCGCCACCGTGAACGCGGGCGGACGCCTGGTCATCCGCGCTACCCGGGTGGGTTCCGACACGCAGCTGGCTCAGATGGCCAAGCTCGTCGAGGACGCCCAGACCGGCAAGGCCGAGGTGCAGCGCCTGGCTGACAGGATCTCCGGTGTGTTCGTGCCGATCGCGATCCTCATCGCGGTGATCGCGCTGGGCGCCTGGTGGGGTGCGGGCTTCCCGATCTCCGCCGCGTTCACCGCCGCCGTCGCCGTCCTCGTGATCGCGTGCCCTTGCGCTCTGGGTCTTGCGACCCCGACCGCGCTGCTGGTCGGCACCGGCCGTGGCGCGCAGATGGGCATCCTGATCAAGGGCCCGGAGGTGCTGGAGTCCACCCGCAAGGTTGACACCGTGGTGCTGGACAAGACCGGCACCGTCACCACCGGCAAGATGACCCTGGTCGACGTGGTCACCGAACCCGGTGTGAACCGCGACGAGCTGCTGCGCCTCGCGGGCGCGCTCGAGGATGCCTCCGAGCACCCCATCGCGCAGGCGATCGCCAAGGGCGCCACCCAGGAGACCGGCACCCTGCCGGCCGTGGAGGGGTTCACCAACCTGGAAGGCAAGGGCGTCCAGGGTGTCGTCGACGGGCACGCGCTGCTCGTGGGCCGGGAGTCGCTGCTGGCCGAGTGGTCGCAGCAGTTGAGTTCCGAGGTCGCGTTCGCGAAGGCGCAGGCCGAGAGCGAGGGCAAGACTGTCGTCGCCGTCGGATGGGACGGGGCCGCGCGCGGCATCCTCGTCGTCGCTGACACCGTCAAGCCGACCAGCAAGGAGGCCATCGCCCAGCTCAAGGCGCTGGGCCTGACCCCGGTGCTGCTCACCGGCGACAACGAGGCGGTCGCCCGCCAGATCGCCGCGGAGGTCGGGATCGACCAGGTCATCGCCGAGGTCATGCCCAAGGACAAGGTCGATGTCGTCACCCGCCTGCAGGGCGAGGGCAAGGTCGTCGCGATGGTCGGAGACGGCGTCAACGACGCCCCGGCCCTGGCGCAGGCCGACCTGGGATTGGCGATGGGTACCGGCACCGATGTCGCGATCGAAGCATCCGACATCACCCTGGTCCGCGGCGACCTGCGCAGCGCCGCCGACGCGATTCGCCTGTCCCGCAAGACCCTGGGCACGATCAAGACCAACCTGTTCTGGGCGTTCGCCTACAACACGGCTGCGATCCCGGTCGCCGCTCTCGGCCTCCTCAACCCGATGCTCGCCGGGGCCGCCATGGCCCTGTCCAGCGTGTTCGTCGTTGGCAACAGCCTGCGTCTGCGCGGATTCAAGAGCATCGCGCGCTGACCGGGCAATTCCCGCCAGCGCACTCCATCACCACACGAAAGGAACACCCACCCATGACCAGCTGTTGCAGCACCAGCGCCCCCGCCCCCGGCGGACGCGAGAACCTCCTCGACGGCACCACCGGCGCTGACATGACGACCTGCCCGGTCATGACCGGCACCCCCGTCAACAAGGCCACCGCCGAGGCCGCCGGCCTGTTCCGCGACTACGAGGGCGAGCGGTACTACTTCTGCTGCGCCGGTTGCGGTCCCGCGTTCGACGCGGACCCGGCCAAGTACGCCGCCGCCATGGCCTGATCCTCACTCCCGGGCCCACACCACCGTCGTGTGGGCCCGGGACACGGACACCCCACCAATGACCATCCCCACACCCGCCGCGGACGGCTACATCACCGACCCGCGCACCTACCGCAACCGACTCCGCCGCCTCGAGGGACAGATCCGCGGCATCACCCGCATGATCGACCAGGAACGCCCCTGCATCGACACCCTCACCCAGATCTCCGCCAGCAAACGCGCACTGCAAGGTGTGGCGCTCAGCCTCCTCGACGACCACCTCCGCCACGCAAAAGCCACCGGCACCCTCGATGACGAGCTGACAATCACGGCGATGTCCGTGGCTATCGCCCGGCTGATCCAGCCCTGACCACGTCTCGTTCGCAGCCCTGCGACCCCGACCCCTCTCAGCGGAAGCGAGCTGTACCCATGACCGTCCACCAGGTCGTCATCCTCGGCGCCGGGGCCGCAGGTGTCGCCGCCGCACAGGTCCTCTCGCGACGCGGCGGTGTTGCCGTCACCCTCGTTGCTCGCACCGATGAGACTCCCTACATCCGCATGCACATCACAGGCATCGCCTTCGGCCCTACCCTCGCGGAGAGCATCCAGGCGCACCTGCCCGAGATCACTGTCGTCCGCGACACAGTCACCAGTGTCGACCGGTGCACCCGTACGGTACAGCTGAGCACGGGAGCTCAGTTGTCGTTCGACTCACTCATTGTGGCCACCGGCAGCCACCCCCGCCCGCTGGATCCCGCCCTCCCCGGCGTCGATGATCCCGCCGTCACCCCGAGAACTCTCACCCTGCACACCCTGGACGACGCCGACAGAATCCGGAACATCCTTACGCACCGGCCTGGCCCGAAACGTGTCGCGGTCTACGGGGGCGGATTCACCGGCGCGGAGACCGTCTCCGCTCTCCGCGAGGCGGGACACCACGCCGCCCTGATCAGCCGTGCCCGCATTCCCGGACAGGCCGCATTCGGCACCCTCCTCGCCGCCCGCATCGCGGACACGCACCGCGGGCGCGTCACGACCTTCCTCGGACGCACCATCACCGCGCTCCACGACCGCGGGCCCTTGCTGGGAATCACCCTGGACGACACCACCACCCTCTCAGCGGACCTGCTCATCATCGCGCTGGGGGCCCTCCCGACCGCACCCCACCCGTTCACCCGCGGAGTCGACGTCGACGACCACCTGCGCTCGGGTACACCAGGCATCTACGCCGCGGGCGCTGCCGTGACGCATCATGACGACCACCTCGGCACCTGGCGAATCGACCACTGGGCCGACGCAGCCGCGCAGGGCGCCCACGCGGCGGCCGCCCTGCTGCACGACCACCTCGACAGCGACGACCCCGGCCCGTACCGACCGCGCAGCTCATACGGCGCGCTGATCCACGGCACGGTGATCTCCGGCATCGGCTACACCACCACCACGAACGAGCACACCCGCTTCGAGGACACCCTTGTCATGCACATGGCGGGCGACACGATCGTCGGCGTCACCGGGATCGATCAGGTCACCGCGGTGCATCAGAATTCGGCACGGCTGCACGTGGTGGCGGCATGAACGCACCCACCCGGACCAGCCGCGCACGCGGCGGCTTCTGTCTCAGCGTCACCGGCACCGTGTTGCTGATGGCCGCGGCATCCGCACCCTCTCCCTTCTACCCTCAGCTCATCCAGGACCTGCAACTGCCGCCGGTCGCCGCCACCGTCATCTTCGCGATCTACGCCATCCCCCTCCTGATCGCACTCCTCGTGCTCGGATCCGCGTCCGACCGATTCGGCCGCCGCCGCGTCCTGATCGTCGGAGCCCTCCTGCTCGCCGCCAGCCTGCTGCTGTTCTGGGCAGCCGACTCCTTCACCAAACTGCTCACCGCCCGCGCGCTACAGGGGCTCGCGGCAGGACTGCTCATCCCCGCCCTGAACGCGATGATGGTGGACTTCGAACCCGCCGGACGACCGGGGGCCGCCGCACTGGCCAACACCGCCGCTCCGATGGCGGGGCTCGGCATCGGAGCGATCTCCGCGGCCGGACTACTTGATCTGCAGGGCATCGATGCCGGCACCGTCTTCCTGGTCTTGGCCGCCCTGTTCGTCTTGATCGCCGGAACCGCCGGGACCATCCCGGAACCGCACCACGCGCCGCTGCGTGATGAGCGCCCTACCTTGGCCCGGCGAAAGCGACTGCCCGCCTCGACGAGACGCGTCCTCGTCTCCGTCGTCCCGGCCGTGATCGCTGGATGGGTCACCAACGGGATGTTTCTCGCGCTGGGCCCGGTGATCATCTCCACTCAGTTCGCGGCTCATACCCACGTCGAGGAAGCCCTATCGATCCTCGTGCTGGCCGCGGCCGGCGTCGCCGCGGCGCTCCTGCTGCACCGCTCCCGCCCGCGACGCATCAGCCTGTTCGGCACGGTCTCCCTAGGTCTGGGCGCACTGTTCAGCGTGCTCGCCCTGTCTGTGCACAGCTTCCCCGGCTACCTGGCCAGCGTCGCGATCGTCGGGGCGGGCTTCGGCACCGCCTTCATGGGCGCGATGCGTACTCTGCTGCCGCACGTGGATCCCGAGCAGCGAGCGAGAGTCATGGCGGTCATCTACACGATCTCCTACCTCGCCATGTCCGTCCCCACCGTGCTGGCCGGACTCCTCGTGCCCCTGCTCACCCTCCCCGGTGCCGCGATCGCGCTCGGCGCGGTGGTCGTGCTGCTGAGCATCACCGCCACCGTCGCCCGGCTACGGCTGACCGACCGTGCCGGTGCCGCTTCGACATCTGTGTCTCCTCAACAGAAAGGAACCGTGAGAACATGACAACTCCCACCTCCCGCCCACCGCTACTGGTGACCAGGCGAGGCTTCCTCTCCCTCGGGGTGGGTGCCGTTGCCGTCGCCGCTCTCGCTTCCTGCACCCCGACCCCCACGTGGGTGCCGCCCACTGGGCCCGCCGTCGACCGCACGGAGAAAGACCGGCGTAGCACCGGCCGCGTCGTCACCGCGAGCCTGACCGCTGCGGCCGCGACCCTGGACCTGGCAGGGACGTCGGCCTCCACGTTCTCCTACGGCAGTATCCCCGGCCCCGTACTCCGCGTCCGTGCCGGCGACACCCTGCAAGCCACCGTCCGCAACGACCTCCCCTTCGACACGTCCGTGCACTGGCACGGGCTCGCGCTGCGCAACGACATGGACGGCGTCCCGCCGCTCACCCAACAGCCCATCGCCGCGGGCGACTCCTTCCGGTACGAGTTCATCGCCCCCGATCCGGGCACGCACTGGTTCCACCCGCACGTCGGCGCGCAGCTGGACAGTGGGCTGTATGGTGCGCTCATCGTCGAGGACCCGAACGAACCGCTCCGCTACGACGACGAGTGGGTCATCATCCTCGACGATTGGCTCGACGGGGTCACCGCCACCCCTGACGAGGTGCTCGAGGAGCTGCGTAAGGGGATGGGGGACATGGGCGGGATGGAGGACATGTTCATGCGGATGGGGAACATGCTGATGGGTGCCGACTCCGACCTGCTCGGCGGTGACGCCGGCGACGTCTACTACCCGCACTACCTGATCAACGGCAAACCCACCGGCGACCCCGCCCAGTTCACCGGCGCCCCCGGAACCCGGGTCCGCATCCGCCTGATCAACGCGGGCGGAGACACCGCGTTCCGCGTCGCGCTCGGCGAGCACCGGCTCACCGTCACCCACACCGACGGATACCCCGTCGACCCGCTCGAAGTTGACAGCGTGCTCATCGGCATGGGCGAACGCTACGACGTGATCGTTACCCTCAGCGACGGAGTGTTCCCGTTCATCGCTGAGGCGGAAGGTAAACGCGAACGCGCCTTCGCCATCGTCCGCACCGGGGGCGGGCAGGCGCCGGCCGTCGATGTCGAGATCCCCGAACTGGGGGAGGGGCGCCAGGTGGCCACCGCAGAGCTCTTCGCCGCCGCCTCAGATGCCCAGCTCGACCGCCGTGCCACCGACCGCACCATCGAGCTGATCCTCACCGGCAGCATGGCGAAGTATGACTGGGGTTTCAACGGCAAGCGGTTCGATATGAACGACCCCCTTCGCGACGCCCACGCGATCGTCGCGGGGGAGCGCGTCCGACTCACCGTCACCAACGACACCGACATGTGGCACCCATTCCACCTGCACGGGCATGCCTACCAGCACACCGGCGGCGGGCCCCGCAAGGACACGTCCATTGTGCTGCCCGGGCAGACCCTCAACCTAGAGTTCGACGCCGACAACCCCGGTCGATGGATGACCCACTGCCACAACATCTACCATGGTGAAGCCGGGATGATGACCGTCCTCGCTTACCGCGACTGAACCGGCAACGTCACACGAGGCAGCATCTGACAGTGCTCTCGATCAACGTGAACCTGCCCCGACCCCCGACGCCACAATCTGGTTCGGCTCTGCTGATGGGATCGCGCCGCGGCGTACCACCCCCGTCGTCGACAACCGTTCGCAGGACGGCCTCAACGTCGAGATCCCGATGAAGATCCGCGTCGAGACTGGCAACCAGGAATAGAAGATCAGAACTCACTGTTGTCATACCCATACGGGGTATACGATGGTGGTGTCAGGGGCTGAGCGTCGCCACTGGCCGAGGGGCTGCTCCTCTCGGTGAGACAACAACGGACAAGGGATCATCGCCATGAATCACGAACACCACCATGAGGCGCCTGCAGGTACGCCCTCCGACGATATCGTCATCTGTCCGGTGATGACGGGCAGCACTGTCAGCAAGAGCGTCGCCGAGGCGCAGGGACTTTACCGAGACTATGACGGCGAACGGTACTGGTTCTGCTGTTCTGCTTGCCCGCCCCTGTTCGACGCCGATCCGGAGAAGTACATCCGGGCCGCCTGATTCTGACCCGAGAACAGCGTGTCCCCGGGTCCCGCACACAATCCTCAAGGAGCCTAATGACCCCCCAGAAAGTCGTCGTCCTCGGCGCTGGCGCCGCAGGCACATCCGCCGTACGGATTCTCGCCGGTTCGGATGCGGTGACTGTGACTCTAATCGGGCGGACGGCCGAGACCCCGTACAACCGCACCCTCGTGAACAAGGGCGTCGCGATCGGATTGCTCACGCCGGAGCAGGCGGCCATGCCAGGGGCGGAGGTTGTTGCCGACACAGCGGTCGAGGTCGATACGGATGCCCGCATCGTCCGGCTCGCCTCGGGACGAATCGAGGAATATGACGCGTTGGTCATCGCGACCGGCAGCGCACCTCGCCTGCTTGGCGACGGACTCGGGGGAGCTACCGGGCACGTCCAGCCGGGACGCATCACCACGCTGCATTCGCTCGACGATGCGATCGCGGTCCGCGACTTCCTCGCAGATCTGGGCCGCCCGGCGCGAGTCGTGATCTCTGGCGCGGGTCTGGTCGCCGCCGAGACCGCGAGCCTGCTTCGTGAGCGCGACCACCAGGTCACTTTGATCGCGCGGGCTGAGCTCCCAGGCACGACCGTTTTCGGCGAAGAGCTCGCGCAGCGCCTCGCCGAAGCACACCAGGCTGTCCTCGACACCGCCTTCGGCCGTGCGATCACAACGATCCGCGACACAGCGGACGGTATCGAGGTCACCCTCGACGATGGGACCGTGTTGCCCTCCGACCTGCTTATCGTCGCCCATGGCACTGAACCTACTGCCCCTGCACCATGGAACGCGGGCGTAGACGTAGATGACAGCCTGCGCACCGCACTCCCGGGCGTTTACGCCGCTGGAGGGGTCGCTGTGCACGATGACTCCACGCTGGGCGTGTGGCGCATCGACCACTGGTCGGACGCGGCCGCGCAGGGCGAGCACGCCGCCCGCACTCTCCTCGCTGACATCGGCGCGGGGGAGCAGCCCGGCAGCTACCAGCCTCGCGCCCCGTTCACCGCCACCGTCCACGGTGCAATGATCGCCGGGGCCGGACTGACCGATACACGGACCGACACCCACATCGACAGTTCTGAGCCGCTGGTGGTCATCCGCCAGCATGGCGCGGTCCCTGTCGGTGTCCTCGGCTTGGACGCCGCGCCCGCCGTTTTCGGCTGGATGCCCAAGCTGTACACCTCGACCGCGACCGACGCGGGGGCCCTCGCCTCCACGGGGACCGGTACGGCAGACTCGAAATAGCCGCTAGGCACAGGGAAGTGAACTGATGACCGACCCGCACGCACACCACAACACCCACCCCACCGGCAAGGCCGCCACCGCCACCGGCGAGCACGGCGACCACACCCCGGAGCCGCCCACGCAGCACGACACCCACGCCGGGCACGACGTGCAGCCCAGCCACGGCGAGCACGCCGGGCACGGCGGCCAGGCGGACCACTCCGGCCACGGGGGAGGCCATGGCGGTCACGCCGGGCACGGCGACCACGTTGGCCAGTTCCGGCGGCTGTTCTGGATCAACCTGATCATCGCCGTCCCCGTGGTGGCGTTCTCCCCGATGTTCGCGATGATCCTCGGCTACGAGGTCCCCGGCTGGGCCCGGTTCATCGCCCCGGTGCTCGGCACCGTCATGTACGTGTGGGGCGGGTGGCCGTTCCTGACCGGAGCGGTCAGCGAGCTGCGCTCCCGCAAGCCCGGCATGATGCTGCTGATCGGCCTGGCGATCACGGTCGCGTTCTTCGCGTCCTGGGGCGCAACGCTGGGGCTGCTGCACCACGAGCTCGAGTTCTGGTGGGAGCTGGCACTGCTGATCGTGATCATGCTGCTCGGCCACTGGATCGAGATGCGCTCCCTCGCCCAGACCAGCTCCGCCCTGGACACCCTGGCCGCGCTGCTGCCCGATGAGGCCGAGCGGGTCGAAGGAGACCAGATCGTCAAGATCTCACCCGCCGACCTGGCCGTCGGTGATGTCGTCGTGGTCCGCCCCGGCGGCAGCGTCCCCGCCGACGGGAAGATCGTCGACGGGCGCGCCGACATGGACGAGTCCATGGTCACCGGCGAGTCCCGCCCGGTCGCCCGCGGCACCGGCGACCCGGTCACCGCCGGCACCGTCGCCACCGACTCCGGTCTGCGCGTGGAGGTCACCGCCACCGGCGATGAGACCACCCTCGCCGGCATCCAGCGGCTGGTCACCGAGGCGCAGAACTCCTCCTCCCGCGCGCAGCGGATCGCAGACCGTGCCGCGGCCCTGCTGTTCTGGTTCGCACTGATCGCCGCCGCCATCACCGCGGTGGTGTGGACCCTCGTCGGCAGCCCCGATGAAGCCGTCGTCCGCACTATCACCGTCCTGGTGATCGCCTGCCCCCATGCGTTGGGCCTGGCGATCCCGCTGGTGGTGTCCATTGCAACCGAGCGGGCCGCCCGCGGCGGGGTGCTGGTGAAGGACCGGCTCGCGCTGGAGAGCATGCGCACCGTCGACACCGTCCTGTTCGACAAGACCGGCACCCTCACGAAGGGTGAGCCCACCGTCTCTGCCGTGGAGCCGGTCGGTGACCTGGACGCTGACCAGGTGCTCGCGATCGCCGCGGCGGCCGAGGCCGACAGTGAGCACCCGCTCGCGAAGGCCATCGTCCGTGCCGCGCAGGAGAAGAACCTCACCCTTCCCAAGGCGACCGGGTTCACCTCCTCGCCCGCGGTGGGCGTCACGGCCACCGTCGACGGTGCGGAGATCCGGGTCGGCGGTCCGCGCCTGCTCGAGGAGGTCGGCGCCCGTGAGGTCGACCAGGCTGACAGCTGGCGTGGTGAGGGCGCGATCATCCTGCACGTCACCCGTGACGGGAAGGTCATCGGTGGGCTCAAGCTCGCCGACGAGATCCGTCCCGAGTCCCGCGAAGCCGTCGAGGCGCTGCACAAGCTGGGCGTTCAGGTGGTCATGATCACCGGTGACGCCGAAGCCGTTGCGAACGCCGTCGGCAGCGAGCTGGGCATCGACCGGGTGTTCGCGCACGTGCGTCCCGAGGACAAGTCCAGCAAGGTCGCCGAGCTGCAGAAGGAAGGCCGAAAGGTCGCCATGGTCGGTGACGGCGTCAACGACGCCCCCGCTCTGGCGCAGGCCGACGTCGGCATCGCGATCGGTGCCGGCACGGACGTCGCGATCGCCTCCGCCGGGGTGATCCTGGCCAGCTCCGACCCCCGGTCGGTGCTGTCGGTGATCCAGCTGTCCCGCGCGGCGTACGGGAAGATGAAGCAGAATCTGTGGTGGGCTGCAGGCTACAACCTGATCTCGGTGCCGCTCGCCGCCGGCGTGCTGGCTCCGATCGGGTTCGTCCTGCCGATGTCGGTCGGTGCGATCCTGATGTCGTTGTCCACTGTCGTGGTCGCCCTGAACGCCCAGCTGCTGCGCCGCATCGACCTCACACCCGAGGCCAGCACCCGTGCGGTGCTCGAACAATGAACTAGAGGAACCGAGATGTCCAATCCCACTGCCGACACCACCCATGCCCAACACGGGTACATCACCGACAAAGACAAGTACCTCAACCGACTCAAGCGCATCGAAGGTCAGGCGCGCGGGATCTCGAAAATGGTCGATGACGAGAAGTACTGCATCGACATCCTCACCCAGATCAGCGCTCTCACCAGCGCCCTGCAGGCCGTCGCGATCGGGCTGCTCGACGATCACCTCAAGCACTGTGTGATCGACGCAGCACGGATGGACGGCGACCAGGCCGAGCAGAAGATCAAGGAAGCCAGCGACGCGATCGCCCGTCTGGTCCGGTCCTAACCCGGACCAGACGGACGACCCGTCCGGCCTCCCCCGCCCCGCGTCGGGCGGGAACCTGGTGCCTTGGCCGAGCGGCGAGGCAGCGGCCTGCAAAGCCGCCCAGACGGGTTCGACTCCCGTAGGCACCTCCACCCGTCACCGCAGCCGCCGTGCGGCCCCCGCTACTGGGGGAGCACGGTGATGCCGCTGGCGTCGACCACGACGACCCGGCCGTCCGCGTCGATCCCCACCGCCTGCGCCTGCTCGTGCACCGTGCCCGCTTCCTGCCACTGGTCCTCCCCGGACCCGATCACCCAGATCCGGTCATCGGTGCCGACCCCGACCAGCCGCTTGCGATCCGGGGACGCTCCTAGCGTGTACAGCAGCGGCGCATCCGGCCATGCCGAGAACGACGCGCCTCGGTCGGTGCTCACGGTCACCCCGTCCGCGGTCGCCGCGACTACCCGGCCGCTGGCATCCGCGGTCAAACTGACCGCCGGCACCTGTGCGCCCGTCGGTGTCCAGGTGGCGCCGGCATCGACGCTGCGCAACAGGTCGGTGTCGTCGGTCGCTAACCCGTACACGGTGTCATCGGCGCCCGCGGTGAGCGCATGGAAGTCTTTCTCTCCGGTGAACGCGACGGGTTCCCAGTTCGCGCCGCCGTCGACACTGCGGATCACTCCCAGGTTCGGTGCTCCCCACTCTTCGGGGGTCTGCGGGCCCGGGTGCCCGGACGCGATCAGGCCCTGCGACGTCGCCGTCAGCCCCATCGCGTCGAAGTCGGCGATGCTGACCCGGCCGCCGAGCTCACCCGATTCGGACACTTCGTAGATGCCCTCGTGGGTGCCCAGCAGCAGCTGCCCCGTCTCTGGGGCCACGACCACCGCGTGCACATGCGTGGATAGCTCGGTGTGTTCTTCCCCTGTCGACGCGGGCGTGCTCGCGCACCCCGCCAACACGACAGGCACGGACATGACGGCGGCGATCACGGCCGCCGTCTTGAAACGGACGTGCATATGCACCCTCCACGATCAGGGTGGGGCGCCACCAGACGGTGACGCCCCACCGGGGTGCCTCAGAGCTGAGCGAGCAGATCTTCCATGGTGGTGATCTCCGCGGACTGCGTGTCCACTACCGCCTGGGCCAGTTCCTTCGCGTCCGGGTTCTTCCCGTCGGCCAGCTCGGTCTCGGCCATCTCGATCGCGCCCTTGTGGTGCTCGATCATCTGCTCGAGGAACATCCTGGCAGCCTCGGTGCCGGTCGCGGCCTCCAGCTGCGCCATGTCCTCCTCAGACATCATCCCGCCGCCGTGGTCCATGTCGCCCATGTCCATATCGTCGGCGGACATGCCCCAGTCATCGAGCCAGCCCTGCATCGTGTCGATCTCGGGCTGCTGCGCATCCTTGATCTGCTGCGCCAGATCCAGCACCTGCTGGTCGACGTCGCTCTTGGCGAGGATCATGTCGCTCATCTCCACCGCCTGCTGGTGGTGGGGGATCATCATCATCGCGAACATCGAATCGGCCATGTTGAAGTCCGTCTCTGCGGACTCCGACGGCGCCGACGAGGACCCGTCGCCGTGATCCATGCCCGGCATCGAGCCGCCGTTGTCGGCGCACCCGGCCAGGAACAGGGCCGTCGCCAGCGGAACGGCGACGAGTGCTGCGGTGCGGAGCTTCTTCTTCATCATCATCAATCAGTCCTTCTCTTGGATGTACGTGAACGCCCGCGAACGGGCACAGCAGGAACCCCACCGGACGGCGGGGTCAGGCGCGTTCACGTCCGACTGATCGACAACTCCCGCAGTGAGGGCGGGCGGCTCGGAGCCGGCCGGGCCACGAACACCACAGACCACCACACGGCCCGTCCGTGCGGGGATAGGCCGATCAGCCGGGGGACCAGCAGGAACAGCACCGTCGCCAGCAGCGCCAGCACGCACATCACCATCAGCGCGTCGTGACCGCCCTCTGGACTGCACGTCGCACACGCATGCTCCGAGTGCTCCGCCGGGGCAGACGCGGCACCATGATGACCCTCCGACACCGCACTGCCGGCCATCTCGGCCGTCGTCGACGACATCGCAGGCGCGTGGGAGGAGGCCAGGGTGTGCATGCCCAGCAACCCGACGATGATCGCGACGGAGAAGCACACCACGAGCAGCCACCGCGTCGATCGCGGTAGCCGGGTACGCAGCGCGGACAGGCTGATCATCCCTCCTAGCCTAACGCTAGTACCGTACCCCCGCACGGTAAACGAAGGGTGATCAATGTCACCGAGTAGCGGCTGCTGTGATGACGGCGGGAATACCCCTAGGGGGTAGTGTGTTGTGGATGGTGGGCCATCCGGTCCATGACCTACAGCGGGATCGCCGCGCAGGAAGGAATCATTATGAGTCAGCCCGTCATCGTCACTGAGCAGACCTTCGACGAGATCGTGCTCCAAAGCGACATCCCCGTGCTCGTAGATTTCTGGGCTGCCTGGTGCGGGCCGTGCCGTGCACTGGCGCCGATCCTTGATCAGATCGCTGCCGAGCAGGACGGCAGGCTACGGATCGCGAAGCTGAACGTCGACGAGAACCCCGCCCTCGCGGAGAAGTACCAGATCACCTCGATCCCGGCGCTGAAGGTGTTCCAGAATGGCACGGTGATTCGCCAGATCGTCGGCGCCATGCCCAAGCCGGCGCTCGAGGACAAGCTCAGCGGCATCATCTGAGCGGCCGCGTGACAACGCAGGCGGTCTGGGACGCGCTCACCTACGTCTTCGATCCCGAGCTCGAGGTCGACATCGTGAACCTCGGGCTGGTGTACGGGGTCGAGCGGCGCGAAGACGGAGCGTACGCGCTGACCCTCACGCTGACCACCCCCGAGTGCCCACTCACCGACACCATCGAACGGGAGATCGACTTTCATCTGGCGCACCTTGGCGTGGAGTACCGCATCGACTGGGCCTGGTCCCCTCGCTGGCATGAAGGACTCGTCACGGCAGAAGGCCGCGACATGCTACTCGCGGTCGGCTACCGGGTCTCCCCGCGCACCGCCTGATGATGACAGGAGTGAGATGACCGAACAGCTGATCCTGGCCGATGCCCAGTCGGCTCGGGATGCGCTCGTTTTCGCCGAGCGCGCAGCGCATGTAGGGGACGAAGCCGTCCGACTGCAGGCGGCACGAGGGACGCTGGTGATGTCCGCGGCTGCACTGGCCCCGCAGGGGCTGCTGGATTCGACTCCGATGGTGCTCGCGCTCCGTGTGCTCCGCACAGACCCCGAGTTGGTCTGCGACCTCACGGTCGAGTCGCTTACCGAGACCCTTGACCCTGTCGCCCTGCGCCTTCCGGAGGTGTCTGTCGCGCGCGGATGGGCGAGCGTGGAGATCCCTCGAGGGGGATGGTCGCAGACCGGGACGGTCAACGCGGCCACCTTGAGCCGCGTCGCGCAGGCAGGCAATGCTGAAGTCGCCCAAGCGCTCCCCTACAATCCCGGAAGGGACATCGTCGGCAAGGTGCGCGCCCGGATCTGGGGGCAGCCCGAGAAGGAGCTCGCAGACCTTCCCCGTGGCGTCGCATTCGCTGCCGTAGCCTTCGGCTTCGTCGGCGTGCCGACCGAGAGTGCATTGGTGTGGCGCGCAGGCCGATGGACGCGGATAAGCCTCCGACGCGGACATCTTCTGTACCGGGGCCCGGTCGTCGCAGGGCTCACAGAGGTGCGCCGGACCGGCCCGCAATCACGCTGAACAAATTCTCCAACCTCACTACTTACCCCAGGGGTAGAGAGTGAGGATCTTCGCCCGCTGCACCAGCAGGCTCCTGACTCACTAGGAATACGATGACCCACACGCTCCTCATCCTCGGAGCCGGTCCTGGTACCGGACAAGCCATGGCCCCCAAGTATGCGGCGGAAGGGTGGAACATCGCCCTGGTCGCCCGGCGCGCCGAAACCCTGGCCACCATCGCCGAGAGCATTCGCTCGGCTCCTGTTATACCCGGCAATCAATGCCGTGCAGCTCACCCTCGCCGATCTTGCACACAGCGATGTCGGCGCAGTCCTTTGCGCCAGCGGTGCGAGTTCCATCAGGGCCCAAACGGGCGTGAGCGGTCCCGCTCCGAGCTTGGCGGCAACTCTGAACCGCCTCCAGACGCCCCACGATGAGCTTGCCTGTGAGGTGTTCGTCGGAGCCTTGTTCATCGCCGCCATGCTCGAAGGAAGCGCCCCGCCGAATCCGCCGCGGAGTGGAACGCGTGGATGGTCGCTTCCTCTGCATCGACCCGACAGTCATTGCTGAATGAACCTCTCTGGAGTCGCCAGGGGCTTCGCGATGACCAGATCGAACGGTCATCGGGTGGTGCGTGAGACGCTCACAGGAGAGTAGATCGAGCTATCACGCTACTACTCCCTACGGGTACGGGGTATGATGGCTATCATGAGGCAGGGACAGCACGAGAACGTCAACTATGAAACGCCATATCTCGACGCCGCCGTTGCGGTCTTCGCTCTTCTAGCCTCGCCCGTTCGCGTCAAGATTGTGCTCGCGCTGCAAGATGGCGAGATGTCCGGGGGTCTGCTTGCCGACATCGCCGACCTCTCCCTCGAACAGGTCAGCGGGGAACTTGTCGCTCTCGAATCCGTCGGCATCATCGCATGCCAGCAGGAAGGACGCCGTGACTTCTACCGCCTGGCGAACGAGCATGCCGGTGCGCTGGCGTCGAATGCGATCTTCCATGCGCAAGATCGTGACGGCATCCACGATCTCGGCCGGATTCGATAGCCGGGTGATGACGAAGGAGGATCCCATGCCTCGTCTGTCCCGCTTGACTCCCGAGACCGCCATCGGCGCCTCTCGTGATCTGCTCGGCGACCTCGTTAGTCGGCATGGCGCCGTCGGGGACATGGTGTCCACCATGGCCCATTCCCCGGCGGTGCTCGGCGGTTACTTGCAGCTCAGTAAGGCGATGCGGCGCGCCAAACTGGATCGGAAGACGAGCGAGCTCATCTCGATCGCGGTGCAAGCGCAGCAAGGTTGCGGGCTATGCCTCGAATCCCACATCAGCAGCGCAAGGTCGCTCGGCGTGCGCGAGGAAGAGATCCAGCTCGCACAACAGGGGCGCTCGAACGACCCCGCGATTGCGGGCATGATCGAACTCGGACTCCACATCTATCGCGCTCCGGCCGCCATCACGGACGTCCAGATCGACCGGCTTCGCCAGCTTGGATACAGCGATCGTGAGATCGCCGATGTAGTCGGGGTGGTCTCTCTCAACATCCTCACCGGCGCGTTCAATCTCGTCGCCGGCCTTACTCCAGGCGAGTAGCGTCCCGCGCTTCCGAGAACTCCCCCCGGCGCCGGTGCTAGTCGTTTCTGCTCGCCACAAGAGCCGAACGCGGGGTGCCGAACGCCACGGGAACTTTCCAGGCGCCCGGCGCGACGATTACCTCCAGAAATGGCAGTATCCCGCCCGCTCAGAATCGGGCACCAGAGGCCAGTGCAGCCTGCCAAGGGCTCGCGATGTCGTCGGTGTTGATTCCCAACCGAGCGCGAGGTGGGAGCGAAGCGCATCGTGTGCTGTTAGTTCCAGCGCGACCACACATGCTGTGGCCGGGGTCCGGCCTCGTCTTTGGTGGGCGCCGTCGAATTGTCCAGTTCTTCGTTAGGTATCGGCGCAAGCTCTTCGCGTTCTGAACGATGAGGGCATGCTCGATTTCGCTCTGGCTGCTCGCTAGTCCCTGTACCGCCTTCGAGCTACCACGCGTCTTGCAGGTCGAGGTCTCACGGCCCTCGTCGTCCGCAAGAAGACGATGCTGTATGTAAGCGAGGCGCCAGAGCGCGGAGGAAGCGCGCGGGTACCCTGGGGCTTCAAGAGGAGGGGCCAATGAACGTCAAGCCCGAATGGCAGGGGACAGCGCAACATGGCGAAGCCTCCGATCTGTCGCGCTGGTTGGTGCATCTCACGCGCTCGGAGGACGACCTGATCTCGATACTGACAACGGGCACGATCGAGGCCCGTGCACCTTTCGGCGCCGGGAGGTACTACTCAGGCGTCCAGCACCTTCACCAGTCGGTTTGTCTCACTGAGACGCCGCTGCACGAGCTTGGACGTATGACTTCGCGGCGTCCGTGGGGAATCGTCTTCGATAAGGAGAGGTTGCGCATGAAGTTGGACGCTCAACCTGTCTGGTATCTCAGCGACCCCTCGCCGCAGTGGCAAGCGCTTCGCGCCGCGATGGATGACGCAGAAGACATGCCAGACGCGCCGATCTGGCAACTGACTCCATACATTGATGGCGTCCGCAACCGCCAGAGCAAGCGTCCGAACGACTGGCGATGGGAACGCGAATGGCGTGTGCGAGGCGACCTGGAGTTCGAGCTCGGCGACGTCTCCATGATCGTGTCTAGCGAAGCGGGAGCGACAGCCATTCTGGATGAGATTTCCGTCGGCCTGCCATGGGTATCTCCTGATGGTGGTCGACCTCAGTGGGCGGGCGGCTTCACCGGAGGTTGGGACGCCGCTATCGAGCAGATGCTCGACCGATTCCACATGACTTTCACTTCTCTAGACAACGCGGGGATGCCTTGGGACAGTGAGGACAAAGCGTACGTTCAACTCGTTGAGTTCCACGACACCGCCTATGCCATGGACGAGGTGTTCGGCTACCTGATGCCGGACCTGTATGAAGCGATCGAGTCTGCTTTGAGCAATGAGAGCTACCAGTGGTGCCTGACCTATGACCTCGAATACTGGGGAGATTAGCGAACCGCCTCAAGGTGACCACCCTCCGGCCCTCGCGCGAGTGGTGACCTTCGGACTGCAAGTCGATGCTGCGGGAGACATGGCCCCACCTGCTCATCATGACGGTATCGATGCGCGTCATGTCGGCAGGCGACGGATACAGGTACCTGCTGCGCAGCGTCGCGGCCGGTGACGGCGACCGATCGCTTTCGACACCGTTCATGCGCTACTACGCCGAGGAAGGCAGTCCGCCGGGTCACTGGCTCGGCGCGGGCGTCGCTGCGCTCGGCAGCGCGATCCAGGTCGACGATCAGGTCTCTGAGTCCCAGCTTCAGCTCCTCGTCGGTATGGGCCGGAACCCGGTCACGGGCGACCCACTGGGCCTTGCGTATCCTGCCTACAAGACTGTGGCTGGGCGTGTCGAGGAGCGTACCGCCGCGCTCGACCCGGTGCTCGGACCGGTCAGTCGCGCCGAGGCGGTAGCGCAGATCGAGGCAGAAGAACGAGCGCGCGGGACGCGTCGCGCCGTCGCCGGGTACGACTTCACGTTCTCGGTCCCGAAGTCCGCGAGCGTGTTGTGGGCGGTTGCGGATGCGGGGACGCAGGCGTTGATCGCGGATGCGCATCATGCGGCGGTCGCGGAGGTGGTTGCGTTCATGGAGCGGGAGGTCGCAGCCACCCGCACCGGCGCAACCGCCCGCAACGGCGCCGTTGCACAAGTCGATGTCCGCGGTCTGATCGCCACAGCGTTCGACCACTACGACTCCCGCGCGGGTGACCCACACTTGCACACGCACGTCGTCATCTCGAACAAGGTGCAGACCGTCCTCGACGGAAAATGGCGCTCCCTCGACGGGCGCCCGATGCACGCCGCCACGGTCGCGCTCTCCGAGCTGCACGAGGCAGTGTTCGCCGACCACCTGACACGCGCCTTCGGCGTGGAGTGGGAGGCCCGCGACATGGGGCGAGACCGCAACCCCGCCTGGGCGGTGACGACGGTGCCGGAGCAGCTGGTGGCGGAGTTCTCCTCCCGCTCCCGGCACATCGACATGGAGAAGAACCGCCTCATCGCGGAGTACGTCGAGAAGCACGGCCGGCAACCGTCGACGGCGACGATCCTCAAGCTCCGCGCCCAAGCCACCCTCATCACGAGGCCCGAGAAGCAGGTCCGGTCCCTCGCCGACCTGACCGCCGAATGGCGGCAGCGAGCCGGCCGCCTGCTCGGGCGGGATGCGACCGCGTGGGCGCGGCGCGTCACCACGAAGGAGGCGCCGTTGCTGCTACGCGCCGACGACGTCCCGCTGGATGTGATTGCTTCCCTCGGGCAGAGCGTGGTCGAGACGGTCGGCGAGAAGCGGTCCACCTGGAGGCGGTGGAACCTCACCGCCGAGGCGGCCCGGCAGACGATGGGCTACCGCTTCGCGTCCACCACGGATCGGGAGGCGATCGTCGGGCTGGTGATGGACGCCGCCGAAGCCGCCTCACTGCGGCTGACCCCACCGGAACTCACGTCAAGCCCGGTGGCGTTCCGCCGCCCGGACGGCACGAGCGTGTTCCGCCCGAAGCACTCGACGGTGTTCTCCTCCGAACTCTTGCTCGCCGCCGAAGACCGCCTCCTCGAGCGCGCCCGCACGACGACCGCTCCCACGGTGCCGCTGGAAACCGTGGAGCGGATCGCGGCCCGCCCCGACCGGCAGGGGCGGGTGCTCGGCGAGGAGCAAACCGCTGCGCTCGCATCCGTCGCGGTGTCTGGGCGCATCGTCGATGTCCTGGTCGGCCCCGCCGGGGCGGGCAAGACCACCGCCATGAACGCTCTGCGGCGGGCCTGGGAGCACGAGCACGGCCGCGGGTCCGTGGTCGGACTGGCGCCATCTGCGGTCGCAGCGCAGGTGCTCGCCGATGACCTCCGCATCCAGACGGAGAACACCGCGAAGTGGTGGCAGAACCACCTCGTCCAGGGAGAAACATTCCGCAAGGGGCAGCTCGTCATCGTGGACGAGGCGTCGCTGGCGGGAACCCTGTCCCTCGACCGCATCGCCCGTCTCGCCTCCGAGGCCGGGGCGAAAGTGCTGCTGGTTGGGGACTACGCACAGCTCCAGTCCGTCGACGCCGGCGGCGCCTTCTCCCTCCTCATCCACGACCGCGGCGACGCCCCCGAACTGGTCGACATCCACCGCTTCACGAACATATGGGAGAAGACCGCGTCCCTCGGGCTCCGGCACGGGCGTACCGAGGTCATCGACACCTACATAGAGCACGACCGCATCCAGGGCGGCGAGATGGAGACGATGGTCGACGCCGCCTACATTGCGTGGCAAGCCGACAGGCAGGCCGGACGGGCGACGGTGCTGGTCACCGACTCGAACGAATCCATCCAGGCGCTTAACCAGCGCGCTCGCACGGACCTGATCCTCGACGGCACCGTGGACGCTCGCCGCGAGGTAGCGCTGCTGGACGGCACGCGCGCCGCCGTCGGGGATTCGGTCATCACCCGGCACAACGACCGCCGCCTGCGCGCCGGCCGCGGCTGGGTCCGCAACGGCGACCGCTGGACGGTCACCGAGGTCCGCGACGACGGCTCCCTCACCCTCCGCCGCGCCGACCGCAAGTGGGGAGCCTCGGTTGTGCTCCCCGCCGCGTATGTGGCCGAACACCTCGACCTCGGCTACGCCGTCACCTCCTACCGGGCCCAAGGCATCACGGTGGACACCTCGCATGTGCTCGCGGACGCGAGCATGACCAGGGAGAACCTGTACGTGGCGCTCACCCGCGGACGGGAGACGAACCGCGCCTACGTCGTGACCGACAAGCCTGACGACTCCCACGACGGCCCGCATCCTGGCGACAACACCGAGGCCACCGCCCGGTCGGTGCTGTTCGGGGTGCTCCAGCACGTCGGTGCCGAGCTCTCCGCCCACGAGACCATCACCGCCGAACAGGACGCTTGGGCGAACATCGGCCAGCTCGCGGCCGAGTACGAGACGCTGGCGGCAGCCGCGCAACGCGACAGGTGGGCGCTCCTCGTCCGCGCGTCCGGTCTCACCGAGGAGGAGGCCGAGGACGCGATCGCATCCCCAACGTTCGGGGCGCTGACCGCCGAGCTCCGCCGCGCCGAGGCCAACCACCACGACATCGAAACGCTGCTGCCGCGCCTCGTGCGGGCGCGCGGGTTCACCGACGCCGACGACATCGCCGCCGTCCTCCACTACCGCGTCTCCCGAGCCACAGCGAGGCCAGCGGGGTCCGGCCGCGCCCGCAAGGCACCCCGCCTGATCACTGGACTCATCCCCGAAGCCACCGGCACCGTGAGCAGCGAGTTCCGGCAGGCGCTCACCGAACGACGCGACCTCATCGAGACCCGCGCCGACGCGCTCCTCGATACCGCGCTCACCGAGAAGCAGACCTGGACGAATGCGCTTGGCGCCCCGCCGAAGGATGCCAAGACCGAAGCGACCTGGCGGCGACTTGCCCGCACCGTCGTCGCCTACCGCGACCGCTACGGCATCACCGATCCCACTCCGCTCGGAACCCCGTCCGAGAACGACGCGGAGAAGATCGACGCCGCCCGGGCCAAGGCCGCCCTCGACCGGGCACGCAGCCTCGCACGGGGAGCAGGGGAGGAGCCGCAGCGTAGGCCGGAACGAGAGCCGGTCCGCCGCGCGCTGTGAGCCCGGTGCCCTTCCCGATGTCAGGCCACCGTTCTACAGTGGAGGACGAGGCGGCCTCTATATTGGCGCTGTCGCTCCCCGCGACGGTATGACCACCCCGCACGCTGGGCGGTCCTTTCAGGTTCTTGTCGCCGAACCCCTGGAAGGACTATGCCCGTGTTCCGGCTCATCTGGGCGGCCAGCGTCCGCACCCGCGACATCCTCAGCTACGCGCCCACGAACCTCCTCATCGCCGCCACCCGCACCCGCCGCGGCCTGCGCTGGGGTATCCCCGCGATGCTCCTCGCGATCCCGTACCTGCTCGCCGCCTACTGGTGCGTCACGACCATCGAAGCCGGCGGCCCCCGATGGCTCAACCTCGTAGTGCTGCTGTGCGCGTGGAACTCGGTCAAGTTGACCCTGAACGGACCCGCCAGCGTCCTCCGGCTGCTGCACGCGAGGGTAAAGGAGTGGCGCGGCGTTCGGGCGGGGTCGTGATCGAGACGGCGTCCTTGAGTCCAGATCACGCGGTACGGCATCGAGGAGCGGCGTGTGCCTGGTCATGCGCGGTGCACCGCTGGTAGCGTGAACTTACGTCCCAAAAGAGGAGAGAGCCGGAAGATGGCGGAAGATCACGAAGTCCTGACTACGGAGGAAGCTGCCGCGCTCCTTCGCGTCAGCACCAAGACGGTTCTCTCCCTTGTGCGTTCCGGCAAGTTGCCAGGCGAGAAGGTTGGACGAGCTTGGCGCTTCCCGAAGCGCGACGTCCTGGACTATGTCCGAGGGTCGAGCGAACCTAAGGCGGGGATCGTGGATGAGTAAGGTGCAGAGCTTCGACACGACCGAGATCGGGATGCCCGCTGCATGGCGAGGTAGGCGGCTGTGATCAACATGGCGACATGGGAAGAGCTGACCGTTGACATCGTCAACGGTGTCAGACTCGACCCCCGAAACGTCCGGTTGGACATCCCCGACGGAGTCCCTGAGTCCGACATTGTTCAGGACCTCTTCACGAACGAGAAGGCTCTAAACCTTGTTGAAGGCATCACGAAAGTCGGTCTTCTGACTCACGAGGTCCCCATCGTCGTTGAGCGTGACGGCACTCTCGTTGTCGTCGAAGGAAACCGTCGAGTGGCGGCGCTCAAAGCGATTCAAAACCCGTATCTCGCGCCGGACCACCAAGCACGAATCAGCAAGCTCGCGCAGAGCATCGAGAGCCGTGATGAACTCCGGCAAATCACCGTGAAGAAGGCGCCCACGCAAGACGATGCCGACCAACTGATCGCGGCGCTCCACACCGGAAACCAGCGTGTTGCCTGGAGCCCGGCTCGGCAAGCGGCGTTCTTCCAAGCACAGCTTGACGGTGGCAAGACCGCCGAGCAGCTCGTCGCGCAGTACCCGACCATCGATGTCCGAAAGTTCATCACTCGAAGCAAGATTCTCGGACTCTTTCGCGGCGTCAGCTTCGCTGACCCGTCGCTCCGCGACTACGTCAATCGTCGCCGCTTTCCCGTGTCGACTCTCGCACGGCTCTACGAGAACGACAAGTTCCTGCAGCTCGCCGGTATCGAAATCGATAGCGGCACAGGGAATGTAGAACTTCGTTCGTCGCGAGTTCTCTTCGAACGTCTGGCGACCAAGATCGTCTCCGATATTCGTGACGGGGCTATCAACACGCGTGTCCTGAACAGAACCTCCGGCGAACGGTACGTCGCCTACATGGACGAACTGCGCGACTTGCTCAACGAGTACGAGGACTCGACTGCCGACCACAGCGCATCTCATGAATCCTCGTCATCGAATGCAGGCTCGGCAGGGTCCAACCACAAAGAGGGCGGACCGAATGGCGAGCACCGCGATGGTGACCAGACGTCATCTGACACGGAATCGGATGCAGGTAGTGACAAGGCAAAGCCGTTCCCGAGGAAGCGGAACTACCTCAACACAGACAATCTCACGGTTCCGACCACTTTCCCCGCGTCGATTCACGAGATCGTCAAGGAACTCTCCGCAATCAACATCCAGCGATTTCCAAACGCGACCCTCGACCTACTGCGCACCTTCCTGGAGAAGACGATCAAGGCCCATGCCGAGGTGCTCGGGGAGGACATCAAGAAGGGCTCCAATGAGCAGGGATTCGTGTATCTCTCGAACTGCCTCGTCTGGCTCGAAGAGCACTTCAAGACGACCGGACAGACCGCCTTTATCCAGCCCGTACAGAAGATTCGCGGTGGACGCTACGGCTTCGTCGGGTCGAAGGCCCACCTCGACGCAACCAACCACAACCATCACATCTTTGCCACACCCGATGACGTTCGCGAATGCTGGGCGACCATCGAAGGAGTCATGAAAGCGGTACTCAAACCATGACGCGAACAGCGACATCTGCCAGGAAGAGAGTGACCATTTCACCTCTTCGGTACCCCGGTGGCAAGGGACTGCTCTACTCGCGACTGCGGACCATCATCCGCGAGAACGACCTCACTTCAAGCGTCTACGTCGAACCCTACGCCGGGGGAGCCGGGGCCGCTCTTGCGCTACTGGTATCCGGTCAGGTCGAGCGAATCGCAATCAACGATCTCGACCCGGCGGTGTTCGCGTTCTGGAACGCAGTCGTTACGCAGCCTGGCGAGTTCACGCGGCTCGTCAACAACGTTGAACTCACCGTGGATGAGTGGGAGCGACAGCGAGAGGTCTACCTGACATCGCCGAGAGAGGACCACCTTCCCCTTGGGTTCGCCACCTTCTACCTCAACAGGACTAACCGTTCCGGTGTGCTGAACGGCGGGCCGATCGGCGGGAAGGACCAGACGGGAAACTATAAGATCGACGCTCGCTTCAATCGGGAGGGTCTGGCGGAGCGGATCAGGTTGATCGCGCTGCACGCGGACCGTATCGCCGTGACCAACGAAGACGGTCTAGACGTGATCTCACGCTACTCCGACAGCGAGGACGCCTTCATCTACGCAGACCCGCCCTACTTCGAGAAGGCTGGCTCCTTGTACCTCAACGCGTTCCAAGAAGCCGACCACAAGGCGCTTGCTGAACGTTTGAAGAGTGTCGAGCGAGCGAAGTGGATTCTTACCTACGACAACGTCCCCCAGGTCGCAGAGCTCTACTCAACTCTCCGACGACGACTCTTTGCCCTGAACTACTCCGCACACCGCGTTATGAAGGCTAACGAAGTCATGGTGTTCTCACCCCACCTCGCGATCCCGGAAGAACTCGAATCCGCCCACGCTGATCTGGTGCAGCGTGTGGGCGGCACTATAGAAGGAGCGTCCTGATGGCGCGGCTCGAAAAGGCGGCACCCGACACGCTATCCCTCGATCTGTCGAACCCGCGGATGCCGGACGCGAAGTTCACCGACGAGGATGAGGCGATCGCCTACCTCTACGTTCAGGCAGATTTGGGCGAGCTGATCCAGTCGATCGGGAACTCGGGATGGCTGGACTTTGAGCCTCTCATCGTCGAAGAGTCGACGCGAACCGTCGTCGAAGGCAATCGGCGCCTCGCAGCTCTGCGCATCATTGCGAGTCCTCGCCTCCAGCAGCAGTTCAAGGTGTCCCTCCCGCAGCCACTACACGCCAACGCTGTACCGACTGAAATCCAGGTGAACTACGTCGGTAGTCGCAAAGAAGCGCGCGACTTCATCGGGTTCAAGCACGTCAATGGCGCGTTTAAGTGGGATTCCTACGCGAAGGCGAGATTCGCGCACTCGTGGCTCCAAGACGGGGACGATATCGATGAAGTGAGCCGTAGGCTGGGAGATGGCCACAACACCGTCAGCAGACTCGTCAACGGTGTCGTCGTCCTGGAACAAGCGGAGGAAGCCAAGCTTTTCGACCGTGAACTCCGGTCCAAGAAGTCCTTCTACTTCTCGCACCTCTACACTGCGTTGTCCACGGTGAACGTTCGCCAGTTCCTCGGACTGCCCGAGAGCGACAACTCAGTGCTGCCAGCAAACCCCGTGCCCGCGTCACACCGACCGCAGCTTCGTAACTTCCTGTCATGGCTCTACGGACAGGAGGACGAGCCGGCGCTCATTCGGAGTCAGAATCCCGACCTCGGACGACTCGTAAACGTACTCGGCAGCGATCGCGCAGTCCGGGTACTTGAGTCCAACCGTGACCTCGACCGGGCTTTCGACGTCGTGGAGGACAAGGCCAAGGCCTTTGAAAAGGCGTTCTATCAACTCGCCAGTTCGGCCGAGGACGTCTCGCGCATCATTGCTCGCTACGACCCCAAGTCTGACTTGGTTGATGATGCCGAATCGACCCTCCGTGTGGTGACCATCGTGGTCAACGCGATGAAAGAGGCGCACCTTCGAGGCAACTCCGCCGATGAGAATTAACGCGCCACTGGAACGCTCGACGCGGAGCGTGGCGGCCGACTGGGTAGAACTGCATGCGCTTGTTGACGAGTCGGGAGCCAATGAGCAGAGCCTGATTCGAAGCCAGACCGTTCAGAGGGAGCCTGACCATGGAAGCCTGCTGACCGATCTCGACGCCGAGCTTGTCGATGAGGAGATCCTGGAACCTGAGAACGATCAGCTTTCTGAGCGCGTCTACGAGGAGCTTGCCTACCGTGAGCGCGTGCTTGGCGCTCTGTACCCCTTCGAGCTCGTATCGGAGTTCGGCAAATGGGCGCTTAGGCGTCGAGCGGCGCTGAGCGAAGCTGATCAGGCCGCACACGACTGCTATGTCTGCTGCCTTCTGATCTCCGCTATCCACTCCGAGCTCTTGCCGACGAAGAGCGACCATGAGGTGTTCAAGTCGAGCGCGAGAGCTCTCCAAGTTGAGTCGTATCTGACGGCCGCAGAAGTGCTGGGCGGGCGTGCGTACTGGTTCGGCTTTCCGCGTCCCGACGGATCGGGGATGCTCAAAGCGATCCAAGACCTTGCTTCCTCTATGGGCACCGCTGTAGCGCCGGACGACCGACCGACCGGACTCTCACCACATGCGGCTGATGGAACTGTCGACATCGTCGCCTGGCGACCTTTTCTTGACGGCGAGGCCGCTTCGATCGTCGCTTACGGGCAAGTCGCGTCTGGGAGCAACTGGACCGCCAAACCCATCAAGTCGTTCATTGAAGGTCACTTCCTTCCTTGGTTCGTGAAGATGCCCTCACACAAGCACATCGAGATGCTCTTCGTTCCCTTCCCCCAGCATCACGAGCAGTCAGAAGAGAAGAAGGTTGACTTCCGAACGGTTGCGACGGAGAAGGCACGCTTTCGGGAGAACGACTACGGGGTGGTTATCGATCGGCTCCGGCTCACAGAACTTATGGCGCTCTCGAAGGTGAATGGAAGATACGACGAACACGAGTACCAGGAGCATGAGGAGTACGTTCGCGCCTGGTCGACAGACGCACTGTCCTACGCCAGGGGGAGTGCCGTAGCGGCCTGATGGGCCGTGGGTGTCTCTGCTAGATGCTGCTGGCGAAGTGGACCAATCAGGTGACCAACAGCCTGCAAACCCTGCAAAACGTGACGTCCAGAGCACACTCCTGAAAAGCAAAACCCCTGGTCAAGCAGGCTAAGACCGATCATCCTGCCACCTGGGGGTCAAGGGGTCGCAGGTTCAAATCCTGTCAGCCCGACCGAGAGGTCCCGGAAACTCAAGGGTTTCCGGGACTTTCTAGTTGGTGAGATGTGATCCGGTCATCGAAACCCATCACTTTGACGCCCTCACTGCTCTCTCGGTCCGCCGCGCTCCGGTAGCGGAGCGACCGTGCCAGTTGCTCCCGATTCGTGGGTGGGAGCAGGACGCACCTGTTCGGTATGGACATCGAACACAGGAACCCTCGAGTGGGCGCTCCCGGCGCATTCACTCTTGCGAGCTTCACGCGCCGGTTCGCGCTTGCGGCGACGGCATCCCGACACGGTTCGATGTCGTAGCGTAGGTGCATTATGAAGGCGTGACCGAAACTCTGCTAGACGAGCATCAGGACTGGACGGGCCAGTGGTGGCGACCCGAGGATCCCGACAACAAGGTGCCTGGGGTGCTGACCTACTCGCCGGACAAGGGTCTACGGCTTCGGCTCATCGGCGGCTGGCAATACAACGTAACGCGCCCGGGTGAGAACGGCTCCACGATCGTCACCGACGAGCTTCAGCACTGGCCAGTGGTCGTCGGCATCGGTGACGGCAAGTTCATCACCTTGTTGAGCGTCCACGTCACAACTGCGCGTTCGTTCAGCCTTGGCGGGATGTTCGGGACGCCTGACAAGCTGGAGTTGAGGGCACACACCGCGCTGGTGGGCGCGCATATGGACGATCCGGACGAACCAGCGTTTACGGCTGCTTCCGCACACGTGGAGGACATGACCGTCTGGTCGCGCAGAACTGGCATCCAGGAGACACATTATTTCGGGCCAGAACGCGACCTCAGCGGCGCGATCGAGTTGGGGCACCTGGAAGCTCTCACGGCCGAATCGGGCCCGCTGACAGTCAAGCTTAGCCACTATGCGTGGCATCCGTATTCTGAGCAGACCCGGTCCCAAACCCTGACGCGCGTGCGCGAACATCAGGTCATCAGATTCGAGCGCGAGGAGCCGCAGTCCTTCGAGTACTGGCTCGATCTGCTCGGAGGCATGGCAGACCTGTTGTCCCTCTCAACGCTCCGTGCGTGCGGGATCATCAGTATGCGCGTGTTCCTGCCGCCGACTCCTGACGATTGGCCCGTCGATCATCCGATGCGGGACCAGCCGCATGAGATCACCGTGTATCAGGTGCGGGTAGTCAAGCCCAAGCCGGATGCGAAGGCCCTCGATCTGCGCAACTACGTCCTAACGCTTGATGACCTTCCCTTCGAGGAGCTCCTTCCTCGTTGGCTAGATGTCCGCGACAGGTTCGCTGCCGCGCGCAGCATGATTCTCGGTTTGCGGTATGTGCGGAGCGGCTACATCGAGACGAGAGTTGTTACGGCTGTTGCCGCCGCGGAGTCGTTCCATCGTGCGCTTGACCCGGCCCCGCCGATTCCTCCGGAAGAGTTCAAGTCACTGCGCAAAGCTCTCCTGGAAGCGGCGCCAGGTGACCGCAAGGCGTGGCTCTCGGACCGTCTCACGGAGCATTCAAATGTCCCCACTCTCAAGCAGCGGCTCCTCGATCTTGTGGGCCGAGTCGGCGAAGCTGGCCTCCGCCTCGTGCATGAACCTGAGGTGTGGGCCAAAGCGGCGAAAGATGCGCGCAACAATCTCGCGCACGTCGGAACCGGCGATAACGATCTGAACCACCTTCATGCTGTCGCTGAGGTCACCGCAAGCTTGGTGATCCTGAACCTGCTTCACGAATTGGGTGTGCCGCAGGATCGGCTCCGAAACGCTGTGGATGAGCACCCCGATCTTTCGCACGCTGCCAAGCTCGCACGACGAGTCCTCTGCAATGACGACTCGATCGTCATGCAGATCGCAGCCGTTGGCGTGACCGTGGTTGACGATAGGCAAGCGTCTCGCCGTCCAGAAGATGAGCAGGGCGGCACGGCGGCCGAAGATCCGTCGACCTCAGGCTAGGTCTATACAGTTAAAGCCTTTCTGCCGGGCGGACCTGGCCTGTCATCGCGGCTGATGCGTCCAGCTAGACCGGCCGCGACGGTCAGCTCGCAGCCGCCCCCCGCGCGGCATCGCCGTAGGACATGTCGGGCCAGCTATAGGCTCGCAGCATCCGGTGCCGGTTCAGGTGCTGGGCGTTGCGTCGACATCGACTGTCGAACACGACACATGAGGTCGTATCTTCCACGTGAACTCGGAGGCTGGCATGGGCCGGAGTAAGACGAGAAAACCGAAGCGCGCTCAAGCAAAGCCGGCGGCACCCGAACCCGACGAACTTGCTCGAATCTATTGTCGGTTCGACCCCGACCAGCTGTGGGCCACATTTTTTGCGGCAGCTTCGTCCCCGTCCGCGCGTCACCGGGCCGTATCAATCGGTGTGGCGCTCGCCGCCAGCCTCCGCGCGAGTTCCGTTTCCAACGAGCGTTCAAGAGAGCCTCTCCCTGACGTACAGGAGTTGGTTGACACGGCGGCTGAGTCCAAGGGCATCGGTGTCATGCACGAGGACTACATCTCGACCGACCCCACCAATGTCGCGACAGTCCGAGTTGATGACGAACTGCTGCGCTATGTGCCAGGTTTGATCGAGAGACCGATAGCCGACCTCTCCCGGGCTCTGCGACTTGCCGACGCGGTAGACGATCGACTTGTGCGGCGGCACAAGTTTGGCATCGCCAACGTTGTCCGAGTAGCGCTCAGGTACGTGGACTACTGCCTGAACACTCTGCTGCCGGAGTGGCAACCGGCTCCGGACATCGAACTCGGCGACGAAATCGAACTTCCAGTCAACGAACTGGACGCCGCAGGCAAGCTCGTTTCCGCTGACCCGCTCGAGTCGCTCCAACTAGACCAAGCGGATCTGCTTGCGCTTGAATGGATGACCTCGCCGGCGGTCTCGGCAAAGTACAACCACGAAAGTCCGACGAGTCCCTTCGGGCGGACTCTGCGTTATCGCCTCTCAACCGCTGACCCGCATTATCGATGGCTGCCACCGACCTATGTCCCCGAAGTGCTTGCTCACGCGGTCACGGAACTTGTCGATGACCTTGAACGTGATAACCGCGCTAGGCGAGCGCTCCGGGCTTCCTGCATCGATGCGATCCGCGGCGCACTTTGGCGGTTCTCGAATACCTTGATCGAGGCGCCGCCCAAAGCACCCGATGAGACGCCTCCACTGACAGGGAACGAAATCCAGTGGCTCGTTCCGGTCGACGGGCCAAACTTCATCGCGGTATCGATCCTCTTCACAGAAGACCTTTCTAGAACAGGGCCGTCGTCGCCAGCGTGCGTAACGCTGGCAGACCGCGTCCGGGACCATGACCCGTCCGACGGCCCGATCTCGGCACAGATCGCTGGTGGCGGCACCATCAAATTGCTCCCCGGCGCAAGCGTTGTTCCGCTTGTCATCGTCGCAGGCACATCCCATCTGATGGCACCTCAGGCTCCTGGCCAAGCAACCCTCGCACTGGAAGACCTCACCTGGATTGCGGAGACAGCAACAGCTGACGACGACCTGTATCGATTCGTCCGTGACTTGAGCTCACCAGAATTCCCATCCAGCTTCGGCTGGGAAGCAATCAACTACTGGGAACCATGGAGGACAAACGACAAGACCTTCTTCAAAGGCGGGATCAGCCCAACACACATGTACTTCGAGGCGCACGCAGGAGAAGCCGAGTGGGAGCGTGCGGTCGCTCTCTCGCGCTTAGAAGTCGCGCTTCACGGAACAGGGCTACCGCCGCTACGGCACGCGGAGATGGCCGAAATCTCATCCGGCAACGTCGCGTCCGTATCGTTCCTTGGCCCCGAGAGCGAATACGACTATCGACGGGGAACCCACCATGCACCTAATCGCATCGGCTGGTCCCTGCCTCTCATCACACCTCCGATCGCAATCGTCAGGTCCGACCCGGACTGGACGGACAGCCAGGAGTATCGGTTCCTGTTCGACGTCTGTGGGGGCCTCATCTTCGCCTTCGACGCAATCGGTGAGTCGTGGCGACGTGCGCACGAAGACCTCGGAACCCGCGGATACCGGCTCTGGCTTCGGGCGGTTGAACGAGGCGATGAGGTGGTTGAGTTCTCATCTTCGCGGACTCGAACGGAGGGTGCTCCGCGCGTGGCGCTCTGGAGTTTCGACCTGGAGGAGTTCGTGCCGCAGGCGGACGGCAAGCCCTTCGCAGCCAATGCGCTCACAGCCAACGCCCTCGAACAGCTTCTTGCGTACGGCGGCGTCGGTGACAGTGTTGCGCAAGAGATCGGACGCGAATGGCTCACCTGCCGACCATTCCTGATACTCGAGACGAAGACCGCGCGAACCAAACTCAACCATCTGCCGAGGCCCTGGCAGCTGAGCTCGTCTGACGAATCAGCGGCAACTGCATCTTTCGCCCGTCGCTTGCACGCGACGGACATACAACCCGGCGCGTACCGTGGGATCGAAGCTAATGCGCTAGTCAGAACCCATCTCGCGCCCGCAGCTCTGGAACAGCTCAACGATCGAATTGCGTTGCACAACACCGATGTGATCGTCGCCATGGGGATGGAGCAACTCAATCGTGTCTATGACCACCTCCAGGAAGAACAAGGAAACCTGACCCGCGTCGCCCAGAATCTGAGCACGGAGTGGGATCCAGTGGCGCGCATGGCCGAGCTTGCCAGCGAAACGCTCGAACTACGGCAGTGCAACGAGATCATCGTCGAAGCCGCATTGAGACTGGACCCAAATGTTGATGGGCAACAGCCTGTTACGGCTCAGAGCTGGAGTGCGCTCCTAGCTGCCGCAGATGCATATCGCACAATGACGACGTTGAGCGAGCGGCTGCACCACCGGGTTGCTCCCGCGATCATCGAGATCAGTTCTGCATACGAGCTCACCTTCAAAGACGACGATCACGTGACTGATGATTCATGGGTGCTGGAAAGGGGATCTCTCAACACGGCGGCAGCCACTATCCGCCTCGGCCCGGTACTCGATGACGACGAGGCAGGCGCAGGAGGAGTTGAGGACGCCGTTGACCCGGCGATGCTGGAATCCTTCGGTGCGTCCACTTCCGATCTCTTCATGGTCTTGATGGCGCTTGCGCAGTGGGATTCGTTCGACGATGGCAGAAGCATCACATTCGCCTCAGAGGACGAGGCTCTCGGCTGGGTCTTTGAAGCAGCCGGTGATCCCGGTGAAGAACAGCAGTTGCGTCTCAGGCACGCATTGCAAATGCTCACAGCGTCTTCAGATGTTCTGCGATCCAGTAGTTGGGAGCCGTGGCAGACACGGACCCGCAGGCATCGTCTACTCGTTCAACCGCTTGTAAGACGTGCGGATGGCGCCATCCTGATCGCTCCGCAGTATCTCCTGACAACCCTGAGCGTCTACAACAATCACCTGACGCAGGGCGTTCTTCCCTGGACGGGCGAGGTGCCTGACAAGGTGTCCAAGGCTCTTGCTGAGAGACGATCGGGGAGGAACAAGGCGTTCGAGCGAACACTTGAGCGGCAGCTTCAAGAAGTTGGGTTCAAGACCATCGCGCGCGTGAAGCCTGGCGACCACGCTCGTCTGGGCGTCCCGGAGCTGACGACAGAAGTCGACCTTGTTTGTGGACGTAGCGGCGATCCGAACATCTGGTTGATCGAGGCGAAAGACCCCGCATCCGTTTATGGCTTTGCGGAGACAGCGCGCCAGCTGCGGACCTTCTACAGCGACTCGGAGAACAAGGGCAGGGTTAAGCCTTGCTATGCCACTCAGCTCGCCCGGAAGGAGGCAGAGCTGAAGCCGAATCTTGAAGACATAGCGAAGAAGCTCGGTCTGGAGCCATTGCCGGATCAGGGCGCCTACGTTCTTCAGACACGATTCGTTACTCGCCATCTAACGCCGGCCGGCTACTGGGTCTCGCGCCCATACGAGGTGCTCACGGTGTCGCAGCTCCTTGCTGCACTTGGTGAAGGCAGCGAGGCCATCGCTCAGACCGCGAGAGACCTGGATTCGTCCCCGTCAGTCGGTTCGGCGATGCCGAGAACTGGTGATCAGAGTCATGACCAGAATCCTGCAGATTGTTCGGCATCACCCGATGATCCTCGGTAGTGTCGTTGTTACGAGAAACACGGAAAGCACGGTTTCTCGCCCGATCGGCGTTCAGACGCCATCGGCAACGAGCACTCAAATGTTCTTGGTTCGGGTGGTGCGCTCGATCCAGCAGGAACCCACCTAAATCACCCGCCACGACCCGCCACCAACCGGGTACACGCGGACCAAGCGAACCGCCTGGTTCCCTGTAAGCACAGGGGAATCCGCGAGTTCCCGAGACGATCGACGGAGACCGGAAATCGACCGGATCCTCCAAGAGGTCGCAGGTTCAAATCCTGTCAGCCCGACCAGATAAGGCCCGGAAACTCGCAAGAGTCTCCGGGCCTTCCCCATGTCCCGGTGAAGCCACTGGACGCGAGTCAACGTCCGCACGTCATCCATGACCACGACGCCACCGCACTTCTCCTCCGCCCCTTGTCAAGAGGTGGACCCCAGCGAAATGCCGACCTAGTCTGCTCTTTCAGAGCGTCGCTGTGCTGGCCTGGGGAGATCGGCACACTGCTCTGAGCCTTCCGTCGAGCGATCTGGGGTCTCGCTCGTCGGAAGGCGCCCCCACCGCTGCGGATGCCGGCGCAAGAATACGATCGCGCCGTACCCTGCACGGCGCGCCCGTCAACCCCCTGCCTCGAGATCGCTCTGCAGGCCTAGCGTCGTATCGACCGAACGACCGACCGGCAGAGGAGATGCAGATGAGCGATCCGCAGAACACGCAGGGAACCCCGGGTGCAGACGAAGAGGCCGACACGGCCTCGGGTGGCGCACCCGATGACTCGTCGTCGAAGAGCACGGACGAGATCATCGAGGACGAGACGACCGACGAAGACGGCAAGCCCCTCGAGAACCCCTCGGGCGGCTGATTCCGCCTCGCAATCCTGAACGGAACGGCCCCTGACCGACGAACGCGTCGGTCAGGGGCCGTTCTGCAGAACGAGGTCCAGATCGTGACCTACGCGTGCCGCACGGTGAGCATTCGCCAGCCGTCCGGCACCTGCGCCTCGAGAGACGCCATGTCGTCCGCCTCGATCTCGCGGACCCCGTCGACGCGCTTGAAGGTGCCGGTGGCCTCCATCTTGGCTTCGCCCTTGAGCATCCGCACGGGGGCCGACACGAGATCGAAGCCCGGCTGCTTGTGCTGGTCGAGCTCGACGAGCACCTCCGCGAGGGTGGTGCCGATGACCTCGGCGGTGCTGGACTCGACAGGGCGGATCAGGGCGTAGAGCATGATCCCAGCCTAGGTCGCGGCCATGGCGCGGCATCCTCCCCGCTCCGGATCTGCCTCAACTGGCAACTGCAGGAGCACTGCCGACCGCAGGAGCACTGGCACCGGCACCGGCAGGCGCACTGGCAGCGGCCGTGATCGGCGGCAGGTGCGGGATCCGGATCGGCGCGGTCGAGCGGCTGGGCGGATTGTGGAACCGCTGCAGATCGCTCAGCACGTCGTCGGCCGACATGTACGAGTTCGCCAGTGGCAGGTTCCGCAGCCACAGCACGTCGACCTCGACGGCGTCGACCTGGTAGATGCACGCCACCGTCTGACGCGCATCGTGCGCCTCGTATCGGCGGTCGAGGATCAGCCACTCGGTCTCCGTGACCTTGCGGAGCTCGAATCGGGGATCGGGCATCGCGGACATCTCAACACTCCAATCAGTCAGGACCCACATCGACTGACAGAGGAAGCACCGCGTCCTGACGGGATGACGTCACCGTCCGGTCGACGGGCGTCCTCTGCCCGCCAGAGTTCACCAGAATTATAGGAAAACCGGTATATCGGTTCAAGTCGTCGAAGGGTCAGAGCTCGAACACGGTGCGTCCGCCGATCACCGTCCGCGTCACACGCGCGGTGAGGAGGGCTTCGTCTCCGGCTGCGAACGGGTCGGTGTCTAGCACGGCGAAGTCCGCGGCCTGGCCGACCGCGATCCGTCCGCGCCAGTCGCCGTCTCCGATCGATGCGGCGGCATCCCTCGTGGCGTGCGCGATGGCCCGTTCCAGCGGCAGGGCGAACTGCGGATGCACGGCCGGCATCGCCGGGTCCAGGGCGGATGCTCGCGTCGCCGCGACGTACATGTTCGCCAGTGCCTCGTGTGGAGCCGTGGGCGCATCCGTCGAGAACGCGAGCAGCGCACCGGCGTCCTCGAACTCCGGCCAGGCGAACGCGCGATCGACGCGGTCGTCGCCGAGGCGGGCCGCCCAGTTGGCGAAGATTGCCGGGTCGGCGTGCACCGGCTGCATCGACGCCGTCACGCCGAGGCGGGCCATGCGCTCCGCGGTCCCCGGTGCCGCGTACTCGAGGTGCTCGATCCGGTGCCGGCGCGGCTGGCCGCCGTTCACCGCGATCGCGTGCTCGATCGCATCCAACGCCAGAGTGCTCGCCCCGTCGCCGATCGCATGCATCGCGATCTGCAACCCGGCAGCATCCGCCGCCGCGACCACCGGAAAGAGGCGCTCGGCCGGCCAGATCGGCGCCGCGTTCGTGCCGTCGACGTAGGGGGCGCGCATCGCCGCCGTGCAGGCGTCGATCGTGCCGTCGAGCACGAGCTTGATCCCGATCACGCGAACCCCTCGAGGGTCGGCAGCCGCTCGATCCGCGGCCTCGGCCACCTGCGCGAGATTCGACTCGTCGTCGCCGGTGTTGGCGACGAACCAGTGCGCGGCGATCCGCAATGGCAGCGCGCCGCAGTCCTGGGCCCGATCCAGTGCCGCCAGGGCGAGCTCGTCGAACGCCATGTCGACGGCGCCGGTCACGCCCGAGGCGAGGTAGGCCTCGACGACCCGTGCCACCGCGGCATCCCGCTGTGCATCCGTGGTGGATGCGTCGCGATGCGCCCATGCGTACTGCTGGGCGGCGGTCTCGTACAGCATTCCGGTCGGCTCGCCGGTCTCGTCCCGTTCGATGCGCCCGCCGATCGGATCGGGGGTCTCGCGGTTGATCCCGAGCTCCGCGAGAGCCGCGGAGTTGACCCAGCAGGAGTGGTAGTCGTTCGCATCGAGATAGACGGGGATGTCCGGGACGACGGCGTCGATCATCGCCGCGGTCGGCGCGCCGTCCGGCACGGCGTCGAACAGCCAGCCGCGTCCTCGCAGAACGCTCTCCGCCGAGCCGCGGGCTGTCCGGAGCCGATCCTGGATCTCGGCGAGTGACCGCGCATCGGTGAGGCCGACCTGACCGAGCGCCTCGCCCATCATGAGCAGATGCGTGTGGGCGTCCGTGAAACCTGGGAGAACGGTCCGTCCGTCGAGGTCGACGACGTGCTCCGCGTGCGGGGCACCCGACTCCGGACCGACGTAGGCGAACGTCTCGCCGTCGACGACGACGGCCTCGGCCCAGGTGTCGTCACCGGCGGTGAAGAAGCGGGCGTTGCGGTACAGCGTGCGGGTCATCGGGACATCTCCGGGGTGGTGGCGGGGGCCGCGCGTTCGAGGCGCGTCGAGAGCAGGGCGATGGCACTCGCCGGCACGGCGAGCACGAAGCTCGCGATGCCGAGGGCGATCGCGAATCCCTGGAAGCCGAGCAGGCCGACGAGGGCAGCGCCGATCACGGGGGTGAGGGCGGAGCCGACGAGGTAGACCGCGAGCAGCGGGCCGGACCAGCGCCCATCTGCATCCAGTGCTGCGGAGGTCGAGACGAAGTACATGAACGCGATCGCGTAGATCGTGTTCCACGCCACGAAGACGACGATGAAGGCCGTCGGATCCGTGGTGAATCCCTCGACGATCTTGAGCACGCCTCCGGTGACGAGCAGGATGCCGAGCGGCACCGCCCGCCCCAGGCGCGATCCGACGATCATGAGCAGGATCGAGCCGACGAGGCCTCCCGCGGTCGCTCCGCTCAGTGCGATGCCCAGGCCCTCAGGCGTCAGGCCGGTCTGCTCGGCGCCCATGATGCCGGCCATCGCCCAGAGCGAGTCCTCGCTGGCGGCCCAGAGCGCGAACACGACGAGGAGCCCGAACCCGGCCAGCGTCACGGTGCGCGAGCGTGCAGGGGAGAGGCGCACGGCCCCGGTCGGCGGCACCTCGATCGGCATGGCTTCGGCCACGGCCGCCGCAGCGCGGGGATCCTGTACCGGTGCCGCCGGCAGCCACGCGGATGCAGCGAGCCCCAGGATGCTGAACAGCGCCAGCGCGCCGAAGACGTCGATCGGTGCGAGCCCGATGAGGGGGATCACCGCGAGTACGACCGTGATGACGCCGCGATTGGCCAGACCGTTGAAGCCTGCGACCCTGTCCGGGTTGCGGAACGCTGCCAGTGCCGCACCGGAGGCTGCCACTGCGCCGCCCGCACCCGCGCCGCCGAGCAGCAGCGCGGGGATCATCAGAGGGGGCACGAGCGCTGCGGTGGCGAAGCCCAGAACCGCGAGAGCGAGACCGATCCGAGCGACGGTGCGCCGATGAGCCCCGGCGCACAGCGGTGCGATGGCGAGTCCTGCGACGGCGGTGAGCAGCAGTGTCGCCGTGACGAGCCAACTCGCCGCGAGCACGTCGATGCCGAGGCCGGACTGCGCGGCGGTGATCATGTAGGGCGACAGGTTGACGCCGAGGTAGCCGGCGATGCCGATGGCGAAGGTCGCCGTCGCCGTGGGGAGTCGGAGGGGTACTCGGGTGCTGAGGTCGACGGTGCTCAAAGGGGCTCCAAGCGGGAGGGGCACGACGGTGTGCGCAGAAGGAGGGTGGTGACTGCGGGGGGTGGCGCGGTCGGCGTAAAACGAATGGTGTTCGTCAACGAATGGTGTTCACTATTATGCACAGGAGGCGCGGCGGAGGGAAGACCTTCTCCGACGGAAGCCGAGACGGAAGAGAGACGAGTCATGCCGAGGCCATCGAGTCCCCTGCTGTCCCCGGAGATCATCGGCGCGGCGGGGCTGGAACTCGCGAGGGCAGGTGAGCCCTTCGGGGTCAACGCGATCGCGCGAAGGCTCGGAGTGCGTCCGTCGTCGCTGTACAACCATGTCGACGGGATGGACGGGATCACCGAGGTGATGCGCGGGCGCCTCGTCGAGGACTACCGGGTGGAGCCGACAGGCGAGAGCTGGGACCGATTCCTCGTCGACCTCCTGTCGGCGCAGCGGCGCATGTATGCGGACCACCCGCAGCTCGTTCCTCTCCTCATCGGCAAGACGATCACGCATCCCGGCGTCATCGCCGCCTACGACGACCTCGCGACGGTGCTCGTCGAGGGCGGATTCCCCGAGGACGAGGTGCTGTCGGTGATCGCCGTCATCGATGCGTTCGCGATCGGGTTCGGTCTCGATCTCGCCTCGCCGGACGACGTCTGGGAGCCCAGGAGCGACACCAGGACGCTCGGGCGCCTGCTGGCGGACGCCGACCGAGGCACCGCACGAGCGGATCGCACGTTCGAGCTCGGTGTCGACCTCCTGATCGAGTCGCTGCGGGCGCGGCTACGGCGCTGAATCCGCTGGCCGGAAGGGAATCCGTCCAGAGCGCAAGGGGCTGTGGCCGATTCCTCCCGCCGATCTAGTCTCCGTGTCGTGACGAGACAGGATGAGCGCCCTGGCGCCGAACGGTGGGTGCCGGAGGATGCCGGCGTGGACGAGCTCCGAGCGGCGTCGGACTCGTGCCGGGGGTGCGAGCTCTGGCAGGACGCGACGCAGGTGGTGTTCTCCGCCGGGCGTCCGGGCGCACCGTTGATGCTGGTCGGCGAGCAGCCGGGTGACCACGAGGATCGCGTCGGCGAGCCGTTCGTGGGTCCGGCAGGGCAGGTGCTCGAGGATGCCCTGGATGCAGCCGGCATCGGTCGCCGCGACATCTACCTCACCAACGCCGTGAAGCACTTCCGGTTCGAGCCGCGCGGCACGCGGCGCATCCACATGAAGCCGACCACTGCACACGTCGTCGCCTGCCACCCCTGGCTGCGGGCCGAGGTGGAGGCGGTGCGACCGCGGCTGATCGTGACCATGGGCGCCACGGCGGCCAGGGCGGTGCTCGGCCGCCCGGTCACGATCGGGGAGGAGCGCGGCATGCCCCTCGCGCTGCAGGGGCTCGCGGTCGACCGGGCTCTGGTCACCGCGCATCCGTCGAGCCTGCTGCGGATGCGGGACGCGGAGGAGCGGCGAGCCGCCCGCCGGGCCTTCGTGGCCGACCTCCGCGCGGCGGCCGAGCTCGCCGGCATGCGCTGATCAGCCGCCGGTGCGCTGGGCGACTGACGCGATCAGAGCCTCGGCATCGTGAGGTGCGTGGCCACGGGCGTCGTTGTCGAAGTACACGTACACGTCTCGCGGGCGGCCATCGCTCGCTCCCGTCCCGTCGGCCCAGGAGACGATGAGGTCCGCCCATTCATCGAGCTCCGCCGCCGTGTAGGCGCTGTGGTACAGCATCTGAGCCCCGTGGAGTCGGACGTACGCGTGGTCGCCGGTGAGGGCGTCGAAACGCGGCCACCGGCCGGCCGTGTCGGCGGCGACGAGTGCGACATCATGCTGGCGCAGCATCCGCAGAGCTTCGGGGTCGTCGAAGGTCGCCGATCGCGGTTCGAGCGCATACTGCAGTCGCACGTCCTCCTCGATCTCCGTCCAGGCGCGGCCGTCCAGGCGCTCGTCGTGACGTTCTGCACGCTGCTGCGCCTCGCCGGTGGTGCGGGGGAGGGAGCGGAGGAAGCTCTCCAGGACGACGGGGTCATACTTCTGCCTCTCCGGGAGCTGCCACAGGATCGGCCCGAGCTGGGAGCCGAGGGCGAGCAGGCCGGAGGCGAAGAAGTTGGCCAGCGCCTGATCCACATCTCGCAGGCGCAGCATGTGGCTGACATAGCGGGAGCCTTTGACCGCGAAACAGAAGTCGTCCGGCACTTCTGCGCGCCAACGCCGGTAGCTGTCCGGGCGCTGCAGCGAGTAGAAGGAGCCGTTGATCTCGACGGTGGGGAAGTGTGTTCCGATGTACTCGAGCTCCCGGCGCTGGGGAAGCCCCCGCGGGTAGAAGTCTCCTCGCCAACCGGCATACCTCCACCCGGAGACGCCGATCCGGACGCGTCCCGGCTGCGGTGTCGCGGCCATCGCTTCTCCTCATCCGGGGCTCTGCGGTCAAGCCCCTTCTCGGTGGTCGTCGGCGTGGTGATCCTGGAGGTCCACATCGACGAAAGGCAACTCATGTCCATGGGCAACGATGCGAACGACGATCTCCTCCCTGAGGCCGACGTGCAGGAGCAGCAGCGCGCCGAGCAGGAGGACACCCTCGATCCTGAGGTTCCGGTCAGGGAGGGAGCGCCCTTCGACGAGAGCGAGGCCGATCTCGCGGACGTCGTCGATCAGCAGCGCGAGGTCCCGCTCGACGACGAGCGGCGCGACGACTGATCGTCCCCGACTCGGAGATGCGGTCCGCATCGTGCACCATCATGGCCGCCTCCCTCCATCGGGATCCGACGTTAGGGCTGCAGGAGCGCCTGCGGACCGGGCTTGACGCGGGTCGCTCGGCTTGGTAGCCGGCGGGTGGTCGAGTCGTCGCCGGCGGAACGAGCCGCATCCGGCTGGTTGCCCTCCCGAGTATCCAAACCCCACTTTGGATCGCTCGAGAGGGCTCACCGTCCATCCCGGACGGTTGGGGAGGCGGCGAAGACTTTCGCTGCTCTCGCGACTGATATCCCCAGATGTTCAGCCGGTAGCCCCCGCTACTTCCAGCAGAATATCGCTTAATCGTCTTGTCCGCCATTTGGGGGACAAAGAAATCTACGAATGTTTCTTCCGAGATGGGGGCTTGCCGTGAGAACGTCCACTCATAGAGTGGATCCATGGACAGAAAGCTCGTGCTGAACGCCCAGCTCGCCCTCCCCCGCGGACACCGCATCGAGGTGACGGAACGCGTCGACGAGCACACCGGCGACACCACCGTCTTCTCTCTGGTGGACCTCGACACGGGCGTGCGGTACCGGCGCGCGGAGGAGCTCCGGGGCGATGTCCTCCGCTGGTCGGGCCGGGTCCTGGACTGCACGATCTCGCTCGGCGCCCCGACCCTCCGCACCGTCATCACGGTGGATGCGGATGGTGACGGAGGCGCGGGGACGGGGGCCAGGACGGCCTTGCACGGTGCGGATGCAGCGGCAGAGGCGGCGAAGGCGGAAGCCGACCGGTGGGGTGGCGGGGACCGCGAGCCGGAACCGGAGCCCGAACGCTTCTGGTGACGCTCACCGGAAGTCCCTCGACCGATGCGTGACGCCGGTGCGGAGGTCTTCGAAGCCGTCCGCCAGGATGTTCACGACGCCCTCCGCCGAGCGCTCCAGGATCCCCCGGATGATGAGTGCCGGTGAGTCCCTGGCGACCCGGTGGTATCTGCTCCACACCCCGGTCGAGCAGATGACGTTGATCAGTCCGCTCTCGTCCTCGAGGTTGAGGAAGGTCACGCCGGCTGCGGTCGCCGGTCGCTGACGGTGCGTCACCAGTCCCGCCACCTCGACGCGCCGACCCGTCTCATGGGTCCGCAGGTCTGCGGAGGAGAGCACTCCCCGCTCATGGAGCGGGCCGCGGAAGTGGGCCATCGGATGATCGTCGGTCGAGACGCCCGTGGCCCAGAGGTCGGCGGAGAGACGCTCGTAGCTGGACTGGTCGGTGAACAGCGGCGGCTGCACGGCGACCGTCGTGCCGGGGAGGAACCGTGAGCGATCCTCGGCGGCCGCCCCTGACATCCAGATGGCCTCTCGACGCTGCAGGCCCAGACACTCGAAGGCGCCCGCGGTCGCCAGCGCCTCGAGCTGCGCGGCGGTGGCGTCCGTCCGTCTCACGAGGTCGTTCAGATCGCGGAAGGGGCCGTCCGCGTCGCGGGCCGCGACGATCCGCTCGGCCAGGGGCAGACCGATGCCGCGGACTCCGCTGAGCCCCATGCGCACGGCATAGCCGCCGTCCCGGCGATGCGCGGCCGACTCGTCGGGCGCCGACCTGTCGAAGCGGAGCACCCTGGGCTGTTCGCGGTCACTGCAGGACTCCCGCCCCGTCGGCCTCCGCAGGGGCGCACCTGTCAGGGGCTCCAGAGTCTCGGTCGCCCCGGAGGCGTGCAGATCGGGGCGCCGCACCTCCACCCCGTGCCGGCGCGCGTCGGCGGTCAGAGTGGATGCGGAGTAGAAGCCCATCGGCTGGGACCGCAGCAGTCCGGCGAGGAAGGCAGCGGGGTAGTGCAGCTTGAGCCACGAGCTGGCGTAGACGAGCAGGGCGAACGACAGGGAATGCGACTCGGCGAAACCGAAGTTGGAGAACGCCTGGATCTGCGCGTAGATGCGATCGGACTGCTCATCGGACAGCCCTCGCCTGCTCATGCCCGCGTACAGCTTGTCGCGGACCTTCTCGATCTTCTCGAGGCCGCGCTTGGACCCCATGGCACGTCGCAGCAGGTCGGCCTCATCGGCGGTGCAGTCGCCGATCGCCGTCGCCATCTGGATCAGCTGCTCCTGGAAGATGGGGATGCCGAGGGTGCGCTCGAGGATCGGCTTGAGATCGTCGTGAGGGTAGGGGATCTCGAGCAGCACCGGGTCCTCGCCCCGTGCGACCCTGGCGCGGTTCTCCTCGTCGAGGGTGTCCTTGGCCATCTTGCGGCGGACGAAGGGATGTACGGCCCCACCCTGGATGGGGCCGGGGCGGATGAGCGCGATCTGGATGGCGAGGTCGTAGAACGCGCGCGGCTGCAGTCGGGGGAGCAGGCCGATCTGGGCTCGGGACTCGACCTGGAAGACGCCGATGGAGTCAGCGCGGCAGAGCATGTCGTAGACCGCCGGCTCCTCCTTCGGGAGCGTCTCGAGCGTCCACTTCTCGCCGGTGGCGTCGAGGATGAGGTCGAAGCAGTGCTGGAGAGCGGCCAGCATGCCCAGCCCCAGCAGGTCGAACTTCACCAGACCCATCCAGGCCGCGTCGTCCTTGTCCCACTGGATGACCGTCCGGTTCTCCATGCGGGCGTGCTCGACAGGCACGACCTCGCCCACGGGTCTGGCCGTGAGCACCATCCCGCCGGAATGGATGCCGAGGTGACGGGGCGCCTTCAACAGCTCACCCGCGTAGTCGAGGACGTTCTCGGGGATGTCGTGCTCGTCGGCGACCTCGAGGCCGGTGCTCCAGCCGTCGACCTGCCTCGACCAGGCATCCTGCTGTCCAGGGGAGAACCCCAGAGCCCTGGCCATGTCGCGCACCGCGTTCTTCGGCCGGTACTGGATGACGTTCGCCACCTGTGCGGCGCGCTCTCGCCCATACTGCTGATAGACCCACTGGATGATCTCCTCGCGGCGATCCGAGTCAAAGTCCACGTCGATGTCCGGCTCCTCCTGGCGGGTGGTCGCGAGGAAGCGCTCGAAGGGGAGCCGGTAGAGGATCGGGTCGACGGCGGTGATCCCCAGCAGATAGCAGACGGCGCTCGCCGCAGCAGAGCCGCGACCCTGGCAGAGGATGCCCCGCCGTTTCGCCTCGGCGACGATGCCGTGCACGATGAGGAAGTAGCCGGGGAAGTCCTTCTCGGCGATGACGTCGAGCTCGCGGCCGATCCTGCGGCGACCGTCGTCATCGAGGTCCGGGTACTTGGTCGGAACGGCCTCCCACACCAGGTGGCGCAGCCAGCTCATCGGCGTGTGTCCGTCGGGCACCTCCTGCTTCGGGAGGGCCGGGCGTGCGCGGCGGAGGGGGAAGGCGGAGGCCGCTGCGAGCTCGAGGCCATAGGAGATCGCACCGGGATGACGCCGGAACCGTGCCGCCATCTCGGCACCGCTGCGCAGGTGCGCGCCCCCGTGCGCCGGGAGCCAGCCGTCGAGCTCGTCCATGCTCCGCACGGCCCGTACCGCGGCGACCGCCTCGGCGAGGGCAGCCCGCTCGGGTGCTGCGTAGTGGACGTTGTTCGTCGCCACCACGGGCAGCCGCATCCGCCTGGCGAGGTCGGCGAGGGCGTCATTGCGACGCGAGTCCTGCGGATCGCCGTGGTCGAAGAGCTCGACGGCCACGTGGTCCTGGCCGAAGAGATCGACCAGGCGGCGCAGGGGGGTCTGAGCATCGCCCGCCTCAAGACCGCGACGGACGCCGCCCTTGCGGCATCCGGTGAGGATCGTCCAGTGCCCCTCGGCCGTCGCCGCCAGCTCGTCGAGGTCGTAGACCGGGCGTCCTTTCTCGCCTCCCCGCAGATGCGCTGTCGTCATGGCACCGGAGAGCCGGTGGTATCCCTCGAGCCCGTCGGCGATCACGAGCAGGTGGTCGCCGATCGGGTCGGGGGATCCCCGCTGCGGTGCATCGAGGCCGAGCGAGAGCTCGGCGCCGTAGACCGTCTGCACGCCCACCTCCATCAGCTCGGCCACCTCGGCGAAGCGGGCGGCGCCGTAGAAGCCGTCGTGGTCGGTGAGCGCGAGAGCGGTGAGGCCGAGGCGCTCGGCCTCGGCCAGGAGGTCTTCCGGAGACGACGCGCCGTCGAGGAACGAGTACGACGAATGGGCGTGTAGCTCGGCGTAGGGGACGGGATCCTCCGGCCGATGCAGCGACGTCGGAGGGGTCCTCTTGCGGCGCGTGCTGACAGGGCCGGGATCGGGGCGGACGAGCGAGGGCGTCCCCCCGGTGGGGTACGGGGACTCCTCGCCGCTGAGCGTGCGCTCCAGCTCGTTCCAGGACAGGGGAGGGTTGTGCCAGCCCATCAGCGGTACCTCCCCTCGGCCCACCAGCGCTCGCCGGTGCAGAAGACGAGCCAGGCGCGATCGTGGTCGTCGATGATCTGTAGCCGGTGTCCCTTCTTGCCACCGGCGGCATCCCACCGGCGTTCATGGATGGGCCAGGGGCCGGCCCAGGCGCGGACCTCGTCGCCGTCGATGCGCGTCGGAGCTGCGGAGAGGGCGCCCCGGTCGTCGACGTGGATCGTCTGCCCATCCGGTGCGAGGACCCCGATCGGTCGCGGAGGACGGAAGACCTCGGCGGGCAGCGGGTCGGGCAGGCTCCCGGGCCATGGGCGCTCGGGGTCGTGCGCGACCACGGCGCGTTCTCCCCACGGGGTGAGCACTTGGCGATCGGCGAGCCAGCGTCCGCCCGAGAGCGCAGCCGTGACAACGCCCTCGTGCCCGAGCATGGTCTGCACGCGGGAGATGGCATGGTGCAGCCGCTCATCCGTGCCGGACCCGAAGAGTCCCGGCTGATGATGGGCGGCGTCGTCGACCGCCACGGGGACGATCCGCACCAGGGCGATGCCGCCGAAGGCGCGGGCCTCATCGACCGGCTCCTTGGCGTTCTCCGCGCCGAGCGCCTCGAGCTGCCAGCGCACCCGGTCGACGAGGTCGGCGGCATCGAAGCAGGTGGGATGCAGCCAAGGGCGGGAGAACACCATGCCGTCATCGTCGACCAGGTCGATCCGCACCTCCGTGCACACCACCGAGGCCTCTCCGAGAGCCAGCATCACCGCATCCGCCGTCTGCCGCACCGCGAACGCGACCTGATCGGCTCCCGCCAGCGGCGGTTCGAACTCGACCGACCGCACCAGCTCCGGGTCGGGAGGGCGCGGCACCACGGCGCGTGAATCCGACCCGCCCGCAAGGGCGTGCAGACGTGCGCCGCGCTCGCCGAAGCGATCGCGGACATCGGTCTCATCGAGGGCGGCGAACTCGCCCAGAGTTCGAACCCCGAGCCGGACGAGCAGGCCGGCGAGCTGGTCATCCTTCAGCACCTGCACGGGGAGCGGGGCGAGGAAGTCCTCAGCCCGCCCCGGAGGGACGACGGTGCAGGGGGTGCGACCTCGCGCGGCGAGCTCGGCGGTGAAGGGGCCGTCGGCGATGCCCACGCGCACCTCGGGGAAGCCCGCCTCGCCGAGGATGTCGATCAGCGCCGCCCCGGCCTCGGCTTCGCCGCCGTGGTAGCGGGAGATGCCGCGGGCGCGCACGGCGGCGAGGCCGGGACGCAGGAGTGCAGCACCCGGGGCGTGCTTCTCGATGAGCTGCAGCACGGGCAGGAAGGCCCGCTCATCGCGAGCGGTGTCGTGCGGGAGCACGCGCAGCGACGAGATGTGGCCCTGTGCGACTCGGCGCCGTTGACCGGCGCGCACCCCGTGCTCTCTCGCCGATGCCGTGCAGGCGATGACGGTGTTCGCGTGCACCAGAGCGGTCGGCGGATGCGGCGGCGCCCCGCCGAGCGCCGCCCGCAGCGGCCAGTCCGGGAACCACAGGGCGACGACGCGGAGGGGAGCGCTCATCCGGCCACCGCCAGCGGGTACTGGCGCGCGGCGGTGCCGTCGCCGCGCAGGCCGGGCAGCGCGGTCAGCTCCGTCACGGTCTCTGCGGGGATGCTCTCGGACGGCAGCTCCTCGACCGCGCCCTGGGCGCCGGGGAGGCGCACCCGCACGCTCGAGGGCAGCGGACTGTGCCTCGTCCTCGCGGTCACGGTGGCCGTCGATCCCTCGATCAGCCCCCACCCTTCGCCGACGCCGAGCCAGTGCTGGTCGTGCAGGCGGATCGATCCCTCGCTCTGCGGCCACGCGCCCGAGGCGGTGGTCTCGGCGACGAGGAGGGTGCTCCCTCTGTCCCGCAAGCGGGCGCTCAACCGGGACACGTCGGCATCGCGCGCCCGACTCCCCGGTTGCACGGCGATCAGGGGCACGACCTCGGCGAGAGCGGAGGTGGCCGCGAGCCAGCGGTCTCCCGGTTCGGGGACGAGGATCAGTCGGGGCAGCTCGATGCCGAACGCCGCTGCCGCCTCGACGCCCAGGGTGGGCATGCCGACGACGGCGCACCAGTGCCCCCGCCGAGAGGCGGCGGCGAGCAGGGCGAGGATGAGGCTCGGCGAGGGGGAGACGGTGTACGCGGTACCGGTCTGCAGCCCCTGCTCGGGAAGGAGGGAGGAGAATGCCGGATCGAGGGGGAGCAGCTGATGTTCACTGCGTCGCCGTTGCATGCGGCTGATCTCCCGGCGCAGCCGAAGCACCTCTCCGGCGCGGGAGTCGCCAGCCGGAGAGAGCGCGGTCACCGCATCGAGCCCGATCCCCATGCATCCATCCTCGAAGATATGTACTAATAAATCAACTGGAGAAGATGACGCTAGTTCGAACCTCCGACATCGGCTCGGTGGTTATCCACACACCCCGATCCCCGACCTCCGGCTTCTCCTACTCTTCGGTGATGGACACCCGCTCCCTGCTCGTGGTGGCCGTGCATCTGGTGCTCGTCGCGATCGGCTGCCGGCTCCTCGTCATCGACATCCGCACCCATCGCCTGCCGGATCGGATCGTGCTCCCCACGCTCGCCGCGCTCCTCGTCCTCGTCGCGGTCGATGCCCTGGTGACGGGCGACAGGGCGCCTCTCCTCAGGGCCGGCTGCGGTCTGCTGATCCTCGGCGGCTTCTACGGCGCCCTCCGCCTGGTCAGCAGGGAGGGGATGGGGGGAGGAGACGTAAAGCTCGGCGCCCTCCTCGGGCTGGTGCTCGGGTGGCATGGCTGGCAGGCGCTCGCCGTCGGTGCGGCGTCGGCCTTCGTCCTGGCCGCCCTGTACGCGGCGACGCTGATGCTGCTCGGCAGAGCCGACGGCTCCACGCGCATCGCCTTCGGTCCGTGGATGATCGTCGGTGCCGTGCTCGGCATCCTCCTGCGATGAGCTCGGATCGGTCGCGGCGGGGATAGGGTGAGGACATGGCACTCGCACGACTTCACGGCGGCCCGCTCGACGGGCAGATCATTCCTCTGGGCGACGCGGACGACAAGCTGATCGTCCCCTACAGCGAGACCCAGGTGGTGTACAACCGACGCGGCGACGCGCAGAACACCGGTGACGCCGACGGCCCCACCGAGGTGGACTACTGGTACGACGAATCGCTCGAGGACATCAGCCCGTCGGATGACTGAGCACCACCCCGCGCCGCAGGCAGGATCCGAACCGTCCCGCACCGTCGAGGTCGAGCGCAAGTACGACGTCGACGACGCCACGCCGCTGCCCGACTGGACCGGGCTCCCGGGCGTCGACGAGGTCTCCCAAGGGGAGGTGCGCGAGCTCGACGCCCGCTACCTCGACACCGCGGATGCCGAGCTCTCCCGTGCCGGGGTCGCGCTCCGGCGCCGCACGGGCGGTCCGGATGCCGGCTGGCACATCAAGGGTCCGCGTGAGGGTGACGGCCGGGTCGAGATCGGCTGGCCGCTGGGCGATGACGACAGTGTCCCCACCGAGGTGACCGAGACCCTGTCGCGGTGGACGACGGGAGAGCTGACGCCGCTCGCCCGCATCGAGAACACCCGCACCGCGTACCTGCTCACCGGCCGGGACGGCGTGATCGCCGAGTTCGTCGACGACCGGGTCCGTGCGACCGATCTGCGGCAGGGCGTCAGCCGGGAATGGCGGGAGTGGGAGTTCGAGCTGGGTCCGGCGGCACCCGCCGACGCGGCAGGGCGCGAGACGCTGTTCGCCGCTGTCGAGGCCGCGGTTCACACGGCCGGCGGTCGTACGGCGGCATCCGGTTCCAAGCTGGCCCGTGCTCTCGGTTTCTGACTCGCGGCGCAAGCCCCTTTCCTCCTCTCGCGCGCTCATGCTTGAGTGACAGACATGACCCGCTCTGCCGTTCTCCGCTCGCTGCGCACCATCGTCCCGGACACCGTCCTCGAGCAGGAGGAGATCCGCGACATCTTCGCCGCGCAGCCGGAGATCGGGCGACTGGCACGACGCATCATCGGGGCCTCCTTCAACGGATCCGGGATCGACACACGTCACACCGTGATCGGTGAGCTCTCCTCCGCCGCATCTGCCAACGAGTCGGTCTTCTACGACCGGGAGTCCGGCGTCCTGGCCTCGCCGGGGACCAAGACCCGCAACGACATCTACGTGCGCGAGGCGTCGCGGCTCTTCGTCGAGGTCGCCCGCAGCGCTCTGGACGCGGACCCCGACGTCGTCGCATCCGACGTGACGCACGTCATCACGGCGTCCTGCACGGGATTCCACGCTCCAGGACCCGAGTACGAGATCGTCCGCGGGCTCGGCCTGTCCGACAGCGTCCAGCGGTACCACCTCGGCTTCATGGGCTGCTACGCCTCGATGCCGGCCCTGCGTGCCGCGGCCCAGTTCTGCGCAGCGGACCCTGACGCGGTCGTCCTCGTCGTCAGCGTCGAGCTGTGCACGCTGCATCTGCGCTCATCCGAGGATCCCGACCTCATCGTCGCGAACTCGCTGTTCGCCGACGGGGCCGCCGCCGGGATCGTCACGGCACGCGACCTGCCCACCCCCGTGCCCGCCGTGCGCCTGGACGGCTTCCACACGGCGATCGCCGCCGAGGGGGAGAAGGACATGTCCTGGACCATCGGCGACCACGGCTTCGAGATGATCCTCTCGACGGCGGTGCCGCAGATCATCGGCGAGACCATCATCGGGGCGATCCGACCGCTGTACGCCCGCGAGGGAGAGCTCGCAGCCGCCTTCGACCAGGGAAGGGTGGGCGAGCGCGTGGAGCATTGGGCCATCCATCCCGGAGGCCGCAGCATCCTCGACCGCGTGCAGGAGCGACTGCACCTCAGTGACGCTCAGCTGCATCCGGCACGGGAGACGCTGCGTCAGTACGGCAACATGTCGAGCGCCACGATCCTGTTCGTGATCAAGCGCATCCTGGACGACGGCGCGACAGACGGATCGCGGATCGCGGCGATGGCGTTCGGTCCCGGCCTCACCGCGGAGAGCGCTCTGATGACCGTCTCGTCCGGCGTCGCATGACCCACGATCTCTCGGTGCGCGCGGTCGATGCGCGCGAGCTGATGGACGATCCGGATGCCGACATCGCCATGCTCGAGCGGACGTACGAGCGGTTCCGGCTCGTGAACGCCCTGGTGTCGCATCCGGGGCAGCTCTATCGGCGCGACATCCGTCCGCGGGCGCGCCGCGGCCCGATCCGCATCCTCGACATCGGCGCAGGCGGAGGCGACGTGAGCCGGATGATCGCCACTCGGCTGCGCCGAGACGGGCTGTCGGCGGAGATCACGGCGCTGGATGCCGACGAGCGGGCGATCCGCTGGGCGGCCGAGCGCGACGGGGGCGCGGGGGTGACCTACCGCTGTGCGTTCGCGTCGGAGCTGGTGGCGGAGGGGCAGGAGTACGACGTCGTGTTCTCCAACCACGTGCTGCACCACCTCACAGCACCGGAGCTGCACGGACTGCTCCGGGACTCCGCTGCACTCGTGCGCGAGGGCGGTGCGGTCGTGCATCGCGACATCGCTCGCAGCAGGCCGGCCTACGCGCTCTACGGCGCGGTGACCTGGCTGCTCGGCGGCACACTGTTCCGCGGCTCGTTCATCCGCGAGGACGGGCTGATCAGCATCCGCCGCTCGTACACCACGCAGGAGCTGGCCGACGCCGCGCCGACCGGGTGGAGGGTGCGGTTCGGACTGCCGTCCCGGCTCGAGCTGCGCTCGGACGCTCGCACTCCGCGGCCCTGACGCACGAAGGCCCGGTCACGCGTGAGCGTGCCGGGCCTTCGAGTCTGCGCGGTCGATCAGAAGTTGATCATGTGGCCGGCGAGGCCGTGGAAGCCCTCCTGCAGCGCCTCCGACAGCGTCGGGTGGGTGTGCACGTTGCGAGCCAGCTCGAGCGCGGTGAGGTCCCACTTCTGCGCGAGGGTCAGCTCGGGCAGAAGCTCGGAGACGTCGGGGCCGATCATGTGGGCGCCGACGAGCTCGAGGTGCTCGGCGTCGGCGATCAGCTTCACGAAGCCGACCGGCTCGCCCAGGCCGTGGGCCTTGCCGTTGGCCATGAACGGGAACGTCGCGACCTTGATCTCGCGTCCCTCGTCCTTCGCCTGCTGCTCGGTGAGGCCGAACGAGGCGACCTGCGGCGAGCAGAACGTCGCGCGGGGCATCATCCGGTAGTCGCCCAGGGTCTGGGTCTCGGCGCCGCCGATCGTCTCGGCCGCCACGACGCCCTGCGCCTCGGCGACGTGGGCGAGCTGCAGCTTGGCGGTGACGTCGCCGATCGCGTAGATGCCGTCGACGTTGGTGCGCATGTGGTCGTCGATCGCGATCGCGCCGCGCTCGGTCAGCTGCACACCGGTTGCCTCGAGGCCGAAGCCCTCGACGTTCGGCGCGAAGCCGACCGACATGAGGACCTTGTCGGCCTCGATGGACGCCTGCTGTCCGTCCTTGCCGGTGTACGACACGGTGACGGAGGAGCCGTTGTCGACGACGGACTCGACCTTGGTGGAGGTGAGGATGTCGACGCCGTAGTTCTTGTACTGCTTGGTGATCTCCTTCGACACGTCGGCGTCCTCGTTGGGGAGCGCGCGGTCGAGGAACTCGATGATCGTGACCTTGACGCCGTAGTTCGTCATCACGTAGGCGAACTCCATGCCGATGGCACCGGCACCGACGATGACGATCGACTTCGGGAGCTCGCGCGAGAGGATCTGCTCCTCGTACGTCACGACGTTGTCGCTGAGCTGCACGCCCGGGAGCAGGCGCACCTTGGAGCCGGTCGCGATGATGGCGTTGTCGAAGGTGACCTCTTCGGTCGATCCGTCCGACTTGGCGACCGAGATGGCCTTCGGGCCGGTGAAGGTGCCGCGGCCGTCGTACTCGGTCACCTTGTTCTTCTTCATGAGGAAGTGGATGCCCTTGACGCGCCCGTCGGCGACGACGCGGCTGCGGTCGAACGCCTTGCCGTAGTCGATCGTGAACTCACCCGAGATGCCGAAGAAGTCGGCCTTGTGGTTGAGCGTGTGCGCGAGCTCCGCGTTCTTCAGAAGAGCCTTGGAGGGGATGCAGCCGACGTTGAGGCACACACCACCCCAGTACTTCTCTTCGATGATGGCGGTGGACAGACCGAGCTGCGCGCTGCGAACCGCAGCGACGTATCCGCCGGGACCTGCACCGAGGATGACGACATCGTAGTGTGGCATGCCTTAAGCCTATCGCTCCGAGGGGTCGTCGGAATCGGTCTCGGCGGGACCGCGGCGCCCGCGGATCGCGAGCCAGACGACGATGACGATGACGACCAGGATGACGGCGATCGAGATCACCCAGATCCAGACCGAGGCGGATGCCGATTCGTCGGCCTGCGGTGCCGAGGTGATCCCGGCGTCAGGTGCGGCAGTCGCCGCAGCGGTGGGTTCTGCGGTGTCTGGCGCCGGGGTCGGTGCGGCAGTGGCCACGGCCTCCGTGGCCGTGCTGACGGCGAAGTCGAACTCGCCGGAGGTGGGGTGGCCGTCGCTCGAGACGACCTTCCAGATGACGTGGTACTCGCCGGCGGGACCCTGTCCGGTGAGCGGCTGCGTCACGATCGCGCCGTCCACGGTGGCCGCCCCGTCGGTGACGGAGGCGCCGGAGGGGTCGGTCACCACGACCTCGGTCGCCCCGTCGCCGTCGATGATCTTCGCGCTGAAGGTCAGGGTGAGCTCGGCGGGGAGCGTCTCGACCGTGCCGTCGGCCTCGGGGGAGGAGGCGAGCAGGCTGTCGTGCGCGGACGCCGACAGCGGCGCGAACAGCACGAGGAAGGCGGTGAGGAGTGCCGCCGCGAGGGCGATCGGGGTCACAGGGAGACGACGGGCTGTGGTTTTCACAGGACCAGCCTATGAACCTCCGGTATGCGATGGCTGAGTGTGGATCGAGCTCACGCGGACCGCCCCGCATCAGTTAGTCTGGAGGACTAGGAGGGCATAGTGACAGACAGCGAAAGCCGATCGGGCGGAGACGCCGCGATCCATCGTCCCGGCGAGCAGAGGCACGACGTGACGCAGACGTTCGGGCATGACTCGGACCTTTCCTTCGTGCCTTTCGGCGTGGAGCTGACAGATGTGGAGCAGAGCGCCATCGCAGCTCTTCCCTCGGGGTCGGCCCTGCTGCTCGTGCGGTCGGGTGCCCTCGCAGGCGCCCGCTACCTGCTCGACACCGATGTGACGACCATCGGCCGGCACCCGGAGGCCGACATCTTCTTCGACGACGTGACGGTCTCGCGCCGCCACGCGGAGGTCACCCGCAACGGCTCGACCTTCGAGATCATCGACCAGCGCTCCCTCAACGGAACCTACGTGAACGGCGAGCGCGTCGACCGCAGCGCGCTGGTCGACGGCACCGAGCTCCGCGTCGGCAAGTTCCGCCTGAACTTCTTCGCCTCTCCGGTCGATCGCGTCGCGGCGACCGACTGATGGCGGCTTCCCCCGCCCGCGAACGCTCGACGTCCGCGGGTCTTCTGAGCATCGGTCAGGTCCTCGCGCGACTCACGCCCGAGTTCCCGGAGCTCACCTCCAGCAAGCTCCGCTTTCTCGAGGTTCAGGGGATCGTCACTCCGTCTCGCACCGAATCGGGATACCGCAAGTTCTCGCAGGCCGACATCGAGCGTCTCCGACTCGGTCTCACGCTCCAGCGCGACCACTACCTGCCCCTGAGCGTCATCCGCGAGCAGCTCGACGAGGCCGAGGCCAACGGCGACTCCGCGACTCTCGCGCCTCCGCCCTCGATCACGCCGACCCCGCGCCGATACCGCCGTGAGGAGCTCCTCTCCGCGGCAGGCGCCGGACCGCAGCTCCTCAACGACGCGATCAGCACCGGCGTCATCGTGGCGCAGGAGAGCTACTCCGAGGCGACGGTCGCGCTTCTGCGGGGTCTCGTCGCCCTCGACCGGCACGGAATCGAACCTCGACACCTGCGCTCGCTGCGTCAGGGTGCTGAGCGCGAGGTCGCGCTCATCGAATCCGCCATGTCGTCACTGCTGCGCAGGACCGACACCGCGTCGCGGGCGAAAGCCAGTGAGATGGCACCGACCCTCGCCGCGAAGATCGACGAGGTGCGCTCGCTCTTCGTCAAGGACGCGCTGACCCGGTTGCTTTCGTAACGAACTGATTGCGACACACCTTCGGTGTCGCACGGATGTCATTGCCGGTGCCCGAGGGCTGCTCTAGCGTGGAGGTAACAGCTCCAGGGAGGAATTCAGATGAATGCGGATGAGCGTGCAGGCGACCCGCGGTTCGTGACCGAACTCCTCTTCACCGACGGTCTGCCCGCGATGGACGACGAGGTCGGCTACCGCGGTGCTGTCGCGGCGCGTGCCGCAGGCATCACGTACCGTCAGCTCGACTACTGGGCTCGTACCGAGCTCGTCGAGCCCACGGTGCGCGGCGCCAGCGGCTCAGGGTCTCAGCGGCTCTACGGCTTCCGCGACATCCTCGTGCTGAAGCTCGTCAAGAGCCTGCTCGACACCGGGATCTCGCTGCAGCAGATCCGCACGGCCGTCGACGAACTGCGCCGCGCCGGCATCCGCGATCTCGCCGGGACGACTCTGATGAGCGACGGAGCCTCGGTCTATCTCTGCACCTCGAACGACGAGGTCATCGACCTGGTCAGCCGCGGTCAGGGTGTGTTCGGCATCGCCGTCGGCAAGGTGCTCCGCGAGGTGGAGTCGACTCTGGTCGAGTTCGACGCCACTGCCCCCGACCCCGTCGACGAGCTCTCCGCACGACGCTCGAAGCGCTCAGCCTGAGGTCCGCGACCGCGAGGTCGCTGACGCCACGAAGAAACGGCCACCCTCGCACGAGGATGGCCGTTCTGATGTGTGCGGTGTCTCAGGCCTGGGCGCCGGACTCGGCGACCTGGATGCGTCCGGTGCGGATGATCCGGTCGAGCAGCTGGTCGAAGTCCGAGGCGAGCTCCTGCGCGGAGTCGCCCGGCCAGATGTGCAGCGGCTTCGCCGCGCCCTGAGCCTGCTGGAGCGACGTGCGCTCCGGCAGCTGAGGGGAGAGGACGAGGGGGCCGAACATGTCGCGCAGCTCTTTGATGCGGAACTGGTGCTCGATCGACTGAGGGCGCACGCGGTTGACGACGATGCCGAGAGGCTGCAGACGCGGAGAGAGTCCGCGGCGGATCTCCTCGATGGCGCGCAGCGCGCGGTCGGCCGCGGCGACCGAGAAGAGGCCGGGCTCGGTGACGACCATCACGCGGTCGCTGGCAGCCCACGCCGTACGCGTCAGCGCATTGAGCGACGGGGCGCAGTCGACGAGGACCAGGTCGTAGTCGGCTTCGACGGCGGCCAGCGCCTCTTCGAGCTTCCAGACGTCACGGACGCTCGGGTGCGGGCCGTCGAAGTTGATGGCGGACGGGCTGCCGATGAGCACGTCGATCGTTCCGGGGTGCACCTTCGCCCAGCCGCTGGAGGTGATCGCCTGACGGACGACCTTCTCCTTCGGGTTCGCCAGGACATCGGCGATGTTGAGTCGACCAGCCACCTGGATGTCCATGCCGGTGGACACATCGGACTGGGGATCGAGGTCGACGACGAGCGTCCGGACACCGCGGGCGAAGGCCGCTGAGGCCAAGCCGAGGGTCACGGTCGTCTTGCCGACGCCTCCCTTGAGAGAGCTGACGCTGAGTACGTGCACGAACACCACGTTACCTTCCCCTAGGCTGGGTGCACACTCAGCCCCGCCCCATGCATGCCGGATCCGGATGTGCATCGAGCTTCCAGAGGTGTGCATGTTCCAGAAGATCCTTGTGGCGAACCGCGGCGAGATCGCGATCCGCGCCTTCCGAGCGGCGTTCGAGGTGGGGGCGAGGACGGTCGCCGTCTTCCCTCACGAGGACCGCGGGTCGGTCCATCGGCTCAAGGCCGACGAGGCGTACGAGATCGGCGAGCGGGGACATCCGGTCCGTGCCTATCTCGACGTGGACGAGATCATCCGGGTCGCGAAGGATGCCGGTGCGGACGCGATCTACCCCGGGTACGGCTTCCTGTCCGAGAACCCGGAGCTGGCGGAGAAGGCGGCTGCGAACGGCATCGTCTTCATCGGCCCACCCGCAAACGTCCTCGAGATGGCGGGCAACAAGGTCGAGGCCAAGCGCCACGCGATCGAGGCGGGCGTCCCTGTGCTCCGCTCGACCGAGGCCTCCGACGACATCGATGCCCTGGTGGCACAGGCGCAGGAGATCGGGTTCCCGTTGTTCGCCAAGGCCGTCGCCGGCGGTGGCGGACGCGGGATGCGCCGGGTCGAGTCTGCGGAGGAGCTCGCTCCGGCTCTGGCCGAGGCGATGCGCGAGGCCTCCAGCGCCTTCGGCGACCCTCGGATGTTCCTCGAGCAGGCGGTGCTGCGGCCGCGGCACATCGAGGTCCAGATCCTCGCCGACAAGACGGGGGAGACCGTCCACCTCTTCGAGCGGGACTGCTCGGTGCAGCGTCGCCACCAGAAGGTGGTGGAGATCGCTCCGGCCCCCAACCTCGACGACGGCATCCGCACCGCCCTGCACGGGTACGCCGTCGCGTTCGCCCGCTCGATCGGGTACGAGAACGCCGGCACCGTCGAGTTCCTCCTCGAGACCGCGGGGGAGCGCACGGGCGAGGTCGTCTTCATCGAGATGAACCCTCGCATCCAGGTCGAGCACACGGTCACCGAGGAGGTCACCGACGTCGACCTCGTGCAGAGCCAGATGCGCATCGCCGCGGGTCAGACTCTCGCCGAGCTCGGACTCCGTCAGGAGAGCCTGCACGTCAGGGGCGCCGCGCTGCAGTGCCGGATCACGACGGAGGACCCCACGCAGGGATTCCGTCCCGACACGGGGAAGATCACCACCTACCGCTCGCCCGGCGGCGCCGGCATCCGGCTCGACGGCGGCACGGTGCATCAGGGCGCCCAGATCAGCCCGCACTTCGACTCGATGCTCGCCAAGCTCACCTGCCGTGGTCGCGACTACCCGGCCGCCGTGGCCCGCGCGCGTCGTGCTCTTGCGGAGTTCCGCATCCGCGGCGTGTCGACGAACATCCCGTTCCTGCAGGCGCTGCTCGAGGACGAGGCGTTCATCGCCGGTGACGTGAGCACGTCGTTCATCGACGAGCGCCCCGACCTGCTGCGTGGTCGTGAGTCGAAGGACCGCGGCACGCGCATCCTCAACTGGCTGGTCGACGTCACCGTCAACAAGCCGCACGGGGCCCACCCCGGCTCGATCGACCCGCGAGCGAAGCTCCCGGTGCTGGACCTGTCGACGGAGCCGCCGGCGGGATCCCGTCAGCGACTGCTCGAGCTCGGACCCGAGGCGTTCGCGGCGAGTCTGCGTGCACAGACCGCGCTCGCCATCACCGACACCACCTTCCGCGACGCGCACCAGTCGCTGCTCGCGACGAGGGTGCGAACCCGTGACCTCGTCGCAGCGGCACCTCACATCGCGCGGCTGACGCCCGAGCTGCTGTCCGTCGAGGCCTGGGGAGGGGCGACGTACGATGTCGCACTCCGGTTCCTCGGCGAGGATCCCTGGGAGCGACTCGACAAGCTGCGGGCCGCGCTGCCGAACGTCGCCATCCAGATGCTGCTCCGCGGTCGCAACACCGTGGGCTACACGCCGTACCCGACGGCGGTGACCGAGGCCTTCGTGCGCGAGGCGGCCACCAGCGGCGTCGACATCTTCCGGATCTTCGACGCGCTCAACGACGTCGAGCAGATGCGACCGGCGATCGAGGCGGTCCGCGCCACCGGAACCGCCGTCGCCGAGGTCGCGCTCTGCTACACCGGAGACCTCCTCGATCCGGCCGAGGACCTCTACACCCTCGACTACTACCTGCAGCTCGCCGACCAGATCGTGGCGGCCGGCGCGCACATCATCGCGATCAAGGACATGGCGGGACTCCTGCGGCCCGCAGCCGCATCGAAGCTCGTCACGGCGTTGCGCGAGCGCTTCGACCTGCCGGTGCATCTGCACACCCACGACACCCCCGGCGGGCAACTCGCGACGCTGCTCGCGGCCAGCGCCGCCGGAGTGGACGCGGTGGATGCGGCATCCGCGCCGCTCTCCGGCACGACGAGTCAGCCGTCGCTGTCGTCACTCGTCGCTGCACTGGCCCACACCGAGCGGGACAGCGGCATCGATCTCGCCGCCGTCTCGGATCTCGAGCCGTACTGGGAGGCTGTGCGCCGGGTCTACGCGCCGTTCGAGTCGGGGCTGCCGGGGCCGACAGGACGCGTCTACCACCACGAGATTCCCGGCGGTCAGCTGTCGAACCTGCGCCAGCAGGCCAAGGCGCTGGGGCTCGCCGACGATTTCGAGCTCATCGAGGACATGTACGCTGCCGCTGACCGCATCCTCGGCCGTGTGCCGAAGGTGACCCCCTCCTCGAAGGTGGTCGGCGACCTCGCCCTCCATCTCGCCGCGGTCAAGGCGGATCCCGCCGACTTCGAGGCCAATCCCGAGAAGTACGACGTGCCCGACTCCGTGGTCGGGTTCATGGCGGGCGAACTCGGGGACCTTCCCGGGGGGTGGCCCGAGCCGTTCCGGACGAAGGTGCTCGCCGGACGTTCCGTGCGCACCGGGCTGACTGAGATCTCCGCCGACGACGAAGCAGCCCTCGCCGGAGACAGCGTGACGCGCCGCACGCGCCTGAACACGCTGCTGTTCCCCGCGCCGACCCGGGAGTTCGCGCAGATGCGCGAGAGCTTCGGCGACCTCTCGGTGCTCGACACCAGCGACTACCTCTACGGCCTCGTGCAGGGCCAGGAGCACCTCGTCGAGATCGATCGGGGTGTGCAGCTCTACGTGGGGCTCGAGGCCATCGGCGACGCGGATGACAAGGGCATGCGCACCGTCATGACCACTCTCAACGGGCAGCTGCGCCCGGTGTTCGTGAGAGACCGGTCGGTCGCTGTCGACGTGCACGAGGTCGAGAAGGCCGACACCTCGGTGCCCGGTCAGGTGGCCGCTCCGTTCTCCGGGGTGGTGACGCTGAAAGCCGAGGTGGGGGATGCGGTCCGCGCGGGCGAGCCGGTCGCCTCGATCGAGGCGATGAAGATGGAGGCGGCGATCACCGCGCCGCTCGACGGTGTCGTGGAGCGGCTCGCCATCGGGGCCACGCAGCAGGTCGAGGCAGGAGACCTTTTGGTCGTCATCCGCCCGGCGCACTAATCTTGTGCGGGCGAGGCCGCGCTCGATGCAGCGTACCCGAGGCCCGCGCAAGCTTGGAGTGACAACGTGACCCCGAAGAACGTGAACGAACCCTCGGACGAGGAATCCAGAGGGGTGCTCGACGACGCCGCTTCCCTGGACACCTCGGGCATCGGCATCCTCGGCAACACCGCACAGGTGAACGTCGTCCTGCCGACCGACGAGGAAGACGACCTCGATGACGACGGCGTCGTCGACGGCGAGGTCGTCGCCGACCTGATCCTGGACGAGCCCGTCGCAGCAGCGAAGGCCGCAGCCGAGACGAACGCCGCGCGTCCGATCACGCAACCCGCACTCGGCGGCGCTCCGATGATCATCGAGCTGCCCCCTGAGCCGAAGTCCGAGCCTCTTCCGGAGCCGGAGCCGGAGCCGGAGCCGGAGCCGGAGCCGGAGCCGGAGCCGGAGCCCGAGCCGGAGCCGGAGCCGGAGCCCGAGCCTGCTGTTGTCGAAGCCGAAGCCGAAGCGGAAGCCGAAGCGGAAGCCGAAGTCGAAGCCGAAGCGGAAGCGGAAGCCGAGCCGGAGCCTGCTGTTATCGAAGCCGAAGCCGAAGCCGAAGCCGAAGCCGAAGCGGAAGCCGAAGCGGAAGCCGAAGCCGAAGCCGAAGCGGAAGCGGAAGCCGAGTTGGAGCCGGAGCCACTTCCTGAGCCCGAGCCTGAGCCGGAGCCTGAGCCGGAGCCGGAGCCGGAGCCGGAGCCTGAGCCGGAGCCGGAGCCGGAGCCTGAGCCTGAGCCCGCATCAGAACCGGCCCCGGTCGCACAGCGCGACTCCGAGCCGGCGGTCGTTCCCGGCTCCGCGCGCACCGACGTCGCGGCCGAGGCGGCCGCAGCGGCGGCGTTCATCGCCAAGGCGCAGGCCGACCTCGATTCCGGCCGGGGATCCCGCCGTTCGTCGGCCTCGACATCCCCCGCCCCGAAGGAGAGTCCTGCAGTGGACGCATCGAAGGACAAAGCCGTCGCCGCACGGCCGACCCGCGCCAACCGCACCGAGGTGCAGCTCGCGGCGAAGCGACTCGACGATCTCGGGGACTCGTCGCGTGAGAGCGCCGACCTGCTGACCGCCGATCGTCTTCTGGATCCGCACCGCCTCCAGAAACCGGAGCCGGAGGGTGCGTGGAGCCATTTCCTCTACACGATCTCCGGTCGCCGGATCAACATCGGCGACGGGCGTCGCGCACGTGAACGGAAGGCTCTCAGCGCCAGGATCGCCGCACCGATCGTGGGCGGCGCACGCTTCGTCCCCGTGCTGTCCCGCAAGGGTGGCGTGGGCAAGACGACTGTGACGACGCTGCTGGGGATGGCTCTGGCGGATGCGCGCGACGATCGTGTGATCGCCGTCGATGCGAATCCCGACCGCGGAACCCTCGCGGAGCGCGTGGTCCGCCCGCACCACAACAAGTCGGTGCGCGACCTCGTGCGCATCCACGACCAGGTGCGCGGATACCACGACATCTCCGCGATCGTCGCCAGGGACGCCACGCGCCTCGACGTCCTCGCCTCGGATTCCGATCCGCGCATCGCTGAGGCCTTCAGCGACGACGACTACCGCGACGTCGCCGGTGTCGCCGCGCACTACTACTCATTGGTACTGACCGACACGGGAACCGGCATCGTGCATTCGGTCATGTCGGCGACGCTCGACCTCGCCGATCAGATCGTGATCGTGTCGGGGCTCAGCGTCGACGAGGCCCGCCTCGCCTCCGAGACTCTCACGTGGCTGGAGAGCAACGGCTACGCCGAGCAGGCGCGGGAGGCCGTGGTCGTGCTCAATCAGTCGACTCCCGGCGCTCCTCTGGTCCGGCTCAACGAGCTCGAGTCACATTTCCGCACACGGGCGAAGCACGTGGTGCGGATGCCGTATGACACTCATATCGCCGGCGGCGGCACGATCGTGTTCGCGAACCTCCAGCCCGAGACGCGCGTGGCTGCCCGCGAGCTCGCGGCGCTGCTCGTCGAGGGACTCCGGGCGAAGGGCGCCTGATGACCGTTCGCGAGATCCGGGTCTTCGGAGACCCCGTGCTCCGCACCGTCTGCGCGCCGATCGAGGACATCGACGACGGTGTGCGTGCTCTGGTCGCCGACCTGGTCGACACGGTCGAGCTGCCTGGACGGGCCGGTGTCGCCGCTCCGCAGATCGGCGTCGCCCTGCGAGCGTTCAGCTACAACATCGACGGCGACATCGGCTACGTGCTCAACCCGGTCCTCACCGAAGTGCGCGGCGATCCGGTGCCGACCGGCGAGGGCTGCCTGTCGGTCCCCGGTCTCTGGCACGACGCGCTGCGGCATCCATGGGCTCGGGTCGAGGGTATCGACCTCGACGGTCGGCCCGTGGTGCTCGAAGGGGAGGGGCTCCTCGCCCAGGCGCTCCAGCACGAGACCGATCATCTCGACGGCAAGCTCTACCTCTCGCGTCTCGATGCGGAGACCCGCAAGCGTGCGATGCGCGAGGTGCGCGAGAGCGCCTGGTTCTGACGCGCAGACAGGAAAGGCCCCGCCGAGGCGGGGCCTTTCCTGTCTGCGGATCCGCTCAGCCGCCGAGGGCGACGTTCGTGGTCGTGACGGGCTCGTCGTAGATCGCGGCGATCTCATCGGCGAAATCGCTCATGATCACGTTGCGCTTGATCGACAGCTTCGGGGTCAGATGTCCGGATGCCTCGGTCCACTCGCTCTCCAGCACCGTGAACTTGCGGATCGACTCGGCGCGCGAGACGCGGGCGTTCGCCGCATCCACCGCCCGCTGGATCTCCGCGCGCACCGCCTCGTTCTTCGAGGCCTCGGCGAGAGTCATCTCCTTGGGGAGGCCGGCATTGGCGAGCCACGTCGGCAGCATCTCGGGGTCGAGGGTGATCAGCGCCGAGATGAAGGGACGCTGATCTCCGACGACGACGACCTGGCCGATGATCGGGTTGGCGCGGATCGGGTCCTCGAGCGCGGCGGGAGCGACGTTCTTGCCGCCGGCCGTGACGATGATCTCCTTCTTGCGACCCGTGATGGTGAGGAATCCCTCGGAGTCGAAGTTGCCGATGTCGCCGGTGCGGAACCAGCCGCCCTCGCTGAACGCCTCGGCGGTCGCGTCGGGATTGTTCCAGTACTCCTTGAAGACGTTGATGCCCCGGACCTCGATCTCGCCGTCGTCGGCCAGACGCACGCCGACTCCCGGGAGCGCAGGGCCCACGGTGCCGATCTTCGACTTGTCGGCGAGGTTGACCGTCGCCGGGGCGGTCGTCTCGGTCAGGCCGTAGCCCTCGAGGATCACGACGCCGAGGCTGTGGAAGAAGTGTCCGAGGCGGGCGCCGAGCGGCGCCGACCCCGAGACGGCGTAGACGACCCTGCCGCCCATCGCCTCGCGGAGCTTGCCGTAGACGAGCTTGTTGAAGAGGGCGAATTTGAGCTTCGTCCCGAACGGGATGCTCTTGCCCTCCTCCACGAGCTTCGAGTGCTGGATCGCGACGTCGGCGGCGGCGCGGAAGATCTTGCCCTTGCCGCCGGCCTCGGCCTTCTGCTCCGCCGAGTTGTAGACCTTCTCGAACACGCGCGGCACGGCCAGCAGGAAGGTGGGCTTGAACGATCCGAGCGCCGGGAGCAGCTGCCGGGTGTCCGGCTGGTGTCCGGTGCGGACGCCCGCGTGGATGTTCAGGATGGAGATGAAGCGGGCGAACACGTGCGCGGTCGTGATGAACAGCAGCGTCGACGCGCCGGGGGTCTGCACCACGGCATCCAGCGCCTTGGCGGAGTTGCGCGAGAGCTCGACGAAGTTGCTGTGCGTGAGCACGCATCCCTTCGGTCGCCCTGTGGATCCGGAGGTGTAGATGAGGGTTGCGATGTCGGAGCCGACCGCGATGCTGCGGAGCCGCTCGATCTCAGCGTCGCTGACCGAGGCGCCCTGCGCCGTGAGCGTGTCGATCGCTCCGAGGTGCAGCTGCCACACCTCGCGCAGCAGGGGAAGGTCGCCGCGCACCTCGTCGAGGCGCGCGAAGTGCTCGGGGGACTCGACCACGACCGCGATCGCACCGGAGTCCTCGAGGATCCACTGGATCTGGGAGGGGGAGCTGGTCTCGTAGATCGGCACCATCACCGCGCCGGCGTAGAAGAGGGCGAAGTCGACGAGGGTCCACTCGTAGGTGGTGCGCGCCAGGAAGCCGACTTTCTCGCCCGGCTTGATGCCGGCGGCGACGAAGCCCTTCGCGAGGGCGATGACGGCCGTCTGGAAGTCGGCGGCCGAGATGTCGCGCCATCCGTCCCCATCGGGCACGGCGAAGAGGGGGCGGTCCGGAGTCGCCTCGACCCGCTTGACCAGCAGGTCGGCGATGTTCGCTTCAGGGTCGGCGGGGACGACGGCGGGGACTTCAAACTGGACCACGGCAGCTCCTTCGGTACCGGTCGGGCACTGGTTGCACCCGAGTCTAGAGCATGGCACCCGGTCGCACGAAGGGTGACACTCAGTCGCGGATGGAGCGGGAAGTGCTCGACGCGATGGCGGATGCCGGTCGCGGCGCTAGACTTCACCTCGATGTTCTACTGGCTGATGAAGTACGTCGCGATCGGCCCCGTGGTCAAGGCCGTCTTCCGACCATGGGTGGTCGGCCGCGCCAACATCCCCAAGAACGGTGCCGCGATCCTCGCCAGCAACCACCTCTCGTTCGCCGATTCGATCTTCCTGCCGCTGATGATCGACCGGCCGATGTCGTTCCTCGCCAAGAGCGACTACTTCACGGGCCGCGGGATCAAGGGCTGGGCGACCAAATTCTTCATGAAGGCCACCGGCCAGATCCCGATCGACCGGTCGGGGGGCAAGGCCTCGGAGGCCTCGCTGAACACCGGGCTCCAGGTGCTCGGTCGCGGCGACCTCCTCGGCATCTATCCCGAGGGCACCCGCAGCCCTGACGGACGGCTCTATCGGGGCCGCACCGGCATCGCGCGGATGGCGATGGAGGCGAAGGTCCCGGTGATCCCGGTGATCATGGTCGACACCGACACGGCGATGCCGATCGGGCAGCGACTTCCTCGGGTCGTGAGGGTCGGGATCGTCATTGGAGAGCCCCTGGACTTCTCGCGCTACGCGGGCATGGAGAACGACCGCTACATCCTCAGATCCGTCACGGACGAGATCATGGTGGCCCTCCAGCGCCTGGGCGAGCAGCAGTACGACGACGTGTACGCGTCGACCGTCAAGGACCGCCTTCCCGCCCGCGTCACACAGCGCTCCTGAGGCATCCGCGCGCTGCCGCGAGCACTAGGCTGGATCCATGCTCCAGCACCACACCGACGCGCTTGATGCGTGGCGCTCGCTCCCGATCAAGCAGCAGCCGCAGTGGCCGGACGCCGAGCGCGTCTCGGAGGTCTCCACGCAGATCGCCGCGCTCCCGCCCCTGGTGTTCGCGGGTGAGGTCGACAACCTCCGCGACCGACTGGCTCGGGCAGCATCCGGCCGTGCGTTCCTGCTCCAGGGTGGCGACTGCGCCGAGACGTTCGCCGGCGCCACCGCCGACCAGATCCGCAACCGGATCAAGACCGTCCTGCAGATGGCTGTCGTGCTCACCTATGGCGCATCGATGCCGGTCGTCAAGATGGGTCGCATGGCCGGCCAGTTCGCCAAGCCGCGATCCAGCGACACCGAGACTCGCGGCGACGTCACGCTTCCCGCGTACCGGGGCGACATCGTCAACGGATACGACTTCACGGAAGGGTCGCGTCGCGCGGATCCCGGCCGCCTGCTGCAGGGCTACCACACCGCCGCGTCGACCCTCAATCTGATCCGGGCCTTCACCCAGGGCGGGTTCGCGGATCTCCGCGAGGTGCACTCGTGGAACAAGGGCTTCGCGCAGAACCCTGCCAACCAGCGCTACGAGCGCATGGCGGCGGAGATCGACCGCGCCATCAAGTTCATGGAGGCCGCGGGAGCGGACTTCGACGAGCTCACCCGCGTGGAGTTCTTCACCGGCCACGAGGGCCTGCTGATGGACTACGAGCGTCCGATGACGCGCATCGACTCCCGCACGGATACGCCGTTCAACACCTCGGCGCACTTCCTCTGGATCGGCGAGCGCACGCGCGACCTCGACGGCGCGCACGTCGACTACTTCTCGAAGATCCGCAACCCCATCGGCGTGAAGCTCGGTCCGACCACGTCACCCGAGACGGCGCTCGCGCTGATCGACAAGCTCGACCCGAACCGCGAGCCCGGCCGCCTGACGTTCATCACGCGCATGGGAGCGGGCAAGATCCGCGACGCGCTGCCCCCGCTGCTCGAGGCTGTCCGCGATTCGGGTGCGCAGCCCCTGTGGGTGACGGATCCCATGCATGGCAACGGCATCACCACGCCGACCGGCTACAAGACCCGTCGCTTCGACGACGTCGTCGACGAGGTCCGCGGGTTCTTCGAGGCGCACCGTGCCGTGGGGACCTTCCCCGGCGGCATCCACGTCGAGCTCACCGGTGACGATGTCACGGAATGCCTCGGCGGCTCGGAGCACATCGACGAGGCCGCGCTCGCGACCCGCTACGAGAGCCTGTGCGACCCGCGTCTGAACCACATGCAGTCGCTCGAGCTGGCGTTCCTCGTCGCTGAGGAGCTCGAGAAGCGCTGACCTGATCTGCAACGCAGAAGAACCGCCCTTCCCGATCCGGGGAGGGCGGTTCTTCTCTGTCCTGGTGGGGCCTCGTCGCCCCGCGGTCGATGACGCGACGGCTGATCAGCCGCTGAGCTGGATGGACAGCTGCACCTTGCCGCCACGGGGGAGCTGAGCGTCGGACCCGGGATCCTGAGCGGTGACCCTCGCCATCTCCCCGAAGCCGGGGAGGTCGCCCCAGGCCGCGTACCCGGCGGTGAAACCGGCTTCCTCGAGGATCTGCTTCGCCTCGACGAGGGTCCTCTCGGTCACATCGGGGACGTCGAACAGCTCCGGTCCCTTCGAGACGATGAGCTGCACGGTGTCACCAGGACGCCAGTTGCCCTCAGACGCACGCTCAGCGACCCCGAGGACGAGGTCCTTGTCCATGGACTCGCTGAAGTCGTAGATGATGTCGCCGGAGACCTCGAGCTTCTTGTCCGTCAGCGTGGTCGTCGCCTGGTCCACCGACAGTCCCGTGACGTCGGGGAAGGCACCGGCCGAGACGTAGAGCTCGACCGTGTCGTCTTCGAGGATCTCGCAGCCCTCGGCGCAGGTGTAGACCTCTCCGCCGTCGCGTGGGGTCACGAAGGCGTTGATGACGCGTCCCTCGTCGGCGTCGGAGAACAGCACGAGCGGCTTCTCGGTGACGTTGACCCTGATGTCGGCGAGGTAGTCCCTGGCCTCCTGCTCGGTCTTGCCGTTGAGGGTCTCGGCCGTGTGCGATGCGGGCCCGATCGAGACGATCACCGTCACTTCGGCGCCCTTGTCGAGTCGCTCGCCCTCACCGGGATCCGAGCGGATCGTCTCGCCGGCGGCCACCTCGACCGAGTTCTCCTCCCCGCGCACGGGGGTGAATCCGTCTGAGACCAGGGCGGCTGCGGCGTCGTCGTACGACAGTCCGGCCACCGCGGGCACGGCGACCAGCGATCCGGGACCGGAGCCGAACCACCATCCCACGCCACCGGCGACGGTCGCCAGCAGCAGGACCAGCGTGAGCAGGAACGCGCCGCGCGCACGGCGGCGGGAGGAACGTCGGCGCAGTAGCGTGGCGTTGTCGACGGCAGCGGGGGCGGGAGCGGTGGGGTCGGCGATGACCATCGTGCTCGGCATGACCTTGGTCAGGTCGGCCGAGTCGGCCTGAGAGCGCTGCGACGCGGTCGCTGCGGCGACCGCGGGGGCGATTCCCAATCCGCGCTCGATCTCCCTCAGCCGGTCGAGCATCTGCTGGGCGTCGTCCGGTCGCTCGTCCGGAGACTTCTCGGTCGCCCACAGCACCAGCTCGTCGAGCTGCTCGGGCACGCCGGGGTTCCGGACGCTCGGACGGGGGACCGACTCGGTCGCGTGCTGGAATGCGATCTGCATCGGCTGCTCGCCCTTGTACGGCTGCTCGCCGACGAGCATCTCGTACAGCATGATGCCGAGCGCGTAGATGTCACTGCGCGCGTCGGCGGTGCCGCGCGTGACGAGCTCCGGTGCCAGGTAGGCGATCGTCCCGAGCAGCTGCTGGCCTGTCGCGGTGTTGGCTGTCGTGGCGCGGGCGAGGCCGAAGTCGCCGATCTTGATGCGACCGTCCTCGGCCAGCAGCACGTTCTCGGGCTTGACGTCGCGATGCACGATGCCGGCACGGTGCGCGGCCGCGAGGCCGGCCAGCACGGCATCCATGATGGTGATGGTCTGCGGGATGGTGAGCCGCTTCTGCTCGCGCAGGAGCTCGCGCAGCGTGATGCCGGGGAGGTACTCCATGACGAGGTAGGCGAGCTCGCCGTCCTGGCCCTGGTCGAACACGTTCACCACATGCGGATCCGCCAGTCGGGCGGCGGCACGGGCCTCCTGGATGAACCGGCTCTGGAAGGCGGAGTCGTCGCTGAGGTGCGCGTGCATGACCTTCAGCGCGATGCGCCGCTCGAGGCGAAGGTCGGTCGCGACGTACACGGTGGCCATGCCTCCGCGGGCGATCCGAGCGCGGACCCGGTACCGACCGTCGACAAGCCGCCCGATGAGGGGGTCGGCCTGCTGATTGGTCGTCACGTCAAGATTCTATGGAGAACTGCCTGAAAGCTCGGGGAGCGGCTCGCCCCTCGACCCTGCGGGTTTGCCGCAAAGGCGCTCATCCGTGCGTGGCGAGCCACTGGTACGCCTGCGTCTCCCACTGGCCGTACCGTTCGGGGTACGCCGAGATCTGCACGGCCTGGGCGGCGTCCGCGAACCGCATCCGCTCCCAGCCGGCGATGTCGAGCAGTCCACGCGTCGTCTGGCCGTTGGGATCGTGGGCGCCGCCGAAGAACACCCGCGTGCTGCGAGTGGAGTCCAACGCCTGGGCGGCGGTGCCCCAGCCCATGCTCGGTCGCTGCTGGAACAGTCCGACCGAGTCCCGGTCTCCGGACGGCAGGTTGCGCATGCTCGATTCGACCATCGCGGTCGCCAACGCGATGGCGATGGCGCGGTCGGAGACGCCGAGGTCGCGCCCGATCCGGATGATCAGTGCGGCGTTGCCCGCCTGCTCGGCGTCGAGGGAGGCGAACAGTTGGGGAGGCGGTGTCTTCACCGCCGCCGGCGCCGCGGCGGGGGCGGCGGCCGCGACGGTGATCTTCTGCCCGGGGTAGATGATGGACGCGGCCGACAGGCTGTTCAGGGTGTACAGCTTCGCGACCGTCGTCCCGTACTTCTGTGCGATCGCGAAGAGCGTGTCGCCCGCGGCGACGGCGTGGGTCTTCCCTCCGGCGGCGGCGGGGGGAGGGGTGGGCGCTGCAGGCGCGACGGCCGTCGGCGCCGGAGAGCCCGACAGCGCGAGCTTCTGGCCGGGGTAGATGACGGACGCACGGGTGAGTCCGTTCGCGGCGAGAACCGCCTCGACGGTCGTGCCGTGCTTCGCCGCGATCGCGAAGACGGTGTCCCCGGCCGCGACGACGTGGGTGGTCGTGGCGGGGGCGACGGGGGCCTTCGGCGTGACAGCCGCCGCTCCGCCCGTGAGCCGGAGCTTCTGTCCCGGATAGATGACCGAGCGCCAGCTTAGGCCGTTGCGGCTGAGCACGTCGACCGTGCGCAGGCCGAACCGGTTCGCGATGGACGAGACGGTGTCGCCGGGCTGCACGACGTACGTCGCAGGCGCGCTCTGGGCGGCGGGCGCGCGCAGGGCAGTCGATTGGAGACGCTCGACGGGAGCGGTGGCGGCGTCCGCCGAGGTGGGGACAGCGGATGCCGGGACGACCGCGAGCGCACCGGACAGGGTGCCGAGAACCGCAGCGGGCACTCCGAGGCTGAGGTAGCGCGTTCGACGCGCGACGGTGTGCGTTCTCACGGAGGGGCCCCCTTGTTCGGCGTCTGCCCACGCTGACACGGATGTATACGGAAGTCAACAGAAGTGACCAGTGTTACGGAAGTGACAGAAGGGGAGAGGCGTGATGCGCGGCGCCGGAAATGCGCCGCGTGCGCGGAGGTGAGATAGTTGCTGTGTGTCTGTGCCGTCTGAGAACCAGCCCTCCGAAAACCCGCAGTCCGAGACTGCGGCAGCCGTGAACGGCGGGAACGCCTCCGGTGTGACCGCCACCGAGTGGCTGACGATGCCCGATCTCGTCGATGCCCTCGACGAGACGCTCGGTCGGGTTCGTCGACTGATCGACGAGCACTACCTGGTGGGTTCGCGTCGTACCGGCGTCTTCGCCGTCCCGTCGATCTTCCTCGTCGACGGGCACCCGCTGTCGTCGCTGCGCGGCACGATCATCGTGCTGCAGGATGCGGGCTTCACCGATGACGAGGTCATCGACTGGCTCCTGGCCGACGACGAAGAGCTCGGTCGATCGCCCATCGCGGCGCTGCTCGCCGGTCACAAGAGCGCGGTGCGCCGCGTCGCCCGCACCCTCGCCTGAGGCTCTGCTGCTCCGATCGCTCAGGCTGATCGAACGGTCGCGGCCCGCGCGAGATCGCGCAGGTCGCCGACTGCGGCGTTGTCGAGCCGAGCGCCGGAGAGCGCGCGATCGGCCTCCACGGCGTACTCGCCGATCATGTGCTCGACCCGGTCGAGGGCGCCCGACTCCGCGATGGTGGCCTGCAGGAACGACACCTGCTGAGCGGTGAGCTCGGGGTCGCCGAGCATCTCGTCGAACAGGTTGCGCGCCGATGCCTCGAGCGTCTGCCGCGTGAGCGCCACGAGCACGGTGCGCTTGCCTTCACGGAGGTCGTCGCCTGCGGGCTTGCCGGTGACCGCAGCATCGCCGAACACACCGAGGACATCGTCGCGGAGCTGGAAGGCCATGCCGACGGGGTGGCCGAAGCGCCGAAGTGCGTCCAACTGCTCCTCGCCGCCGTCGGCGATCGCCGCGCCCAGCACGAGCGGCTGCTCGATGCTGTAGCGAGCCGATTTGAACGAGACGACCCGCAGCGCCCGCTCGACATGGGAGTCGGTCGCGTGCACACTCCATGCCGATTCCTCGGCGATGTCGAGGAACTGCCCGACGGTCACGTCGCGCCGCATCCGGCCGTACTCCCGTCGCACTGCTGCGGCATGAGGGAGGTCGCCGATCGCGTCCTCGAGCAGGTCGTCGCTCCAGGCCACGAGCAGATCGCCGAGCAGGATGGCCGAGGAGCGGCCGAAGGCGGCGGCATCCCCGCGCCATCCGGCGTCGCGATGCGTGCCCTCCAGTGCTCGGTGGGCGGCGGGACGACCGCGACGCGTGTCGGAGTTGTCGATGATGTCGTCGTGGACCAGGGCGGCGGACTGGAAGACCTCCAGAGCGGCGCACACATCCCAGAGCGCAGTTGTCTCCTCCGCGCGGCGATCGTCGAACCGGGCCACGGCCTGCCAGCCGGCATGGCAGAAGCGCGCTCGAAGGCGCTTCCCTCCGACCAGGGTGTCGGCGGCGGAGTCGACCAGGGCGGCGGCGTCGGGTCCGTAGTCCTCCGACTCCCTCCGCATCCGGTGGAGGAACAGCCGGAGGCGATCGGCGACGGCGTCGGAGACGAGCGTGGGGGACGGCACGACTCCCAGCATACGTAAAGCCAACCAGGGGTCCGACGGCTAGCCCCGAGCCTCATCCCGCGCGTAGAATGGATGGACGATACCCGAGGGGGACGAAATGCCACTCTCCGAACAGGAGCAGCGTCTGCTCGACGAGATGGAACGCCATCTCCTCCACAACGACGCCGACGTCGTCACTGCGCCGTCAGGCGACCGCGCTCTCAGCTACCGCAATCTCGTGTACGGAGCCCTGCTGCTCCTCGTGGGTGTGGGCGGACTGATCGTCGGCGTGGTGCTCGGTGACGTGTGGGGAGTCGTCGTCGGCGTGATCGGCTTCGCCGCCATGCTCGGTGGCGTGATGCTCGCCGTCACCCCGGTACGCAAGCCGCTCTCGGCCGTGCCGCGTGAGCGTGCTCCCAAGCAGCAGAGTTCCGCGTCCTTCATGGACCGGATGAACGATCGGTGGGATCGTCGCCAAGACGGTCACTGACCAGACACTTCTTCTCAGACCCGGATGCCTCGAGCATCCGGGTCTTCGTCGTTAACCGGGGTCTTCTTCGGTGAGGGGGAGTCCGGCGAGGTGCGCGATTCGCGCGCCCGGCCGGATCCTCCACTGACGCTCCACCTTCCTCCACCGCGTGATTCCGCGGTTTTTCGGCGTGCCCGGGAACTCGTCAGGGGGTATGGGGCGGATTGACCGTAGGTTTGTGGAGGAAAGTGGAGTAAAGTGGGGCGCACCTCGAGTTGGCCGGACGGAGAGGGGGTGATGGCTGATGTTGCTGGGAACGCATTCTCCGAAGTTGGACGACAAGGGACGGGTCATCCTTCCCGCGAAGTTCCGCGAAGACCTCGGTGGCGGCATCGTCGTCACCCGAGGTCAGGAACGCTGCCTCTACGTCTTCAGCACGGCCGAGTTCGAGACGATGCACGAGCGGATCCGTCAGGCGCCGCTCGCGAACAAGCAGGCGCGTGACTTCATGCGCCTGTTCCTCTCCGGTGCGAGTGCGGAGATGCCCGACAGTCAGAACCGCATCACCATCCCCGTGCACCTTCGCCAGTACGCGGGGCTGCAGAAGGAACTCATCGTCACCGGTGTCGGCGCCCACGCCGAGATCTGGGATGCCGAGAGCTGGAACAGCTACCTCGCAGCCGGCGAGGAGACCTACGCCGATCTCGAGCAGGAGGTGATTCCGGGACTCTTCTGACCACGGCTGTGATGCCCCGCCGCTCCCGCCCCGACACACTTCCCCGGTGCCGGGTCGCGAAGCGGAGGGGGATCAGGGCCCTGGTCTCCGACACACAGAGATCACCCGAGAAAGATCATGAACCTCCGCGACATCCACACCCCCGTCCTGCTCGAGCGCTGCATCGAGCTCCTCGCCCCCGCCCTCACGGCAGACGGGGCGGTGCTCGTGGACGCCACCCTCGGCATGGGCGGGCACTCCGAGGCGCTGCTCGAGCGGTTCCCGAACATCCGCCTGGTGGGACTGGACCGCGACACCGATGCGCTGCGCATCGCAGGGGAGCGGCTCGCTCGCTTCACGGACCGCGTCACGCTGGTGCATACGGTGTACGACGAGATCGGGCTGCACGCACAGGGCGCGGCCGGCATCCTCTTCGACCTGGGCGTCTCGTCGCTGCAGCTCGACGAGGCCGAGCGCGGGTTCGCCTATTCGAAGGATGCTCCGCTGGACATGCGGATGGATCAGACGAAGGGCGTCACCGCCGCCGAGGTGATCGCGACCTACAGCGAGGGCAACCTCCGTCGGATCTTCGAGCGATACGGCGAGGAGAAGCTCGCGGGACGTTATGCGCGATTCATCATCGCCGCTCGCGAGAAGAAGCCGATCACCCGGTCAGGGGAGCTCGTGGAGATCCTCATCGCGGCCACGCCTGCTGCCGCGCAGCGGGCCGGCCACCCCGCCAAGCGGGTGTTCCAGGCGCTGCGCATCGAGGTCAACACCGAGCTGAACGTCCTCGCCGACGCCATCCCCTCGGCGATGGACGCCCTCGCCGTCGGCGGGCGGATCGTCGTGATGTCATACCAGTCCCTCGAGGACCGCCTCGTGAAGCAGGCCTTCGCCGCAGGCGCGGCATCCACAGCCCCTCGCGGTCTTCCCGTCGAGCTGCCGGAGCATGCTCCGCGATTCCGCATCATCACCCGGGGAGCCGAGCTCGCCGACGACGACGAGCGCGCACGCAACCCCCGGGCGATCCCGGTGCGTCTGCGCGCCGCTGAGAAGGTACGGGAGAGCGCATGAGCGTCAACGCCGTCGCACGTGAACCTCGGGTGCTGCCCGAGGCTCCCGCACGGGAGCCCCGCAGGCGTCTGGAGCCCGTCACCGGCACCCCTGCGCGACGCAAGCCGAAGCTGGCCTACGCGCTGATGGCCGTGGCGGGGGCCATGGCGATCGGTGCGGCACAGATCGGCCTCTCGCTCGCGATCACCCAGGACTCGTTCGTACTGGCCGGGCTCTCGTCGCAGCAGCACGAGCTGGACCTGCGCACGGACGCGCTGCAGGAGGACCTCACCGGCCTCAGCTCGCCGCAGTCGCTCGCCAGCGGCGCGGCGGACCTCGGCATGGTCGTGGCCGGTTCACCCTCCTACATCCGGCTGAGCGACGGGGCGATCTTCGGCGCGGGCTCCGGAGCCAGCGGCGCCTCGACCGTCGACCCGAACGGGGCGGGCGCTGTGAGCAACGCGCTGCTCAACGACGTCCCGGTCAACGCCTCCAGCGAGGACGAGGCGGCGCCGGAGCATCCGACGCAGGAGCTGCCGCCCGCCATCACCGACGGGCTGCCCAGCCCGAGCACCCGCTAGCCGATCCCCGACACCACGATCCGACGGAGAGAGTCCATGACGACACGAGCCACCCGGACACCCCGGCGACGCACGGTCGTCGCGCTGGCCGTGATCCTGGCGATCCTGGCCGCCTTCGTGGTGCGCCTCATCGACATCCAGGTCGTCAAAGCCGACGAGCACGTGGCCCAGTCGATGGAGTTCATCGCGCACGGGACCGCGATTCCCGGCCAGCGCGGCTCGATCGTCGACGCCGACGGCGCAGTGCTGGCGGAGAGCGTCATGGTCTACGACGCGAGCATCGACCCGCAGGTGATGAACCTGCTGGAGACGGACGAGGACAACCCGCCGAAGATGCCGTGGAGCGAAGCGTCGCAGCGCATCGCCGAGATCGCGGGCGTGGATGCCGAGAAGCTCCGCACCGACGTCGAGCAGCTGAACGCCGCCGACCCCGATGCCCGCTGGTACGAGCTGAAGAAGGGGCTGACCACCGCGCAGTACATCGAGCTCAAGGAGCTGAAGAGCTCGGGACTGCTGTACCTGCACTTCGAACCGCGCGAGACGCGCGTCTACCCGAACGGCGCCGTGGCGGGAAACCTCCTCGGCTACCTCAACGGGTCCGGCGAGGCGCAGGCGGGTGTCGAGAAGATGGACGCCCAGTGCCTGGCCCCCACGGACGGCGAGGAGTCGTACCGCACCGGGAAGAACGGCGTCATCATCCCGGGGAGCGAGAAGAAGGTGGATGCCGTCGACGGCGGCGCCGTGCAGCTGACCATCAACAGCGACCTGCAGTGGTACATGCAGCAGATGATCGCCGAGGAGGCGCAGCTGCAGGGGGCCAAGGGCGGCACCGTCACGGTCGTGGAGGTCGGCACGGGCAAGATCCGCGCCGCCGCCGAGTGGCCGACCATGGACCCCAACGATCTCGACGCCTCGTCGTCCGACACGTGGGGGAGCAAGCTCTTCACGTACCCGTTCGAGCCGGGGTCGACGTTCAAGCCGGTGACCGCCGCCGCCATCATGGAGAACGCCGGCGTGACCATGACGAGCCCCACGGTTCAGGCCTCCTCTCACGAGAAGTTCCCCAACGGCGCGGTGATCAACGATGCCTTCGTGCACCCGACCTTCACCTACACCCTCGCGGGCGCCCTGATCGACTCCTCGAACGTCGCGCTGTCGAAGTTCGGCACGATGGTGAGCCCGGACGTGCGCTACGACTACCTCGAGCGCTTCGGCGTCGGAGAGTCGACGATCCGGTTCCCCGATGAGGCCAGCGGTCTGCTGCACCCGACGAAGGACTGGGACAACCAGTCGCTCTACACGACGACGTTCGGTCAGTACTTCACCGTGACCGCCCCGCAGCTCGCCGGTGCCTATCAGGCGATCGCGAACGGCGGCGAGAAGATCGGACTGTCGCTGGTCGAGTCGTGCACCGCGCCAGACGGCACCGTGATCACTCCGGATGCTCCCGAGAAGGAGCAGATCATCAAGCCGCAGACCGCGGCGGACCTGACGCGGATGCTCGAGAACGTCGCCGTCCAGGGCGGGAACGCCGACCGCATCCAGGTCCCGGGCTACCGGGTGACGAGCAAGACGGGTACCGCGCAGATCCCTGACGGCAAGGGCGGATACAAGTCCGGCGTGTACTACACGAGCATGGTCGGCTTCGCGCCGGTGGACGATCCGCAGTACGTCGTCGTGGTCACTCTCGACGAGCCGACTAGAGTTACATCGTCTGCTGCTACCGCCTCGGCCTTCCAGAAGGCGATGACCCAGACCATGAAGACCTACCGCGTGATGCCGTCCTCCACACCGATGGACGCACTGCTTCCCAAGTTCGAATAGTCGGCGCCCTGCCGCGCCTGGAGACGTCATGATCGCCCTGTCGCTTGCTGAGATCGCCGCCGTCCTCGGAGGTGATCTGCGCCTCGCCGGTACCGCGACGGCCGACACCGTCGTCGACGGGGTGGTCGACACCGACTCCCGCAACATGTCGGCGGGGTCGATCTTCGTCGCCAAGCCCGGTGCGGAGACCGACGGGCACCGGTTCGTCGGGGCCGCCCTGGCCGCCGGCGCCGTCCTGGCGATCGTCGAGCACCCCGTCGACGACGAGATCACGCAGATCGTCGTGCCCGACGCGATCGCCGCCCTCGCGGACCTCGCACGGGAGGTCGTGGCGCGCGTGCGTGCCGGTGGCGACCTGAGGATCGTGGGGATCACGGGCTCGAACGGCAAGACGACGACGAAGAACTTCCTCGCGCGCATCCTTACGGACGAAGGGGAGACGATCGCGCCGATCAACTCGTACAACAACGAGGTCGGCGCCCCCGTGACGATGCTGCGCATCACGCACGGCACGCGCTTCCTGGTGAGCGAGTTCGGTGCGGACGCCCCGGGCAGCATCGCCCGTCTCGCAGGGCTCGTGGAACCCGACATCGCCGTCGTGCTGATGGTCGGCATGGCCCATGCAGGAGGATTCGGCGGCATCGAGGCGACGGCGAAGGCGAAGTCCGAGCTCGTCAGCGCAGCGGTCGCCTCCGGCACCGCCGTGCTCAACGTCGACGACTCTCGCGTCGCTGCGATGCGCGAACTCGCCGAATCCCGAGGGATGCAGGTGGTCGGCTTCGGACAGAGCGACGCGGCCGACGTGCGGGCGCACGACCTCGAGGTCTCCGCCGCCGGCACGACGTGCGTGATCGAGGCTGCAGGAGAGCGCCTCCCGCTCCGTCTGCAGGTGCTCGGCGCGCACCACGTGGGCAACGCCCTCGCGGCCATCGCCGCCGCCCGCGTGCTCGGCGTCTCGACGGCCGACGCGATCTCGCGCCTCGAGACGGTGGAGATCGCCGAACGCTGGCGCATGCAGCCGCTCGGCAACGACCGCGTGCGCATCATCAACGACGCCTACAACGCCAGCCCGGACTCGATGGCAGCAGCCCTTCGCACCCTCGCGCAGATCACCGGACCGGGCGAGCGCACGGTCGCGGTGCTCGGCGCGATGAGCGAGCTCGGCGAGACCGCAGGGGAGGAGCACGACCGGATCGGCCTGCTCGCGGTGCGTCTGAACATCCAGCGCATCGTCGTCGTGGGTCCTGAGGCCCGCCGTCTGTTCATCTCCGCCATCGGCGAGGGCTCCTGGGACAGCGAGGCCGTCTTCTTCGCCGACCAGGACGCCGCATTCGAGTACCTGCGCACCGAGCTGCGCGACGGCGACCGTGTGCTCGTGAAGTCATCCAATTCCGTGGGCCTGCGGCATCTCGGCGATCGTCTGGGAGAATTGTTCTCGTGAGGTCACTCATCATGGCGGCTGCGATATCGCTCGCCTTCACTCTCTTCCTGACTCCCGTCTTCCTCCGGCTCTTCCGCAAGTGGGGATGGGGTCAGGTCATCCGCACCCCCGAGGCGATCGAGAATCCGAACCACGAGGCCAAGCGCGGCACCCCGACCATGGGCGGGGTGATCTTCATCGTCGGCACCATGGTGGGCTACTTCACCGCCACCTTCGTCGGCGGCGGCGTCCCTTCGCAGTCCGCGTTGCTCGTCATCTGGCTGATGATCGGCTTCGGAGCCGTCGGATTCATCGACGACTACATGAAGGTGCGCAGCCAGCGCAGTCTCGGTCTCTCCGGGTGGCGCAAGATCATCGGCCAGCTCCTGGTGATCATCCCGTTCGGCATCGTGGCGCTGAACTTCCCGAACTCCTATGACCAGACCGCCGCGTCAGGGTCGATCTCGCTGTTCCGTGACATCCCCTGGCTCAACCTGTTCGCCTTCGCGGCCGTGGTCGGCTGGGCGCTGTACCTGCTGTGGATCTCGGTGATCGGCGTCGCGACGTCCAACAGCGTGAACCTCACGGACGGACTCGACGGTCTCGCCGCGGGTGCGGGCGTGATCGTGGTCGGCGCCTACAGCCTCATCGCGTTCTTCCAGAACAAGCAGTCGTGCGTCGGCGAGGGTGTCGATTCCGCGGCGATCGGCGGATGCTACGAGGTGCGGGATCCGTTCAGCCTGGCGATCATCGCCGCATCCTTCGCCGCGAGCCTGATCGGGTTCCTGTGGTGGAACGCGCCGAAGGCCAAGGTCTTCATGGGCGACGTGGGCTCCATGGCCATCGGCGGCGTGATCACGGCCATGGCGATCCTGACCCGCACCGAGCTGCTGCTCTTCGTGATCGCCGGCGTGTTCGTCCTCGCCTCCGGTTCCGTGATCCTGCAGCGCGCCTACTTCAAGGTGACCCGCGGCAAGCGGCTCTTCCTCATGAGCCCTTTCCACCACCACCTCGAGATGCGCGGTTGGTCAGAGGTGACGATCGTCGTGCGCATGTGGATCATCGCCGGTCTCCTCGCGGTGTCCGCCGTCGGACTGTTCTACGTCGAATGGCTGACACGTGTCAGCTGAGTCGAGGCTCGCGTCGCTGACCAGCTGGCACGCGGACTGGTCGGGACTCCGCGTCGCGGTGCTGGGCCTGTCGATGACCGGCTTCTCCGTCGCGGACACGCTGACCGAGCTGGGGTCCGATGTCCTCGTCCTCAGCGAGTCGGCCGACGAGGAATACGCGAAGCTCCTGCCCGTGATCGGCGCTCGCCTCGAGCTCGGATCGCTGTCCGAGGTCCCGCAGGCGCTGGTCGACTTCGCCCCCGAGGTGGTCATCGCCTCGCCCGGCTTCTCGCCGTCGCATCCGGTCATCCGCTGGGCGCACGAGAGCGGCATCGCGATCTGGGGAGACGTCGAGCTCGCCTGGCGGGTGCGTGACAAGGTCGTCCGTGACGACGGCACGCCCGCGGACTGGATCCTCATCACCGGCACCAACGGCAAGACGACGACCACTCGTCTCACGGCATCCCTCCTCGTCGAGGGCGGCCTGCGCGCGGCGCCGTGCGGCAACATCGGCGTTCCCGTGCTCGATGCCGTGCGAGACCCGGCGGGCTTCGACGTGCTCGTCGTGGAGCTCTCCAGCCACCAGCTCTGGTACCTCGGGCAGTCCCGCGCCGAGGGCGAGCTCTTCCCGTACGCCTCCGTCTGCCTCAACCTCGCGGACGATCACCTGGTGTGGCACGGGAGCGCCGCCGCCTACCGCGATGCGAAGGCGATCGTCTACCGGAACACGCGCGTCGCCTGCGTCTACAACAAGGCCGACGAGGCCACCAGGATCATGGTCGAGGAGGCCGAGGTCGTGGAGGGCGCTCGCGCGATCGGATTCGACCTCGGGATGCCGGGGCCCAGCGACCTCGGTCTCGTCGAGGGACTGATCGTCGATCGCGCATTCCTCGACGACAGGGCGCGCAGCGCGCTCGAGCTGACGACCGTCGCCGATCTGGAGCGCGTGGGCCTCGCGGCTCCTCACATTGTTCAGAACATCCTCGCCGCCAGTGCCCTCGCCCGGTCGCTCGGCGTCGAGGCTTCGGCCATCCACACGGCGCTGCAGTCGTTCCGTCTCGATGAGCACCGCATCCAGGTCGTCGCCCGGCATGACGGGATCACCTGGGTCGACGACTCCAAGGCCACCAACCCGCATGCCGCGGCGTCCTCGCTGCGCGCGTACCCGGGGGCGGTGTGGGTCGTCGGCGGCGACCTCAAGGGCGTCGACATCGCGGAGCTGGTCTCGACGGCCGGCGTCACGGCCCGCGCGGCCGTGATCATCGGCGTCGAACGAGCGTCGGTCGTGGCGGCATTCCAGCGACACGCGCCGGCGGTCCCGGTGTTCGAGGTGGATGCTGGCGAGACTGATCACGTCATGAATCGCGTGGTGGAGATCGCCGCGGGGATCGTCGACGGCGAGGGCACGGTACTGCTGGCTCCCGCCGCGGCATCCTTCGACCAGTTCTCCAGCTATGCGGATCGCGGACACCGCTTCGCCGAGGCGGTGCGGGACTGGATAGACCGGGGGAGCGCCGATGACGCAGGTCGCACGCCCCCCTCGGTCTGAATCCGGCGGGAGCTCTTCGGGCGGTCTCGCCGCGAGGGTCTCCCTCGGACGACGTTTCACGCCGGTCTCCACCGAGTTCCTGATGATCGCGTCGGCGGCGCTGATGCTGACGATCTTCGGACTCGTCATGGTGCTCTCGGCGACCAGCGCCACGGCCGTCTCCTCGGGCAAGAACCCGATGGACGGCGCACTGCGCCAGGGGATCTTCGCCGTCCTCGGCGTGCCGCTGATGTTCCTCATCTCCCGGTTGCCGATCCCCTTCCTCAAGCGCCTGGCCTGGCCCGCGCTGTTCGGCGCCATCGCTCTGCAGCTGCTCGTGTTCACACCGCTCGGCGTCGCCGACGGCGGCAACAGGAACTGGATCATGGTCGCGGGGTTCACCCTGCAGCCGTCGGAGTTCCTGAAGCTCGCGCTGGCCATCTGGATCGGCTACGTGCTGATGCGCAAGCAGACGATGCTGGGCACCTGGCATCAGGTCTTCATCCCGGTGGTGCCGGTCGGTGCGCTCGTGATCGGCACCGTGCTCGCCGGCAAGGACCTCGGCACCGCGATGGTCCTCGTGATCGTCCTGCTCGGCTGCCTCTTCTTCTCCGGCGTGAAGTTGCGGTTGTTCATCCTCCCCGTCCTGCTGGGGATCGCCGCGGTGATCGCGCTCGCTGTGACGAGTCCCGACCGCATGCGCCGCATCATGGCCACGTGCTCCGATCTCTCCTCCTATACGGGTGACTGCTACCAGTCGATCCATGGGATCTGGGGCATGGCGTCCGGCGGCATCTTCGGGGTCGGGCTCGGCAACTCGCAGGAGAAGTACGGCTGGTTGCCCGCCGCCGGCAACGACTTCATCTTCGCGATCGTGGGCGAGGAACTCGGGCTGATCGGCTGCATCGTCGTGCTCGCGCTCTTCACGCTGTTCACGGTCGGCGCCTTCCACATCATCCGCAAGACGCCGGATCCGTTCATCCGCGTCGCCGCCGGTGGCATCACCGTCTGGATCACCGGCCAGGCCGTGTTCAACATCGGCGTCGTCATCGGCCTGTTCCCGGTCATGGGTGTGCCGCTGCCGTTCATGTCGCAGGGCGGGACGGCGCTGCTCGCGGTGCTCATCGCCTGCGGTGTGCTCTTGTCGTTCGCCCGGACCATCCCGGCGGCGGAGACGCGTGCGGCTGAGCGGACGGCTCCAGCAGGGCGGGGTAGGGTCACACGGTGACCTCGTACCTTCTCGCCGGCGGTGGCACCGCCGGCCATGTCAATCCGCTGCTCGCCGTCGCCGACGGGCTGCGCGCCCGCGACGCCGAGGCGACCGTCCTGGTGCTCGGCACCGCGGAGGGCCTCGAATCCCGACTCGTGCCCGCCAGGGGCTACGAGCTCCTGATCGTCGACAAGGTGCCCTTCCCCCGTCGCCCCAACCGTCAGGCCGCCGCTTTCCCGACGAGGTTCCGTCGCGCGATCGCCCAGGTGCGCGACCACATCCGCACGCACGGCATCGACGTCGTGGTGGGCTTCGGCGGCTACGCGTCCGCGCCGGCCTATGTGGCGGCTCGCCGTGAGGGCGTGCCCTTCGTCGTGCACGAGGCGAATGCCAAGCCCGGGCTCGCGAACGTCCTCGGAGCGCGACGTGCCGCAGCCACCGGCGTCGCCTTCGGCGGCACGCGTCTGCGTGGGGGAGAGGTCGTGGGCATGCCGCTCCGCCGCGAGGTCATCGACCTCGACCGCGCTGCGGCGCGCGACGAGGCGGCTGCGCACTTCGGGCTCGACGCCGCGCGCCCTGTGCTGCTCGTCTTCGGCGGGTCGCTGGGCGCTCAGCGCCTCAACGAGGCTCTCGCTGACTCCTGGGGCGACGTGCTCGCCGCGGGATGGCAGCTGCTGCATGTGACGGGCGAGCGCAGCGACCTGGCGGACCCCGAGGTCCCCGGATACGCGCTGCGCCGCTACGTCGACCGCATGGACCTCGCCTTCGCGCTGGCCGACCTCATCGTCTCCCGCTCGGGAGCGGCCACCGTGAGCGAGATCAGTGCTCTCGGCATCCCCGCGCTCTACGTGCCCTACTCCGTCGGCAACGGCGAGCAGCGTCTCAACGCGGCGTCTGCTGTCGCCGCCGGGGCGGCCAGACTCCTCGACGACGCCACCTTCGACGGCGACGCCGTGCGACGGATCGTGGTCCCGCTCCTGAAAGATCCTCAGCGCCTCGCCGAGATGGCGGCCGCCGCGGAGAAGGTCGGCACGCGCAGCGGCACCGAGAACGTCATCGCTCTCGTCGACCGCGCTCTCGCAGCCTCCTGAACGCGCCGTCGACACCGCGGCACCGCCGAAACGTCCTCACCGAAAAGTAGACTGAATCCGACATGATCAGACCTGACCTCTCCCTCCCGATCCCCGAGTCGATCTCCTCCGCGCACTTCATCGGCATCGGCGGATCCGGCATGAGCGGCCTCGCGAAGATGTTCCTCGACGCGGGGATCCGCGTCTCCGGCAGCGACCGCGCCGACAGCGACAACCTGCGGGCTCTCGCAGCCGCAGGGGCCACGGTGCACGTCGGGCACGACGCCGCACACCTCGGCGATGCCGACACCGTGGTGCACACCGGAGCGATCTGGCCCGAGAACCCCGAGTTCGTCACGGCCAAGGAGCGCGGACTGCACGTCATCCACCGCTCGCAGGCGCTGCACTGGCTGATCGGATCCCGCCGCCTCGTCTCGGTGGCCGGCGCCCACGGCAAGACCACCTCGACGGGCATGATCGTCACCGCCCTGCAGGAGCTGGGCGCAGACCCGCACTTCGTCAACGGCGGCGTGATCGAGCAGCTCGGCGTCTCCAGTGCCACCGGCACCGGTGAGCTGTTCGTGATCGAGGCCGACGAGTCCGACGGCACGTTCCTGCTCTACGACACCTCGGTGGCGCTCATCACGAACGTCGACCCCGACCACCTCGACCACTACGGGTCGGAGGAGGCGTTCCACGACGCGTTCGTCCGCTTCGCCGACGCCGCGACCGAGGCCGTGGTCATCTCCAGCGACGACCCGGGGGCGCTTCGTGTGAGCGCGGGGCTCTCGCATCCCCACGTCATCACCTTCGGCGAGGCCGAGGATGCGGACGTCCGTCTGACGGACATCGTCGCGGCAGGTCCGGTCTCGGCCACGGTCACGCACGGCGAGGAGAGCGTTCGACTGCAGCTCGCCGTTCCGGGCGTGCACAATGCGATCAACGCGGCAGGCGCCATCGCCGTCCTCCTCTCGGTCGGCTTCGGCCTGGACGAATCCGCTCGCGCGGTCGAGGGCTTCGCCGGCACCGTCCGTCGTCTCGAGCAGCACGGGGTCGAGCGGGGGGTCACGGTGTACGACGACTACTCCCACCACCCGACGGAGGTGCGAGCCGCTCTCGAGGCCATGCGCTCGATCGCCGGCTCCGGCCGCATCATCGCCATCCAGCAGCCGCACACCTACTCCCGCACCCAGCACATGTTCCGCGAGTTCGCGGACGTGCTCGAGACGTACGCGGACCACACCGTCATGCTCGACGTCTACGGCGCTCGCGAAGACCCGGTTCCGGGCGTCACGGGCGAACTGGTCAGCGGCGCGTTCCAGGACCCCGCGCACGTGCACTATGTCGCCGACTGGCAGCAGGCCGCCGATTACACGGCCTCGGTCGCTCGCGACGGGGACTTCGTGGTGACTCTCGGATGCGGCAACGTGTACCAGATCATCCCGCAGGTGCTCGAGTCGCTGCGCACCAGCGAGGGCTAGTCGATGAGACGTCCGCCTCCGCTCCCCACGCCGCCAGCGGGTCGCGCGGAGGAGACGCCCGCGTCCGCCCGGCGGACCGGCGTGCGCGGACGTCCGGGCGCGGATGACTTCGACGCACGCCACGGCGATCCTTCGCCGCGGTCGGTCGGCGTGAACGATGTCGCCCCGTTGCGCGACACCGCGTGGCCCGGTACGGCGGATGCCGCAGAGCCGGATGCCGAGGCGCGCCCGACCTCGACCCGCGACGTGTGGCGGGCGGCCAGAGCGCGACGCAAGGCCCTCCGCAGCGAGATCAGGCGCTTCACGCAGCGTTCCCGGCGCCGGCGCATCGTATGGCTCGGTGCCCTCGGGGCTGTCGTCCTGCTGATCGGGGGCACGGCGGCCGCGGCGTACAGCCCGCTGTTCGCCGTCGAGAAGATCACCGTCGTGGGCGCGAGCACGCTCGATGCGGCCACGGTCGAAGCCGCGCTGGCCGATCAGGTCGGCACGCCGCTGGCACTGGTCGACTCGAGCGAGGTCAAGGCCGCGCTGCTCGCTTTCCCCCTGATCGAGACCTACGCGCTCGAGGCGCGTCCGCCCCACGACCTCACGGTTCGGATCGTCGAGCGCACGCCGGTGGGCGTCATCCGCTCCGACGCCGGGTACACGCTCGTGGATGCGGCCGGCGTCGCTCTGGCGACGACGACGGATCAGCCTGCCGGGCAGCCGCTGCTCGACATCGAGGGGGGCGTCGACTCGGCGGCCTTCGAGAGCGCCGGGCTCGTGGTGCGCTCCGTGCCGGCCGACCTGCGCGCGACGCTGACCGGCGTGCGGGCGACCACCGCGGACGATGTGACCCTCACCCTGAGCAGCGGTCTCACCGTCGTGTGGGGAAGCGCCGAGGACTCGCCGCTCAAGGGCGAGGTGCTCTCCAAGACGCTGATCAAGAGGCCGGATGCGGCGACGATCGACGTCACATCTCCCCGTGCCGTCGTCGTGGGCTGAGGTTTCGACGCCAAACGGGCGACACGCCCGTGTCGCTGCGAGTGCGCGGGGGCGTGACGCTTACCTTCGAACAAGAGAAACCAATACCGGGAAATACTTTACACCTCTAGTTGAGGTTTAAGGTTCATCCTTCGGATTCTCACCCTTAGACAGGCTCGACTACTCGGAGGCCGGCCATGAGCCAGAACCAGAACTACCTCGCCGTGATCAAGGTCGTCGGCGTCGGCGGTGGCGGCGTCAACGCCGTCAACCGCATGATCGATCTCGGTCTCCGCGGAGTCGAGTTCATCGCCGTGAACACCGACGCCCAGGCGCTGCTGATGAGCGACGCCGACGTCAAGCTCGACGTGGGTCGCGAACTCACCCGCGGCCTCGGCGCCGGCGCCGACCCCGAGGTGGGTCGCCGTGCCGCAGAGGACCACGCGGAGGAGATCGAGCAGGCCCTCACGGGTGCCGACATGGTGTTCGTCACGGCAGGTGAGGGTGGCGGAACCGGTACCGGTGGAGCCCCCGTCGTCGCGCGGATCGCGAAGTCGATCGGCGCCCTCACGATCGGTGTCGTCACGAAGCCCTTCTCGTTCGAGGGTCGCCGCCGTCAGAGCCAGGCCGAAGCCGGCGTGGCGAAGCTGAAGGAAGAGGTCGACACCCTCATCGTGGTGCCCAACGACCGTCTCCTCGAGATCAGCGACCGCGGCATCTCGATGATCGAGGCGTTCGCCACGGCCGACCAGGTCCTCCTCGCCGGTGTGCAGGGCATCACCGACCTCATCACGACCCCCGGTCTCATCAACCTCGACTTCGCGGACGTGAAGTCCGTGATGCAGGGTGCGGGATCCGCTCTCATGGGCATCGGCTCCGCCCGCGGTGCCGACCGCGCGATCAAGGCGGCGGAGCTCGCCGTCGAGTCGCCGCTGCTCGAGGCGAGCATCGAGGGCGCCCACGGCGTGCTGCTGTCGATCCAGGGTGGGTCGAACCTCGGCATCTTCGAGATCCACGACGCCGCAGACCTCGTCAAGGAGGCCGCGCACCCCGAGGCGAACATCATCTTCGGTACCGTCATCGACGACACCCTCGGCGACGAGGTGCGCGTCACGGTCATCGCGGCGGGCTTCGACGGCGGCGAGCCCTCGCTGCGACTCGACCCGATGGTCGTCTCGCGGCCGGCGACGACCACGCTCCCCGAGGTCGCTCTCTCGAACGACGAGGAGAGCAAGCCCGCGGCCGAGACCGTCGAGGCGGAGAAGACCCCGCAGCGCGTCACCGCGACGAGCATCGAGCCCGCGTTCGCCGATGACGACATCGACATCCCCGAATTCCTGAAGTGACCTCGGAGCAGGACCGCTCACCCGGGCTGGCTGCGCGGCTGTCGACGATCGATGAATCGATCGCCGACGCCGCGCGCCTGGCGGGTCGCGACCCGGGGGAGATCACCCGGATCGTCGTGACGAAGTTCCACCCGGCATCCCTCGTCCGCGACCTGCACGCCCTCGGCGTGCGCGAGGTGGGCGAGAATCGCCAGCAGGAGCTCACGGCCAAGGCCGGGGAGCTCGGCGATCTGGACATCCGCTGGCACTTCATCGGCCAGGCGCAGACCAACAAGGCCTCCGCCATCCGACGCAGCGCCGATGCGGTGCACTCGGTCGATCGAGACCGGCTCGCCGACGCCCTGCACAGGGCGGCTGACGACGACAGCCTCCTCGACGTGCTCGTGCAGGTCAATCTGACCGACGATCCCGCGCGGGGCGGCGTCGCGCCCGGCGACGCCCGTGCTCTCGCCGAGCACATCATGGCGCTGCCGTCCCTGCGCCTGCAGGGCGTGATGGCGGTCGCCCCCCTCGACGAGGAGCCCGCAGCGGCTTTCGCGCGGCTGCGCACGGTGTCCGATGACGTCCGTGGCGTCGAGCCGTCGGCGCGATGGATCTCCGCGGGTATGACCGGCGACTTCGTCGAGGCGATCGCCGCCGGTGCGACACACCTGCGGATCGGATCCGCAATCACAGGACCGCGCCCCGACCGGGGTTAACCTCTAGACAGACCAACCCGACACGTTCGAACCGGAGGACACGATGGGTAACCCGCTGAAGAAGACCATGGTGTATCTCGGCCTCGCCGACGAGGAAGAGGTCTACGAGGAGCAGTCGCCGGCTCCGGCCCGCGCTCATCGCGAGCGCGACCGCGAGCGCGAAGAGCCCGCTCCCGCGCCCGTCACCCCGCTGCGTCGACCCGTCGCCGTGCGTCAGCCCGCAGGAGGGGCAGTGAACGAGATCCTCACCGTGCACCCGAAGCAGTACCGCGATGCCCAGCTCATCGCCGAGAGCTTCCGCGAGGGTGTGCCGGTCATCATCAACCTCTCCCAGATGAGCGACGCGGACGCACGCCGTCTGATCGACTTCGCCTCCGGGCTCTCCCTCGGCCTCTACGGTCGCATCGAGCGGGTCACCTCTAAGGTGTTCCTGCTCTCGCCGGAGAACATCGCGGTGTCGGGCCACGGGGGAATCGCGCACGCGGACGCCGAGTCCGCGGGCTTCGACCAGTCGTAGACCGTGGGGATCGTCGTCTCCATCGTCGCCAGCATCATCCATCTGGCGCTGCTGCTGTATCTGATCGTGCTCTTCGCGCGCCTGATCCTCAGCTACATCCCGCTGTTCAACCGAGAGTGGCGTCCCAAGGGCGCCGGTCTCGTCGCGGCAGAACTCGTCTACACGATCACCGATCCGCCGGTCCGGTTCTTTCGACGGATCATCCCGCCCCTGCGGATCGGGACGATCTCGCTCGATTTCGGGTTCTCCATCACGATCCTCATCGTCCTGATCCTGATGAGCATCGTCCGCAACTTCATCTGAGCACCGTCCGACTTCCGCGTCGTGGAGTGTCGCGGCGTCGCGGCTGACAGGCTCGGGGACTATGCTTGGCTCCCAGGTGCGCGCCCCGGGTTCGCGCCACATCTCGACCACGCCATTCTCGAAACTGGCAACCGAACTCATCGAAGGAGCCACCATGGCACTTACCCCGGATGACGTCGTCACCAAGCAGTTCCAGCACGTCCGCTTCAAGGACGGCTTCGACCCGGACGAGGTCGACGACTTCCTCGACGAGATCGTCATCGAGTGGCGCAAGGCCCTCGAGGAGAACGTCGAGCTCAAGGCCAAGCTGGCCGCCTACGAGTCCGGCGACGCGCCGGCAGCGGCAGCTCCTGTCGCCGAGGCTCCGGCCCCGGTCGCGGCAGAGGCTCCGGCACCGGCCGAGCCGGCCCCGTCGGGTTCCGCCACCGCCACCGCGGGCATCATCGAGCTGGCTCAGCGCCTGCACGATGAGCACGTCGCCGAGGGTGAGGCCAAGCGCGCCCAGCTCATCGCCGACGCCGAGGGCGAGGTGAACCGCATCCGCACCGAGGCCGAGGCCAAGCAGCGTGAGGAGTCGGCTCGTCTCGAGCGCGAGCGCAACACGCTCGAGGCCCGCATCACCGAGCTCCGCAACTTCGAGCGCGACTACCGCTCGCAGCTTCGCGGCTACATCGAGGGTCAGCTCCGCGACCTCGACGAGAAGTCGGCGTCGACGGACTCGACTCCGGTCTCCGCGATCGGACTGTAGGTCGTCCCTTTGCCAGGACGCCCGCCCCTTCGTCGGTCGGCGGCCGGCACGATCGTTGCGATCCTCGCAGCGCTCGTGCTGGCCGCCGATCAGTTTGTGAAGTACCTCACCGTCGAGAACCTGCCCCTTCAGGAGCCGGTCCCGGTGCTCGGTGAGTTCCTTCAGCTGTACTACGTGCGCAACCCCGGCGCGGCCTTCTCGCTCGGGTCCGATGTCACGTGGATCTTCACGATCGCCCTGGCGGTCGTCGCCGCAGTGATCATCTGGAAGGCTCTCGGCCTGCGCTCGCGCCTGTGGGCCGTGGTGCTCGGATGTCTGCTCGGTGGGGTCCTCGGAAACCTCACGGATCGTCTCTTCCGCGACCCCGGCTTCCCGATGGGTCACGTCGTCGACATGATTTCCATGCCGTGGATGATGCCCGCGATCTTCAACGTCGCGGACATCTTCATCGTCACCGGCATGATCTCGGTGGCACTGCTGGTCGTCTTCGGGCTGAGATTCGACGGCACGCGCGAGCGCGATCACGCTCCCGTCGAGACCGACGAGGAGGCCGAGGCCGCCGCTGTCGCCGAGGCACGGGCCGAGGCAGAAGCCCAGGCCGCCGAGGATCGGACCGCACCGGAGGCACCGGCCGGCGCCTCGGACGGACGCTGAGCGTGGAGTTCCGCTCCCTTCCCGTCCCCGACGGGCTCGAAGGCACGCGCGTCGACGCCGCTCTGGCCAAGATGCTCGGGTTCTCGCGGACGTTCGCGGCGGATGTCGCCGCGGCCGGCGGAGTTCGCCTCGACGGAGTGACGCTCGACAAGTCCGATCGCCTGCGCGGCGGCGGCTGGCTCGAAGTGGAGTGGCAGCCGAAGGAAGCACCCCGCATCGTTCCCATCGCAGTACCCGAGCTCGGGATCGTCTACGACGATGACGACATCGTCGTGGTCGACAAGCCCACCGGGGTGGCGGCCCACCCGTCCGTCGGATGGGAAGGGCCCACGGTGGTGGGCGCTCTCGCAGCCGCCGGCTTCCGCGTCTCGACGAGCGGTGCTCCCGAGCGTGCGGGGGTCGTGCACCGTCTCGACGTCGGCACCAGCGGGCTGATGGTCGTCGCGAAGAGCGAGACCGCGTACACCGCGCTCAAGCGCGCCTTCAAGGAGCGCACGGTCGAGAAGATCTACCACGCCGTCGTGCAGGGGCATCCCGACCCCTTGACCGGCACCATCGACGCGCCGATCGGTCGGCATCCGAACCACTCCTGGAAGTTCGCGGTCGTCGCCGACGGTAAGCCCTCGGTGACCCACTACGAGACGCTCGAGGCGTTTCCCGGCGCCTCGCTGCTGGAGATCCATCTCGAGACCGGTCGTACCCATCAGATCCGCGTCCACATGGCCGCCCTCCGGCATCCGTGCGTCGGTGACCCGCTCTACGGTGCGGATCCCACCCTCTCGGCCAGGCTCGGCCTGACGCGTCAGTGGCTGCACGCGCACAAGCTCGCGTTCTCGCATCCGACCACGGGGGAGTGGGTGCAGTTCGAGTCCGGGTATCCGGCGGACTTCGAGCACGCCCTCGAGGTGCTGAGGGACGAATAGTCTCGGGCGCCGCGTGATGTCGGCGGGGTGCGCGAGACTGTGCGCATGAGCATCGAGGTGCGACCGGCGACCGAGTTCGACGACGTGGCCACGCTCGTCGGGCCGAAGAAGCCGACGTCGAACGTGTGCTTCTGCCTGAGCTATCGGATCGGCAGCAAAGAGAACGTGGCCCTGCGGGGGCAGGAGCGCGCTGATCGCGTGCGCGAGCTCTGCCGTCACGACCCTCCACCGGGCGTGATCGCGTATCTCGACGACGAGCCGGTGGGGTGGGCGGCGCTGCATCCTCGACGCGACACGAGCTTCGCTCGCAACCGCCTGATCCCGCACGTCGACGACCTCGATGTGTGGTCGCTGTGGTGCATCCGCGTGCGTCCGGGGCATCGGGGGCAGGGAATCTCGCACGCCCTCGTCGACGGTGCGATCGCCTCTGCGACGTCGAGGGGCGCCCCGGCGATCGAGGGGTACCCGGTCGACAACCGCGGTGAGAAGGTCAATCAGACGATGGCGTACGTGGGCACGCGACGCCTCTTCGAGACGGCCGGCTTCGTCAAGGCCGCGGATACCGGATCCACGCTCGACGGCTTCCCACGGGTTTTGATGCGGCTCGCCCTGGAGTGAGCGCGGCCTTCCTTCGGCGTCCCGATGTCGGATGCCGAAAGTAGACTCGAAGGCATGGCATCCGACTCCTTCGTCCACCTGCACGTGCACAGCGAGTACTCGATGCTCGACGGGGCGGCGAAGATCGCGGCGATGACTCAGGCGGCCGCTGACTACGACATGCCGGCCATCGCCGTCACCGATCACGGCAACACCTTCGCCGCGTTCGAGTTCTACAAGGCGGCGAACGCCGCTGGCGTCAAGCCGATCATCGGCCTCGAGGCATATGTCACGCCCGGCACCCACCGCAGCGACAAGTCGCGTGTGCAGTGGGGCTCGCCCGATCAGAAGAGCGACGACGTCTCCGGCTCCGGGGCGTACACCCACATGACGATGTGGAGCGAGAGCACCCAGGGGATGCACAACCTGTTCCGCCTCAGCTCGCTGTCGAGCATGGAGGGCTACTACTTCAAGCCGCGCATGGACCGCGAGCTCCTGCAGACCTACGGCAAGGGGCTGATCGCGACGACCGGATGCCCCTCCGGTGAGATCCAGACCCGACTGCGCCTCGGCCAGTACGACGCCGCGCGTGCGGCGGCGGCGGAGTTCCAGGACCTGTTCGGCAAGGAGAACTACTTCGCCGAGATCATGGACCACGGCCTCTCGATCGAGCGGCGCGTCATGACCGACCTCATCCGGCTGGCCAAGGATCTGAAGATCCCGCTGGTCGGCACGAACGACTCGCACTATACGCACCAGCACGAGGCCGACGCGCACGAGGCGCTGCTGTGCGTGCAGTCGGGCTCGACGCTCGACGACCCGAACCGCTTCAAGTTCGACGGCGACGGCTACTACATCAAGACCGCCGCCGAGATGCGGCAGTTGTTCCGCGATCACCCCGAGGCCTGCGACAACACGCTGCTGATCGCCGAGCGGTGCGAGGTCGAGTTCAACACCGCAGCGAACTACATGCCGCGCTTCCCCGTGCCGGACGGCGAGACCGAAGACAGCTGGCTCATCAAGGAGGTCGAGGCGGGCCTGCACTACCGCTACCCGAGCGGCATCCCCGACAAGGTGCGCAAGCAGGCCGAGTACGAGACCGGCATCATCCTGCAGATGGGCTTCCCCGGCTACTTCCTCGTCGTCGCCGACTTCATCAACTGGGCGAAGGACAACGGCATCCGGGTGGGACCCGGTCGAGGCTCCGGTGCCGGCTCGATGGTCGCCTACGCCATGCGGATCACCGACCTCGACCCCCTCGAGCACGGCCTGATCTTCGAGCGCTTCCTCAACCCCGACCGTGTCTCGATGCCCGACTTCGACGTCGACTTCGATGACCGTCGTCGTGGCGAGGTCATCGACTACGTGACCAGGAAGTACGGCTCCGAGCGCGTCGCGCAGATCGTCACCTACGGCACGATCAAGTCGAAGCAGGCGCTGAAGGATGCCGGCCGCGTGCTGGGCTTCCCGTTCAGCATGGGGGAGCGCCTGACCAAGGCGATGCCGCCGCCCGTGATGGGCAAGGACATGCCTCTGGACGGCATGTTCGACTCGGCGCATCCCCGGTACAAGGAGGCGAGCGAGTTCCGCGCGCTCATCGAGACCGACCCGGAGGCGAAGACGGTCTTCGATCGCGCCCTCGGACTCGAGGGCCTGAAGCGCCAGTGGGGCGTGCACGCCGCCGGTGTGATCATGTCGTCCGAGCCGCTGCTCGACATCATCCCGATCATGCGTCGCGAGCAGGACGGCCAGATCGTCACGCAGTTCGACTACCCGTCGTGCGAGTCGCTCGGCCTGATCAAGATGGACTTCCTCGGGCTCCGCAACCTGACGATCATCTCCGACGCGCTCGACAACATCCGCACCAACCGCGGTGAGGAGCTCGACCTCGAACACCTCGCGCTGGACGACCGCGGTGCCTACGAGCTGCTCGGTCGCGGAGAGTCGCTCGGCGTCTTCCAGCTCGACGGCGGGCCGATGCGTGCTCTCATGCGCCTCATGCGGCCCGACAACTTCGGCGACATCTCGGCTCTGATCGCGCTGTACCGCCCGGGGCCCATGGGGGCGAACTCGCACACCAACTACGCGCTGCGCAAGAACGGCCAGCAGCCGATCACACCGATCCACCCGGAGTTCACGGAGTCGCTCGCCGACATCCTCGACGAGTCCTACGGCCTGATCATCTACCAGGAGCAGGTCATGGCCATCGCGCAGCGCGTGGCCGGGTTCTCGCTCGGCCAGGCCGACATCCTCCGCCGAGCGATGGGCAAGAAGAAGAAGTCCGAGCTCGACAAGCAGTTCGAGGGCTTCCAGGCCGGCATGCATGCGAACGGGTACTCCGACGGTGCCGTCAACGCGATCTGGGAGATCCTCCTCCCGTTCTCGGACTACGCCTTCAACAAAGCGCACTCCGCCGCCTACGGCGTGGTCTCCTACTGGACCGCCTATCTCAAGGCGCACTATCCCGCCGAGTACATGGCCGCGCTGCTCACCAGCGTCGGCGACTCGAAGGACAAGATGGCGCTGTACCTCAACGAGTGCCGGCGGATGGGCATCAAAGTGCTCCCGCCGGACGTGTCGGAGTCGATCAACTACTTCGCCGCCGTCGGCGACGACATCCGCTTCGGTCTCGGCGCCGTCCGCAACGTCGGCAGCAACGTGGTCGAGGGCATCGTGCAGGCGCGCAAGGACGAGCGGTTCACCTCGTTCCACCACTTCCTCGACAAGGTGCCGCTGCACGTCGCGAACAAGCGCACCGTCGAGTCGCTGATCAAGGCGGGCGCGTTCGACTCGATGGGCGACTCGCGTCGCGCGCTGCTGGAGGTCCACGAGGATGCCGTCGAGGCGGCCGTCGATCGCAAGCGCAACGAGGCCCAGGGAGCCATCGGGTTCGACTTCGACAGCCTGTACGACGGGATGGAGGAGGTCGCCCCGGCGAAGGTCCCGCCGCGTCCTGAGTGGATCAAGAAGGACAAGCTCGCCTTCGAGCGGGAGATGCTCGGACTCTACGTCTCCGACCACCCGCTCGCCGGCCTCGAGGTGCCGCTCGCGAAGCACGCGTCGATCTCGATCCATGACCTCATCAACTCCGACGACATGCAGGACGGAGACCAGGTCACCGTCGCCGGCCTCGTCACCAGCGTCCAGCACCGGGTCGCGAAGGCCAGCGGCAACCCCTACGGCATGATCACCGTCGAGGACTTCAACGGCGAGGTGACGGTCATGTTCATGGGCAAGACCTACACCGAGTTCCAGCACATCCTGCAGCAGGACTCGATCCTGGCCGTGCGGGGCCGGGTGTCCAAACGCGATGACGGCATGAACCTGCATGCGCAGTCGGCGTTCGCGCCCGACGTCGGATCGTTCGACGCGGCGGGGCCGCTGGCCCTCGTGCTCGCCGAGCAGCGGGCCACCGAGCGGGTCATGAACGAGCTCGCCGACGTGCTGCGTCGGCACAGCGGCGACACCGAGGTGATCCTCCGGGTGCACCGCGGCCGCACGGCGAAGGTGTTCGACGTGCCGATGCCGGTCAAGGTGTCGGCCGACCTGTTCGGCGACCTCAAGTCGCTCCTCGGACCGACCTGTCTCGGCTGACCGCCTCGCCCACCCGTGACCTCCGATGACGTCCTCCCGGGCGCACCGGGTAGGATCAGGACGCGTTGGGTGCAGGGCGTCCGAGCCTTCGCACCGTGACGAAAGGACCATCCCATGAGCACGGAATCCCCCTTCCCGAGCGCTGACGGCCCCGATGCAGACGATGCTGCCGCGGCATCCGATCCGACCGTCGACGAGGACTTCTCCGATGAAGACGGCGTCCTGTACGACGACGAGGTGACGCCGGAGTTCGGCATCCTCGGGTTCACGCTGCGAGAGCTCCTCATCGTGGGCGTGTGGGCGATCGCCTTCATCGCATCCTTCTTCCCGTATGCCGGGGGAACGCCCGTCTGGGGCACCGGCCTGCACTGGATCCTCCCGATCGGGGTCCCGACCGTCGCCGTGTTCCTGCTGGTCCTGCGGCGATTCTCGCCCGACGGGATCCGCCGGGTCGGCTCGCTCGGCATCGATCAGTTCGCCTCCGTCGCCTTCTCCGTCGCTGCCGTCTTCTGGCTTGCGGCGCTGTGGGATGCGGTCGCCTTCGCGATCGGGTTCGGCACGTTCGGGTTGTACTGGAACGGCGTGGTGCAGCTGATCGCGATGCTCGCACTCGTGGTCCTCACCGTCTTCGCCCCGCTCGTGCCCGGCCTGAAAGAGGACTTCCACGGTCGACTGGTCACGCTCGCGCACCGCAACGCCAACCCGGTCCGCCCGGTGATCGCGCGCCCGCGCCCGGAGCCGGCCGCACCTGCAGCACCGGCGCCTGCGGCTGCCACCGGCGAGCCCGACACGGCCGTCGAGCGCCCCGATTCGTCTTACGAGCTGCCCACGGCGACGGCCGGCGAGGGTGACACCACCGCGTACGGTGCACCCGTCGGCGTGTACACCGCCCCCGCGGCCGGACTCGACGTCGAGCTGTCGGGAGAGCATGCGACTGATGAGGTCGCTCGACTCGACCTGGCCGAGCAGGTGCCGCTGTCCTCGCACGCCTCGGGTGGCGGCACAGGAACGGACGAGGTCACCTCGGACGAGGAGTACACCCCGACCTATTCGCGCCGGTCATGGGGGCAGGAGCCCGAGATCGTGTCGGACACGGGCAGCATCGAATCGCTGATGGGCGCGCGCGCTCAGGATGTCGCCTCGCCGGAGACGACGGCATTCCCCGCGATCGACGATGACCTCGACGCCACGAATCCCCGGGAGCAGGCGCCGGCCCCGCAGCCGTTCTGGATCCTCGCGCCCACCGAGCGCGATGTCCACGACGAACGCGGCGAGGCGATCTTCCGGATCGGGCCGAACGCCTGGGCGCTCGTCATCGAGGATCGCGGCGGCGCGTACGTCGTCCGACACGACGACGGCCGGATCGGCTACCTGCACGACATCGCAGACATCACGAAGGGCTGATCGTGCGCACGATCGATCTGCGGGGGCGCTCGCTCTCGCCGGCTGACATGCTGGCCGCCGTCCCCCGGGCTGCCCAGGCACGGGCCGAGGCCCTCGACACCGCGACGCGGATCGTCGAGGACGTCAGGGAGCGCGGAGAGGCGGCGCTGCGCGAGCAGGCGGAACGCTTCGATCACGTGGTCGACCACGACATCCGGGTGCCTGCCGACCACATCGAGGACGCGCTGGCCGCGCTCGAGCCCGAGGTTCGCGCGGCTCTCGACGAGGCGATCCGGCGCGTGCGCATGGCTTCGGCAGCCCAGGTGCCTGCGACGCAGGTCACCAGGATCGGCGAGGGAGCGACGATCACGCAGCGCTGGCAGCCCGTGCACCGTGTGGGGGTGTACATTCCCGGCGGCAAGGCCGTGTATCCCTCGAGCGTGATCATGAACGTCGTGCCCGCTCAGATCGCGGGGGTCGAGCAGATCGCCCTCGCCTCGCCGCCGCAGCACGACCAAGGGGGGCGCGTCCACCCGACGATCCTCGCCGCGGCAGCCCTCCTGGGCGTCACCGAGGTGTACGCCGTGGGCGGCGCCGGCGCCATCGGCGCGTTCGCCCACGGGGTCGCGGAGATCGGACTCGACCCGGTCGACGTGCTGTCCGGCCCCGGAAACAACTACGTCGCGTCGGCGAAGCGTGCCGTGGCCGGCGTCGTCGGCACCGACTCCGAAGCGGGCGCTACGGAGATCCTCATCGTGGCCGACTCCTCGGCAGACCCGCGACTCGTCGCGGCCGACCTCATCAGCCAGGCCGAGCACGACGAGCAGGCCTCGGCGGTCCTCGTCACGGATTCGCTCGAACTGGCCGAGCGAGTGGCCGTCGACATCGCCCGCCTCGCCACCACGACCCGACACTCCGAACGCGTCGCCGCTGCCCTCGACGGGCCGCAGTCGGCGATCGTGCTGGTCGACGATCGTGCGATGGCCACGGCGTTCAGCAACGCCTATGCCCCCGAGCACCTGGAGCTGCACCTGCAGGATGCCGAGGAGGCGGCGGCGGCCTTCACGAGTGCGGGCGCCGTCTTCGTCGGCGATCACACCCCGGTGAGCCTCGGCGACTACATGGCCGGCAGCAACCACGTGCTGCCGACCGGCGGCCAGGCGCGGTATGCGCCGGGACTCGGCGCGTACACCTTCCTGCGACCGCAGCAGGTGATCTCCTACGACCGGGCCGCCCTCGCCGAGGTGCGCTCCGGCGTCGTCGCTCTCGCGAACACCGAAGTGCTTCCGGCGCACGGCGAGGCGATCGAGGCGCGTTTCACCGCGTAGGATCGGTCAGATGCACTGCCCCTTCTGCCGTCACTCGGACTCCCGGGTCATCGATTCCCGCACCAGCGACGACGGACTCTCGATCCGCAGGCGCCGACAGTGCCCGGAGTGCGGCGGCCGCTTCACCACGACCGAGACGGCGAGCCTCAACGTCATCAAGCGCTCCGGGGTCATGGAGCCGTTCAGTCGCGAGAAGGTCATCTCCGGTGTGCGCAAGGCCTGCCAGGGCAGGCCGGTGACCGAAGCGGATCTCGCCATCCTCGCTCAGCGGGTGGAGGAGGCGGTGCGCCAGACCGGTGTCTCGCAGCTCGACACGAACGAGATCGGGCTCGCGATCCTCGGACCGCTGCGCGACCTCGACGAGGTCGCCTTCCTCCGGTTCGCCAGTGTCTACCAGGCGTTCGAGTCCCTCGAGGACTTCGAGAGCGCGATCACCGACCTCCGGGCCGACCACGCGAAGGCCGCGTCCGCCGACCGGTAATCTGGCAGGGATGTATCCGCTGCTCTTCCGCGCTGTCCTGTCGCGCTTCGATCCCGAGTTCGCCCATCACGCCGGCATGGCGGTGATCCGCGTCCTCGGCGCGCCGCCGTTCTCCTGGGCCACCCGCCGGCTGACGGCTCCCGACCCGTCGCTTCGGGTCGAGGCGCTGGGTCTCAGTTTCCCGTCTCCCTTCGGCGTCGCCGCCGGGTTCGACAAGAACGCCGTCGGCGTGCGCGGTCTCGCCGCTCTCGGCTTCGGCCACGTCGAGGTGGGCACCGTCACGGCCGTGCCGCAGGACGGCAACCCGCGACCTCGGCTCTTCCGGCTCGTCGCCGACCGCGCGGTCATCAACCGGATGGGCTTCAACAACGAGGGGGCGGATGCTGTCGCCCGTCGCCTCGCGAGACTCCGCCGCGGCGCCCCCGACACGGTGATCGGTGTGAACATCGGCAAGAGCCGCGTCGTCGAGGTGGAGCAGGCCACTGCGGACTACGTCGCCTCGGCCACCCGTCTCGCGCCGCTGGCCGACTATCTCGCCGTCAACGTCTCGTCGCCCAACACCCCGGGACTCCGCGGACTGCAGGCCGTCGAGACCCTCGCGCCGCTGCTCAGGGCCGTACGCGCGGCGGCCGGCGCCACGCCGCTGCTCGTCAAGATCGCCCCCGACCTCCCCGACGAGGAGATCACCGCGATCGCCGAGCTCGCCGTCCAGGAGGGCCTCGCGGGGATCATCGCGCACAACACGACGATCAGTCGCGACGGGCTCACGACGGATGCCGCCACGGTCGAGGCAGCCGGTGCCGGAGGCCTCTCCGGTGCGCCGCTGAAGGCGCGATCCCTGCAGGTCCTGCGACTCGTGCGCGCGGCCGTTCCCGCCGACTTCTGCGTGATCGCGGTCGGGGGAATGGAGACACCGGCCGACGTCCAGGAGCGTCTCGCTGCGGGAGCGACCCTGGTCCAGGGCTACACCGCGTTCCTGTATCGCGGACCGTTCTGGGGGCGGGAGATCAACCGCGGCCTCGTCGCAGGCTGACGCCGTCCGCCGGATACAGCTGAGGCGTCTCCCGCGTGTGCAGGAGACGCCTCGCTTCGTGTGCGGGGGTCAGGCCGGACGTTCGCCGCGCTTGACCTGAGGCTTGGGCAGGCGCATGAAGCGCATCTGCAGCGACCGCATCGCCGCGTACCATCCGAGACCGCGCTCCATGCGGTCCTTGCCGAACTTCTCGGCGACCTTGGCCTTGACCCGGATGCCGAGCAGCACCATGCCGCCGATCGCGAGCACGAGGTACGCCATCATCACGAGGTAGGCCCAGCCGGCGACGGCGAACCCTCCGATCGCGAGGTTCGCCGGCAGCAGCGACACGAGGATGACGAGCACCATCACGCCCATCACGAACTCGGCGGGGTGCCAGCCGGAGTCGACGTAGTCGCGGACCCAGCGACGCTGGGGACCCTTGTCGCGGGCGGGGAGGTACTTCTCCTCGCCGGCCGCGAGACCGGCCTGCGCGCGGTTGCGGCGTTCGTTCAGCTCGGCACGAGCGGCGGCCTTGGCCTCTTTGGTGTTCGCGACGAGGGGGCGCCGGCGAGCGGCCTCCTGCTCCGCCCTGGTCGGCGTCGCACGTCCCTTGCCGGACGCGGGCGTCTCGGGGGCATCGTCGTTCGTCGGAGGGGAGAGCGGGGTAGTGGCCACGAGGTTCCTCGGTTCGGTGAAGGCGGATCACCTTAAGATTACTCGCATGACATCTCCTGCCCAGCCCGGCGACCAGAAACCGTCCAGTGAGCGCGAGCCCGCAGTCCTCGAGGCGGCGTCGACGGGGTTCCCCGCCGCGCTGAGCGACCTCGGGCGCCTCGTCCGCATCCCGGGCATGGCCTGGCCCGCGTTCGACCAGACGCAGCTGGAGCGCAGCTCGGAGGCCGTGGCGGCATTGGCCACCGACACGGGGGTGTTCGACGACGTGCGGATCCTCCGTGCGGCGATCCCTGGCACCGACGAGCACGGCCAGCCCGCGGTCCTCGCGACCCGCGCCGCACGCAACGGCAGGCCGACGATCCTGCTCTACGCCCACCACGACGTGCAGCCTCCGGGCGACGACGCGCTGTGGGAGACGCCGCCGTTCGAGCCGACGGTCAGGGACGGACGTCTGTACGGGCGCGGCGCCGCCGACGACAAGGCCGGCATCATGGCGCACATCGCATCGATCCGCGCGGTGGCGGAAGTGCTCGGAGACGACCTCGACCTCGGCATCGCGATGTTCATCGAGGGTGAGGAGGAGTACGGCTCGCGCTCGTTCGCGCAGTTCCTCTCCGACAACAAGGAGGCGCTGCGGGCCGACGCCATCGTCGTCGCGGACTCGGGCAACTGGGACTCCGTCACGCCCGGGCTCACGGTCTCGCTGCGCGGCAACGCCCGTTTCACGGTGCGGGTGCGCACGCTCGATCACGCCTCGCATTCGGGCATGTTCGGGGGAGCGGTCCCCGACGCCATGATGGCGACGGTGAAGATGCTCTCGACCCTCTGGGGCGACGACGGGTCCGTGGCGGTCGAGGGCATGACCGCCCGCGAAGCCGAGACTCCCGAGTACTCCGAGGAGACGCTCCGCGACGAAGCGGGCCTCCTGCCCGGCACCACGCCGATCGGCGACGGCACGATCCTCGGACGGATCTGGAACAAGCCCTCGGTGACGGTCATCGGCATCGACGCGACGAGCGTCGAAGCGGCCTCGAACACGCTCCTTCCGGAGGTCACCGTCGTCATCAGCGCCCGAGTGGCCCCGGGACAGACGGGGGAGGAGGCGTACGCGGCGCTCGAGGCGCACCTGCGGGCGCACGCGCCGTTCGGTGCCGAGCTGACGTTCTCCGACGTCGACCTCGGCAACGGCTTCCTCGTCGACACGAGCGGCTGGGCGGTCGCGCTGACCCGTGACGCGATGCGCGACGGCTACGGCGTCCCGCCCGTCGACCTCGGCGTCGGCGGATCGATCCCGTTCATCGCCGACCTCGTACGCGAGTTCCCGGAGGCGCAGATCCTGGTCACCGGCGTCGAGGACCCGCACTCGCGAGCGCACAGCCCGAACGAATCCCTGCACCTGGACGCGTTCCGCCACGCCGTGGCGACCGAGGCCCTGCTGCTCTCGCGCATGAACGACATCCGCATCTGACCCCGATCGACCGGGTCGAGGGTAAAATCGAAGCACCAGCCGTGTGCGAGCACGGCCCGTCCCAAGGAGCGACATGAGCGACACCACTCTGACTGCAGCAGACACCACTCAGGCGCACGGCGTGAAGCTGACCGACGCCGCGGCCACCAAGGTGAAGAACCTCCTCGAGCAGGAGGGCCGCGACGACCTTCGTCTTCGCGTCGCCGTCCAGCCCGGCGGATGCTCCGGCCTGATCTACCAGCTGTACTTCGACGAGCGTTTCCTCGAGGGCGACGAGACCGTCGACTTCGACGGCGTCGAGGTCATCGTCGACAACATGAGCGTGCCGTACCTCGACGGCGCGTCGATCGATTTCAAGGACACGATCTCGGAGCAGGGCTTCACGATCGACAACCCGAACGCCGCCGGCAGCTGCGCCTGCGGAGACAGCTTCCACTGACCAGGACCCCGCTGCCAACCTGCATGGTTGGCATGAATCAGGTGTGAGGTTGCCCTAGACTTGGGTGTGCCCTGTCCGCAATCTGAAAGGTGCATCGTGCCCTCGAAACGCCGCCTTCGTTGGGCCGCTCTCCCCCTGGGAGTAGCGGCAGCCGTGGCCCTGGCGGGATGTACTGCCACTGAGCTGAACGGTTACCTCCCGGGCTTCGTGGAGGGTGAGCCTGCGGCCACCAACCAGACCGAGCGGGTCTCCTCCCTCTGGGTCAACTCCTGGATCGTCCTGCTCGCCGTCGGCGTGATCACCTGGGGTCTGATGGCCTGGGCTGCGATCGCGTACCGCCGTCGCAAGGGCCAGACCGGCCTGCCCGTGCAGATGCGCTACAACATGCCGATCGAGATCTTCTACACGGTCGTGCCGCTGATCCTCGTCCTGGGCATGTTCTTCTTCACCGCTCGCGATCAGAGCGAGATCGAGGCGAAGTGGGATGACCCCGACGTCGAGATCACGGCGATCGCCAAGCAGTGGGCGTGGGACTTCCAGTACGACGGCGAGGAGGAGGACAACTCCGACGCGGTGTGGACGATGGGCATCCAGGCCCAGCCCGACGCCGCCGGCAACATCGACCAGGCCGAGCTGCCGACGCTGGTGCTGCCGGTCGACAAGAAGGTGACGATCAACCTGCAGTCGCGCGACGTCATCCACTCCTTCTGGATCATCGACTTCCTCTACAAGAAGGACATGTACATCGGGAAGGACAACTCCTGGTCCTTCATCCCGACCCGTGTCGGCGAGTACGCCGGCAAGTGCGCCGAGCTGTGCGGCGAGTACCACTCGATGATGCTGTTCAATGTCAAGGTCGTCGAGCAGGACGAGTACGATGCCTACCTCCAGTCGCTCGAGGAGGAAGGCAACACGGGAGACATCACGGACGCCTACGACCGTCTGTCCAACTACCCGGGCACCACCGCCCCGAAAGACTCCGAGGAAGGAGAGGAGTAAGCCATGTCGACCACTGAAGCACCCCGCACCGACGAGGCCCGCCGCTCCCGTCCCACCACCCTGCCCGCTCGTCAGGCCGCTCTGATGAGTTCGTCTCGTGTCGAGCAGAAGGGCAACGTGGTCGTCAAGTGGATCACGTCCACCGACCACAAGACGATCGGGTACATGTACCTCATCGCGTCGGTGCTGTTCTTCCTGCTCGGCGGTGTGATGGCTCTCGTCATCCGCGCGGAGCTGTTCGCCCCCGGGATGCAGATCGTCCCGACGAAGGAGCAGTACAACCAGCTGTTCACGATGCACGGCACGATCATGCTGCTGATGTTCGCGACGCCGCTGTTCGCCGGATTCGCCAACGCGATCCTGCCGCTGCAGCTGGGTGCGCCTGACGTGGCGTTCCCGCGACTCAACGCCTTCGCGTTCTGGCTCTTCCTGTTCGGTTCGACGATCGCCGTCGCCGGCTTCCTCACCCCCCAGGGTGCGGCCTCCTTCGGCTGGTTCGCATATCAGCCACTGGCGAGCGCCTCGTTCACCCCGGGTGCGGGTGGGAACCTCTGGATGCTCGGACTGGGCATCTCGGGGTTCGGCACGATCCTCGGTGCGGTGAACTTCATCACCACTGTGATCACGATGCGCGCTCCGGGCATGACGATGTGGCGGATGCCGATCTTCTCGTGGAACACGTTGATCACGAGCCTTCTGATCCTGATGGCCTTCCCCGTTCTCGCCGCCGCGATCTTCGCAGCCGCCGCGGACCGTGTTCTCGGCGCTCACATCTTCGATCCGCAGAACGGCGGTGTCCTGCTCTGGCAGCACCTGTTCTGGTTCTTCGGGCACCCTGAGGTGTATATCATCGCGCTGCCGTTCTTCGGCATCGTGTCGGAGATCTTCCCCGTCTTCAGTCGCAAGCCGATCTTCGGCTACAAGACCCTCGTCTACGCGACGATCGCGATCGCGGCGCTGTCTGTGGCGGTGTGGGCGCACCACATGTACGTCACAGGCTCCGTGCTGCTGCCCTTCTTCGCACTGATGACCATGCTCATCGCTGTGCCGACGGGTGTGAAGATCTTCAACTGGATCGGCACGCTCTGGCGGGGATCTGTGACGTTCGAGACGCCCATGGTGTTCGCACTCGGCTTCCTCGTGTCCTTCGTCTTCGGCGGTCTGACCGGTGTCATCCTCGCGGCCCCGCCGCTGGACTTCGCACTGTCGGACTCCTACTTCGTCGTGGCGCACTTCCACTACGTCGTGTTCGGTACGGTGGTGTTCGCGATGTTCGCGGGCTTCTACTTCTGGTGGCCGAAGTGGACGGGTCGGATGCTCAACGAGCGCTTGGGCTACGTGCACTTCTGGATGCTGTTCATCGGCTTCCACATGACGTTCCTCATCCAGCACTGGCTGGGTGTCGACGGAATGGTCCGCCGTTACGCGGACTACTCCGCCGCCGACGGCTGGACCTGGGGCAACCAGGTGTCGACGATCGGTGCCGTCATCCTCGGAGCGTCCATGCTGCCGTTCTTCCTCAACGTGTGGATCACGGCACGCAAGGCGCCCAAGGTCACGGTCAACGACCCGTGGGGCTACGGGGCATCGCTCGAGTGGGCGACGTCGTGCCCGCCGCCTCGCCACAACTTCACCTCGATCCCGCGGATCCGCAGCGAGCGTCCCGCGTTCGATCTGAACCACCCCGAGGCAGCCGAGTTCACACCCGCTGCTCCCGGCGAGCGAGAGGGCCACTGAGCCATGCGCGACAACGTCATTCTCTGGTGGGTCCTGACCGCGTTCTTCGCCCTCGTCGGCGTCGTCTATACGGGATGGCACATCCTGGCCACCCCGTCCGACAACTTCGCAGAGCGGATCGAATGGGTCGGCACGGTCGCCCTGTTCTTCGCGGCCTTCATGGGTGCGATGATCGCGTTCTACCTCGATCGCACGCACAAGGCGCAGAACGGCGAGCTGCCTGAGGACATCCTCACGAGCGACATCGACGACGGCGACCCCGAGCTCGGCGAGTTCAGCCCGTGGTCGTGGTGGCCGATCGTCCTCGCCGGCTCCGCCGGAATCTTCGTGGTGGGTCTGGCCGTCGGCCAATTCCTGCTCCCGATCGGCCTGTCGATCTTCGTCGTCGCGATCATCGGCTGGGTGTACGAGTACTACCGCGGCAATTTCGCCCGCTGACCTGCACATCGAAAGCCCCTGGGATCTCCATCCCAGGGGCTTTCTGCATGTCTGTGGCTACGCGTGGGTGCGTACGCGGGCGATGCCGGTGAGCGGGTCCACGGGGCGTCGGTGCACGCCGTCGGCGTCCTCCACCGGGTAGCCTTCGCGCACCCAGTACTCGAAGCCGCCGATCATCTCGCGCACGTCATATCCGAGCTGGGCGAACTCCAGGGCGCCCTTCGCGCCGGCGTTGCACCCGGGACTCCAGCAGTACACGACGACTGCGGCCGTCGAAGGGATCTCGACAGGGGCGCGACGAGCGATCTCGCTGTAGTGCATGTGCACCGCGCCGGCGACGCGGCCCTGTGCCCATGCCTCGTCCGAGCGCACATCGATGACGACGACGTCCTCGCCGGCCTTCAGGGCGGCATGAACGTCGCTCGCATCGGTCTCGTAGGCGAGTTTGGCGGCGTAGTAGTCGGCGCGGTCGATCATGCTCTCAGCATAGAAGCGCGCCCGATGCGCCGCTGTCGCGATCCGGACGATGAGGCACGGGAATCCGCCACTCTCGGCAGCTCGTCAGAGGAGCGCGGTCATCTGCACGCGGCGGCCGTAGCGGTCGAGGCCCAGGGATGCCTCGGTCTCGACCAGGCTGCGTTGGAACGGCGTCTCGGGGATGCTCTCCAGGAACCCGCAGGAGGCGTAGAACGGGGCATTCCAGGGGATCTCCGCGTACGTGCGGAGTGTGACACGAGAGTAGCCGCGTTGGCGTGCCTCGTCGAGGGCCGCAGTGACCAGCTGGCGGCCGTACCCCTGGCGACCGGCTGACGGCACCACAGACAGCTGCTCGAGGTGCGCGTGGCCGTCCGCATCGAGGACGTGGACGAAACCGACGGGGGAGGGATCGGCGGTGTCGTCCTCGAGCAGAAGCACGAAACCGGGCTCGCCGAGGCGGTTCAGTCCGTCTTCTGTGGGCGGCCAGTCTGGAGCGCCGAGACCTGCGATCAGGAGGGCATCCGCTTCCGCTTCGATGGCTCCGATGATCTCGGCGTCCTCGATGGTGGCGGGGCGGATCGAGGCGGTCATCGGGCTTCCTCCGCGGCGGCACGCCGGAGGACGGGAGAGGGGCAGCGACGGTTCACGTTCATGAGGGAGACTGCTGAGCTCATGCCTCGATCCTTCCACGTCCGCTTGAGAGCCAACCGGACACGCAGAAGGCCCTGTCCGAACGGACAGGGCCTTCTGCGGGGGAGCGGCGCGCTTACTCGCCGTCGTCCGACTTCTTCTTGCGAGGCTTCTTCACCGGCTCGGTCGCGATGACCGTGCTGGGGGTGTTCGGCGTCTCGTCGACGTGGGTCTCGCTGACCGTGAGCGGAGCGTCAGGGAAGCCGGCGCGCTCGTGGGCGCCCTGGATCTCTGCCGCCTCGGTCTCGTCGTTCTGAGCCGTGACGTGGTGCTGGTGCGCATCCGCCGCCTCGATCTCCGTCTGCGTGAGCGGAGCGAGCCGGTCCTCGTAGAACCACCGCGAGATGGAGGAGCGCAGGTTCTCGGTCCACGAGATGCGGCCCTTCGCGTTCGGGCGCACCACGAGGGGCTCGTACTCGTCGACGTCGATGAGCTTCCAGCGGTCGTACTTGTCGACCGGCTGGTGCACTTCGATGAACTCGCCGCCGGGGAGGCGGACGATACGACCGGACTCGAAACCGTGCAGCACGATCTCGCGATCCTTCTTCTGCAGCGCGATGGCGATGCGCTTGGCCACGAAGTAGCCGAGCACGGGGCCGATGATGAGCAGCGCCTGAAGAGTGTGGATCACACCCTCCATCGTGAGCATGAAGTGCGTCGCGATGAGGTCGGACGAGGCTGCGGCCCACAGCACCGCGTAGAAGATGACTCCGGCGACGCCGATGGCCGTGCGGGTCGCTGCGTTGCGGGGACGCTGCGCGATGTGGTGCTCGCGCTTGTCGCCCGTGATCCACGCCTCGATGAAGGGGTAGATCGCCACGAGCACGATGAACAGTCCGAGCACGACCAGCGGAAGCAGGATGCCGAACGACCAGGTGCGGTCGAGGAACACGATGTCGAGGTTCGACGGGGCCAGTCGCAGCGCACCGTCGGCGAATCCGATGTACCAGTCGGGCTGGGTACCGGCGGAGACGGGTGACGGGTCGTAGGGACCGTAGTTCCAGATGGGGTTGATCTGGAAGAACGTCGCGATCAGCACGATCACGCCGAACACGATGAACAGGTAGCCGCCCATCTTCGACATGTACACGGGCATCATCGGGTAGCCCACGACGTTGTCGTTCGTGCGGCCGGGGCCGGCGAACTGCGTGTGCTTGTTGACGATCATGAGCATCAGGTGCACGACGATCAGACCGATGACCAGCAGCGGAAGCAGCAGGATGTGCAGCGTGTAGAGGCGACCGACGATCGCCGTGCCGGGGAACTCGCCGCCGAACAGCAGGAAGGAGGTCCACGTTCCGATCAGGGGGATTCCCTTGATCATGCCGTCGATGATGCGCAGGCCGTTGCCCGACAGGAGGTCGTCGGGAAGCGAGTAGCCGGTGAAGCCCTCGGCCATCGCGAGGATGAACAGCACGAAGCCGATCACCCAGTTCAGCTCACGCGGCTTGCGGAAGGCGCCGGTGAAGAAGACGCGCAGCATGTGCACGCCGATGCCGGCGATGAAGACCAGCGCGGCCCAGTGGTGGATCTGGCGCACCAGGAGCCCGCCACGGAGGTCGAACGAGATGTTCAGCGACGACTCGAGGGCGGCCGACATCTCGATACCGCGCATCGGAGCATACGCGCCGGTGTAGTGGGTCTCGACCATGGAGGCCTCGAAGAAGAACGTCAGGAAGGTTCCGGAGAGGAACACGACCACGAAGCTCCACAGCGCGATCTCACCCAGCATGAACGACCAGTGGTCGGGGAAGATCTTGCGACCGAGCTCCTTGATGAAGCCGGAGATGCTGGTGCGCTCATCGATGTAGTTCGATGCGGCGCCGACGAAGCGGCCGCCGAGAGGCGCCTTGTTGTCCTTGTCCTCTTTGGACAGCGTTGCGGTGCTCAATGGCGCTCCCAGAAGCTCGGGCCGACGGGCTCGGTGAAGTCACTGCGTGCGATGAGGTAGCCCTCGTCGTCGACGGTGATGGGCAGCTGAGGCAGCGGTCGCGCGGCCGGGCCGAAGATGACCTTGGCGTGATCCGTCACATCGAACTGCGACTGGTGGCAGGGGCAGAGGAGGTGGTGCGTCTGCTGCTCGTACAGCGCCACGGGGCAGCCGACGTGGGTGCAGACCTTCGAGTACGCGACGATGCCGTCGTACGACCAGTCCTTGCGGTCCTCAGCCTCGACGAGCTGCTCGGGACGCAGGCGCATCATCAGGACGATGGCCTTGGCCTTCTCCTCGAGGTACCCATCGGGGTGACTGAGTTCTGCGAGGTCCTCGGGGATGACGTGGAACGCGGAGCCGAGCGTGACATCCGCGGCGCGGATCGGCGTGCCGTCGGGGTCGCGCACGAGGCGAGCGCCCTTCTTCCACATCGTGTGCTTGAGGAGTGCGACGGGATCACCCGCAGAGGGGTCATCCGGCGTGCTGTGCGGTGCGAGTCCGCGGAACAGCGTGACGCCGGGGATGATCGAGGCCACGATCGCCGCGAACAGCGAGTTGCGGATCATCGTGCGCCGTCCGAAGCCGGACTCCTCGTTCGCGGTGGCGAACGACTCGATGACCGCCTCGCGGGTCGAGTCCTTGCCCCGCGTGGGGTGTCGGTGCTCGATGTGCTCCTTGTCGCTCATCAGAGCCTTGGACCAGTGGATCGCACCGATGCCGATGGCGAGCAGCGCGAGCGAGATGCCCAGACCGATGAAGAGGTTGTTCTGACGGATGTCGATGAGCGCGCCGCTCTCGATGGGGAACAGCATGTAGGCGGCGACCGCCCAGATGCTTCCCGCCAGCGAGAGGTAGAACAGGGTGTAGACCGTGCGCTCCGCGGCCTTCTCGGCGCGCGGGTCCTTGTCGGTCATCCGCGCGCGGTGCGGCGGCAGCCCCGGGTTCTGCACGGGATCGCTGACTGCGACACCCAGCCCTGGAGAGGGCTGGTAGGCCCTGTCAAGAGCCTGCGAGTCGTCGTCGTGTGCCATGGTGCTCCTCGTACGTTCCTCTTCGATGATTAAGCGTCAGTTGGACTTCGCCGTGATCCACACGGTGATCGCGACGAGCGCGCCGATTCCGAAGATCCAGGCGAACAGGCCCTCGGAGACCGGACCGAGCGAACCGAGCGAGAATCCGCCGACCTGCACGGACTGCTGCTGGAACAGCAGCGCCGAGATGATGTCGCGCTTGTCCTCGTCCGACAGGTTCATGTCGCCGAAGACGGGCATGTTCTGGGGGCCGGTGACCATGGCCGCATACATGTGCAACGCGCTGGTCTCGGTCAGCGCTGGGGCGTACTTACCCTCGGTCAAGGCGCCGCCGGCGGCGGCAACGTTGTGGCACATCGCGCAGTTGACTCGGAAGAGCTCGGCACCGTTGGCGACGTCACCGCCGCCGTCCAGAAGCTTCTCATCGGGGAAGGTCGGGCCGGGGGCCTCGGACTGCACGTAGGCGGCCATCGCGAGGATCTGCTCCTCGGTGAACTGCGGGTCCTTCTGCGGAGCCTGCGGGCCCTGCATCTGCAGCGGCATCCGGCCCGTCGAGACCTGGAACTCCACCGCGAGCTCGCCCACGCCGTACAGGCTGGGGCCGTTGGGGGTGCCCTGCAGGTTCAAGCCGTGGCAGGTGGCGCAGTTGGCCGTGAACAGCTTCTCGCCGTCCTCCACCGTGAGGGTGCTGGCCGCCGCGGCCCGGGTGTCGCTCGCAGCGAAGGCTGCGGACGTCCCGGCGTACACGGCGCCGGTGATCATGAGGCCTGCTCCGATGAGGGCTGCCGCAGCCAGGGGACTGCGACGCCCGTTCGAACGGCGCTTCTTCTCTCGTGCCATCTCGGGGATCAGCTCCGCTCTTATTTCAGGAAGTAGATAACGACGAACAGCACGATCCAGACGACGTCGACGAAGTGCCAGTAGTAGGACACCACGATCGAGGAGGTCGCCTCCTTGTGCCGGAAGTTCTTGACGGCGTATGCGCGGCCGATGACGAGCAGGAACGCGATGAGACCGCCGGTGACGTGCAGGGCGTGGAACCCGGTCGTCAGGTAGAACGCTGATGCGTACGAGTCGGCGCTGATGGGCATGCCCTCTGCGACGAGCTGGGCGTACTCCCAGACCTGGCCGGACACGAAGATCGCGCCGAGGGCGAAGGTGAGGAAGAACCACTCGACCATGCCCCAGCCGAACAGGCGACGGCGACCGGCGCCGTTCTTCTGCCCCTTGGCGATGCGGTACGGCTGCAGGTCCTCCGCCGCGAACACGCCCATCTGGCAGGTGAACGAGGAGAGGACCAGGATCGCGGTGTTCACGAACGCGAACGGGACGTTCAGCAGCTCGGTGCGGTCCGCCCAGAGGTCGGGCGAGGTGCTGCGGAGAGTGAAGTAGATCGCGAAGAGTCCCGCGAAGAACATCACCTCACTGCCGAGCCACACAATGGTGCCGACAGCTACCGGATTGGGGCGCTTGATCGTTCTTGCCGCCGGGGCATACGTCGCTGAGGTCGTCACTCTTCCATTATGGCCGATCCTGGGGCGTGATTCTCGCACCCGAGGCCCTCAGATGGCTCTCAGTCGACTTAGGCGACCCTAAGAAAACGCTGCGAATCGTCGGTGAATCCGCGGGAAACAGGGGGTGCCGTCCTGCGGGGCGAAGGTGCTGAGGAGTCTGCACGTTTTCCCTGCGCCGATAGGATCGCACACATGGCTGATTCCCTGACCTGGTCCGACCTGCTCACCACTCTTCTGGAGCGTCGCGACCTCAGCGTCTGGGAGTCGACCTGGGCGATGCGTCAGATCATGCGGGGCGACGTCTCGGAAGCGCAGCTGGCCGGGTTCCTCGTCGCGCTGCGGGCCAAGGGCGAGACGATCGACGAGATCGTCGGCTTCCGCGACGCGATCCTCGAGGCGGCGGTCCCGCTGCCGGTCTCCCCGAACGTCCTCGACATCGTGGGCACGGGCGGCGATCGGGTCGGCACGGTGAACGTCTCGACGACCGCCGCGGTCATCATCGGGGCGACCGGTGTCCCCGTCGTGAAGCACGGCAACCGGGCGGCGAGCTCGGCATCCGGCTCCTCGGACGTGTTGAGCGCGCTGGGACTCGAGCTGACCCTCGACCCGGCGGCGGTGTCGACCATCCTCGACCGCACCGGCATCACCTTCGCCTGGGCAGGGGCCTTCCACCCCGGCTTCAAGCACGCAGGGGCTGTACGCTCCCAGCTCGGGGTGCCGACCGTCTTCAACATGCTGGGGCCGCTCTGCAACCCGGCACGCGCCGAGGCCAACGCCGTCGGCGTCGCCCAGCTCGAACGCGTGCCTCTGATCACCGGGGTGTTCCGTACCCGCGGTGCGACGGCTCTCGTCTTCCGCGGCGACGACGGGCTCGACGAGCTGACCACCACCGGTCACAGCCGGATCTGGGAGGTCACCCGCGGTGACATCCACGAGCACGACCTCGATCCGCGCGATCTCGACATCCCGATCGCCGACCTCGCCGACCTCCTCGGCGGTACTCCCGAGCACAACGCGGGCGTTCTTCGACGCACGCTCGCGGGCGAGACGGGGGCGGTGCGCGACATCGTGCTGCTCAATGCCGCGGCCGGCATCGTCGCCTTCGAGCTCTCGCAGGATGCGACCCAGGTGCAGCGTCCCATCCTGGAGCGGCTGCGCGCCGGATACGACCGCGCAGCCGCCGCCGTCGACGACGGTCGCGCCGCCGCCAAGCTCGACGAGTGGATCGGCGTGAGCCGAGAGCTCGCCTCTGCATAGGAGATGTGATGGACCCGATCGCCGCGCTGCTCGAGATCGCCTCCCTCCTCGAGCGCGAGCGCGCCTCGCGGTATCGGGCGAAGGCGTTCCGCCAGGCGGCGGCGACGCTGCAGCAGCTTCCGGACGAGGTCCGGAGCGACCCCACGCGGCTGCGTGCAGCGAAGGGCATCGGCGAGTCGACCTTCGCGGTGATCCGGCAGGCGCAGTCGGGAGAGGTGCCCGAGTACCTGATCGAGCTCCGCGGCGACGTGGAGCCGGAGCGGGTGTCGGAGCTCCGCGCCAAGCTCCGCGGCGATCTGCATGCCCATACGGACTGGTCGGACGGCACCACCCCGATCGCGGTGATGGCCCAGGCCGCCCGTGCCCTCGGGCATGAGTACCAGGCGATCACCGACCACTCGCCGCGCCTCCGTGTGGCTCGCGGGCTGTCGGCGGAGCGGCTGCGCGAGCAGATGCCGCTCGTCCGCGCCGAGTCGGGGGACGGCTTCACGCTCCTGGCCGGCATCGAGGTCGACATCCTCGACGACGGCTCGCTCGACCAGGAGGACGCGCTGCTGGGCGAGCTGGACATCGTCGTGGCATCCGTCCATTCCAAACTGCGCATGGACTCGCGGCCGATGACCGCGCGGATGCTCGCCGCGGTGTCGAACCCGCGGGTCAACGTCCTCGGGCACTGCACCGGGCGTCTGGTGCAGGGCGACCGCGGCACGAGGCCGGAGTCGCAGTTCGACGCCGCACGGGTGTTCGCCGCCTGCGCCGAGAACGGAGTGGCCGTCGAGATCAACTCGCGTCCGGAGCGTCAGGATCCGCCGGACGAGCTGATCGCCATCGCGCTCGAGGCCGGATGCCTCTTCTCCATCGACTCCGACGCGCATGCGCCGGGCCAGCTGTCGCTCCTGGACCACGGCGCCGAGCGTGCCGAACGGGCGGGAGTGCCCGCTGCGCGGATCATCACCACCTGGGGCCTCGAGCGCCTGCGCGCCTGGGCGAGCTGATTCAGGCGTCGATCGTGGTGATCGCGGTGATCGCCCTCGTCATCGATCCTCCGAGATTCCACTTCTCCGCCAGTGCGGTGGCAGCATCCACCTCGGCCGGGTCGAGCGGGCGGAGGGCGGCGCTCGGCGCGACGATGTCGAGATCGGTCGCCACCGCGACGACGGTCGGGGCGACCTCGAGGTAGGGGGCCGCGGCGAGCACCTTGGCGCGGACGCCTGCACTCATACCCTCGCCCGCTTCGGCCGCCGCGCGGATGCCCACGAGGTCGCCGTGCGCCTGCAGCAGGGTCGCCGCCGTCTTCTCGCCGACGCCCGCGACGCCGGGGAGGCCGTCGGACGCATCGCCTCGCATGGTCGCGAAGTCGGCGTACTGGCCGGGGAGCACTCCGTACTTGGCGACCACGACGGCATCCGTCACGATCTCCAGGTTGCTCATGCCCTTGGCCGTGTAGATGACGCGGACGTCGCGCTCGTCGTCCACGAGCTGGAACAGGTCGCGATCGCCGGTGACGATGTCGACCGGCATGGTCGCGTGCGTGGCGAGCGTCCCGATGACATCGTCGGCCTCGTGCTCGGCGACGCCGATGATCGGGATGCCGAGGGCGGCGAGTGTCTGCCGGATGAGCGGGATCTGCGCCTCCAGCGGGTCGGGGACCTCCTCGACGTCCGGGCCAGCGGGAACGACTTCCACGACCCGGTGCGCCTTGTAGCTCGGGATCAGATCGACGCGCCACTGCGGGCGCCAGTCGTCATCCCAGCACGCGATCACGTGCGTCGGCGCGTACAGCGTGACGAGCTTGGCGATGATGTCGAGCAGACCCCTCGCCGCGTTGATCGGGGAGCCGTCGGGAGCCGTGACCTTGTCCGGGACGCCATAGAAGGCGCGGAAGTAGAGGCTGGCGGTGTCGAGCAGGAGCAGCTTGTCGGCGCGGGGCATGGGACACAGTCTGTCAGCGCGACGCAGCGCGCGATATCGAGTCCGTCATTTCGGTTCCGGATCTGATAACCTTGACTGTCACTCGTGGCGTGCCTATGCATGCCCGGGCGACGAAACCCCATCAATCGCTGTAGAGCTCGTGATCGGCCGTGCGCGGCCGGAGCCCTCAGCCCGAGTCTCCATTCACAAGGACAACCCACTACATGACTACCGCAACGACCGCCCCGGCCACCAAGCAGGTCGCCATCAACGACATCGGATCTGCT
>NZ_JBEPZB010000002.1:202130-223683 GCF_041641055.1 Microbacterium sp.
CTCGCGCGAGCTCTCGATCAAGCACGACGTCGACCCGAACGAGGTCGTCAAGGTCGGCGACGAGGTCGAGGCCCTGGTTCTCCAGAAGGAGGACAAGGAAGGCCGTCTGATCCTCTCCAAGAAGCGCGCGCAGTACGAGCGTGCCTGGGGAGACGTCGAGAAGATCAAGGAGAACGACGGCGTCGTCACCGGTACGGTCATCGAGGTCGTCAAGGGTGGACTCATCGTCGACATCGGCCTCCGTGGCTTCCTGCCGGCCTCGCTCATCGAGCTCCGCCGCGTCCGCGACCTCACGCCGTACCTCGGCCAGGAGATCGAGGCCAAGATCCTCGAGCTCGACAAGAACCGCAACAACGTCGTGCTCAGCCGCCGCGCGCTGCTCGAGCAGACGCAGTCGGAGTCGCGCACCACGTTCCTGAACAACCTGCACAAGGGTCAGGTCCGCAAGGGTGTCGTCTCGTCGATCGTCAACTTCGGTGCGTTCGTCGACCTGGGCGGCGTGGACGGCCTCGTGCACGTCTCCGAGCTGTCCTGGAAGCACATCGAGCACGCCTCCGAGGTCGTCGAGGTGGGCCAGGAGGTCACCGTCGAGATCCTCGAGGTCGACCTCGACCGCGAGCGTGTCTCCCTGTCGCTGAAGGCGACGCAGGAGGACCCGTGGCAGGTCTTCGCCCGTACCCACGCGATCGGTCAGGTCACGCCGGGTAAGGTCACCAAGCTCGTTCCGTTCGGCGCATTCGTCCGCGTCGCAGACGGCATCGAGGGCCTCGTCCACATCTCCGAGCTCTCCAGCAAGCACGTCGAGCTGGCCGAGCAGGTCGTCTCCGTCGGCGAGGAGGTGTTCGTCAAGGTCATCGACATCGACCTCGAGCGTCGCCGCATCTCGCTGTCGCTGAAGCAGGCCAACGAGTCGGTCGACCCCAACGGCACCGAGTTCGACCCGGCTCTCTACGGCATGGTCGCGGAGTACGACGAGAACGGCGAGTACAAGTACCCGGAGGGCTTCGATGCCGAGACCGGTGCGTGGAAGGAAGGCTTCGACGCTCAGCGCGAGGCATGGGAGCAGGAGTACGCTGCGGCCCAGGCCCGCTGGGAGGCGCACAAGGCTCAGGTCACCAAGGCAGCCGAGGCAGAAGCTGCCGCCGGCGACGACTTCGGCGGCCAGGTCTTCTCGAGCGAGGCCGCAGGCGCGGGCACGCTCGCTGACGACGAGGCACTCGCGGCTCTGCGCGAGAAGCTCTCGGGCGGCAACGCTTAAGCATCACGCTCTGAACGGGCCGTCATCCTTCGGGATGGCGGCCCGTTTCGCGTCTGCGGATGCCGGACAGGCCTGCGTGACCGAACATTACGTCCGTATTCGTCACATTTCACGACCCCCGCCAGCATGGGGACATGACCTCCCTGCTGACCGCTGCGAACGTCGACGCCTCGCGGGCTGATGTCGGCACCGCTCAAGCGGTCCGTCTCCGCGGCGTCGAGCGCAGCTTCCCGCGCGCCCGCGGGAGCCACGACGTCCTCCGGGGCATCGAGCTCGACGTCGGTGCGGGGGAGATCGTCGCCATCGTCGGGCCCTCCGGCTGCGGCAAGTCGACGCTCCTGCGTCTGGTCGGCGGCCTGGACGCGCCGACCGGCGGCAGCATCCAGATCGACGATTCCCGTGTCGCAGACGTCGACGAGCGCACCGCAGTGGCGTTCCAGGAGCCGCGTCTGCTGCCCTGGCGCACGATCGCCCAGAACGTCGAGATCGGGCTTCCCCGGGGGACCTCCCGGCGCGACGGTCGCGCTCGCGTCCGCGAGCTGCTCCAGCTCGTCGGACTCGAGCACGCCGCCGACCAGCATCCGAGCGAGGTGTCCGGCGGTATGGCGCAGCGCGCGTCGCTCGCTCGCGCCCTGGCGCGCAACCCCGGTGTGCTGCTGCTGGACGAGCCATTCGGTGCGCTGGACGCGCTGACCCGCCTGCGCATGCATGACCTGCTCCTGAAGATCCATTCGGCGGAGCCGACCACCGTCCTCCTCGTCACCCACGACGTCGAGGAAGCCCTCTACCTCGCAGACAGGGTCCTGCTGCTGCGCACTCTCGCCGACGACACGGACGGGGAGGCGGCGTCGATCGCGCGCACCGTCGCCGTGCCCGGCATCCGCCCCCGCGACCGCGCCGACCGCGGCCTCGCCGATCTGCGCGCCGAGCTCCTCGAAGGACTCGGCGTCGACACCCATCACCGCACTGCACCCGAGGAGACCCGATGAGCACCATCAGCCGCCGCACCGCCCCTGTGATCGCCATCGCCGGAGTGCTGATGCTCACCGCCACCGGCTGCGTCGCGGGGGAGAACGCGACCGCGTCCGACGACGCCGCGGAGGGCACGGCGTCAGGCGACTGGTCCGCCGACACGCTCTCCATCGACTTCGCGACGTACAACCCTCTCAGCCTCGTGATCCGCGATCAGGGCATCCTCGAGGAGATCCTCGGTGATGACGTGGAGGTCGAGTGGATCCAGTCGGCCGGATCGAACAAGGCCAACGAGCTGCTGCGCTCCGGCTCGATCGACGTCGGCTCCACCGCCGGATCCGCGGCACTGTTCGCTCGTTCGAACGGGTCGCCCATCCAGGTCATCGACATCTTCTCCCAGCCGGAATGGTCGGCGATCGTCGTGGGACCGGACAGCGACATCACCTCGGTCGAGGATCTCGCCGGCACGTCCATCGCGGCGACGAAGGGGACGGACCCGTACTTCTTCCTGCTGCAGGCGCTGGAGGAGGCGGGGCTGTCCGCCGACGACGTGGAGATCCAGAATCTCCAGCACGCCGACGGCCGTGCAGCCCTCGACGGGGGCTCGGTCGATGCATGGGCCGGTCTCGACCCGATCATGGCCGCCGCTGAGGTGGAGTCGGGTGACCAGCTGATCTACCGCAACGTGGACTTCAACACCTACGGTTTCCTCAACGCCACAGAGGACTTCATCGACGACCACCCCGACCTCGCCCAGGCCGTCGTCGACGCGTACGAGGAGGCCCGCGAGTGGGCCCTCGAGAATCCCGAGGAGACCGCCGCCCTGCTCGCGGAGGTCGCCGGCATCGACATCGAGGTCGCGACCACGGTGATCGAAGAGCGCTCCAACCTCGACGTAAGCGGCGTCCCCGGCGATGCGCAGCTCGCGGTGCTGGAGAAGATCGCCCCCGTGCTCGTCGAGTCCGGCGACGTCCAGGGCGGGGAGGAGTCGGTGCAGAAGGCACTCGACTCGATCATCGACGCGAGCTTCGCCGAGAAGGCGGTCGAGGACGAGTGAGTGATCTCGACCAGCGCGTGATCGTCCCGGCGGAGTCGCGGGATGCGCTCGACTTCGCTGCGGGACGCCATCGGCGTCCCGACGCCGGTGCACGGCGCCAGGGGGGTCGAGTCGCGGTACGGATCCTCGCGGGGCTCCTGCTGCCCGCCCTCATCCTGATCGCCTGGCAGTTGGTGACGAGCACGGGGCTGGTGCCCGCGTACCGTCTGCCGGCCCCGGCATCCGTGTTCACGGCGGGAGTCGAGCTCGCGCAGCGCGGTGAGCTCTGGACGCACGTCGCCATCTCGGTGCAGCGCGTCGTGCTCGGCTTCGCGATCGGCTCCCTGATCGGACTCGCGGTGGCCGGTGTCGTCGGTCTGTCGCGTCTCGGCGACGTGCTGCTGAGCCCGACGCTCGCCGCTGTCCGCGCCGTGCCCTCGCTCGCCTGGGTGCCCCTGCTCATCCTGTGGATGCAGATCGGCGAGGAGTCCAAGGTCACGCTGATCGCGATCGGCGCGTTCTTCCCGGTCTACACGACCGTCGCCTCAGCGCTGCGTCACGTGGACCCGCAGCTCGTCGAGGCCGGGAGGTCGTTCAGCCTGAGAGGGTGGTCGCTGTTCCGCACCGTGCAGCTGCCTGCCGTCGTGCCCTCGGTGGCTGCCGGGCTCCGGCTCGCGCTCGCACAGGCCTGGCTGTTCCTCGTCGCAGCGGAGCTCATCGCCTCATCGATGGGTCTCGGCTTCCTGCTCACGGACTCGCAGAACAGCGGCCGCGTCGACAGGATCATCCTCTCGATCGTCCTCCTCGCGCTCCTGGGCACCCTCACCAACGGCGTGCTGGCGCTCGTCGAGAAGTACCTGCTGCGCCGATGGACGTGACGACGGAGGCGCGACTGCACGAGACGCGGACGTATGCCGCACCCGCCGCGTTCGCCGCGCAGGCGAACGTGACAGGAGAGGCATACGCACGAGCCGCCGCCGATCCCGTCGCCTTCTGGGAGGCTGCAGCGGGGCGTCTCGACTGGGCACACCCATGGCACACGGCGCACGAGTGGGATGCGCCGGTCGGTGACGCCGTCCCCGCCGCGCGCTGGTTCCTGGGCGGTCGTCTCAACGTGGCGGAGAACTGCGTCGATCGCCATGTCGCCGCAGGCCTCGGAAGCAAGGTCGCGCTGCACTTCGAGGGCGAGCCGGGAGACCGTGTGTCGGTCACCTACGCCGACCTGCAGCGTCGCGTCGCACGCGCCGCGAACGCCCTCACCGCTCTCGGCATCGAGGCGGGGGACCGCGTCGTGATCTACCTGCCTGTGCTGATCGAGACGGTGGTCGTCACCCTCGCCTGCGCCAGGATCGGTGCCGTGCATTCGCTGGTCTTCGGCGGGTTCTCGGCCGAAGCCGTCCGGTTCCGTCTCACCGACACCGGGGCGAAGCTGCTCGTCACGAGCGACGGCCAGTTCCGCCGGGGCACGGCGACGGAGGTCAAGTCCACCGCCGATGCGGCTGCGGCCGACCTTCCCGACCTCGAGCACGTCCTCGTGGTCCGTCGTACCGGGCAGAGCGTGCCCTGGACCGAGGGTCGGGACGTCTGGTGGCACGACGTCGTCGACGGTGCCTCCTCGGAGCACGTCGCGGAGGCCTTCGACTCCGAGCATCCGCTCTTCATCATCTACACCTCGGGAACCACCGGGCGCCCCAAGGGGCTGGTGCACACCTCCGGCGGGTACCTCACCCACGCGAGCTGGGCGCACTGGGCGCACTTCGACGCGAAGCCCGACGACGTGCACTGGTGCACGGCCGATCTCGCATGGGTCACGGCGCACACCTACGAGATCTACGGTCCGCTGTCGAACGGACTGACGCAGGTGATCTACGAGGGGACACCGGACAGCCCGCACACCGCGCGTCATCTCGAGATCATCGAGCGCTACGGGGTGACGGTCTACTACACGGCCCCGACGCTGATCCGCACGTTCATGACCTGGTTCGGAGCCGACCTCCCGCCTGGGCACGACCTCTCGACCCTCCGGCTGCTCGGCACGGTCGGCGAGGCGATCAATCCGGAGGCCTGGATCTGGTTCCGGCGCAACTTCGGACGGGACGAGCTCCCGGTGGTCGACACCTGGTGGCAGTCGGAGACCGGAGCGGCGATGATCGCACCCCTGCCCGGTGTCACGACGCTGAAGCCGGGATCCGCCTCCGTGCCGCTTCCGGGGATCGACGCGACGGTGGTCGACGCGCACGGCGAGGAGGTCGCGCCCGGCAGGTCGGGGACGCTCGTCGTCCGACGACCGTGGCCCGGGATGGCTCGGACCGTGTGGGGCGACCCGCAGCGCTATCGGGACGCGTACTGGTCGACGTTCGCCGGGCACGGCGAGCACGGCGGCTATTACGTCGCCGGAGACGGGGCCACCAGGGACGCCGACGGCTACATCTGGATCCTCGGACGCCTCGACGACGTCGTGAATGTGTCGGGTCACCGGCTCTCGACGATCGAGATCGAGTCGGCGCTCGTCGCGCACGACACGGTCGGCGAGGCCGGAACGGCCGGCGTGGCGGATGCCCTGACCGGGCAGGCGGTCATCGCCTTCGTGACGCCGTCTGGACGATCCGAGGTGTCGCCGGCCGCTCTGCGGTCGGAGGTCGCCACCGCGATCGGACCGGTCGCCAAGCCGAAGCACATCGTCGTGGTGGCGGACCTTCCCAAGACCCGCTCGGGCAAGATCATGCGGCGCCTGCTGGCGCAGCTGTGGGAGGCGGAGCAGGCTCGTCGGGCGGGCCGCGAATCCGCGCCTCTCGGCGATACGACATCGCTGCAGAACCCCTGGGCCGTGGATGAGATCGCCGCCGTGCTCGCGAACGCAGAACTGAGGACACCATGACCGACGAACACCGATTCGGATTCCGCACCCGCGCGCTGCATGCGGGCGGCACGCCAGACGCGACCACGGGGGCGAGGGCGGTGCCGATCTACCAGACCACGTCATTCGTGTTCGACGATGCCGCAGACGCAGGAAACCTCTTCGCGCTGCAGAAGTACGGCAACATCTACTCGCGGATCGGCAACCCCACGGTCGCTGCACTCGAAGAGCGCCTCGCCTCGCTCGAGGGTGGGATCGGAGCGGTGGCCACCGCGTCCGGCATGAGCGCCGAGTTCATCACCTTCGCCGCGCTCGTCGGAGCGGGAGACCACGTGGTGGCAGCCGCGCAGCTGTACGGGGGCACTGTCACCCAGCTCGACGTCACGCTGCGTCGATTCGGTGTGCAGACCACGTTCGTCGCCTCGTCCGACCCTGCCGAGTACGCCGCGGCCATCCGTCCCGAGACGAAGGTCGTGTACGTCGAGATGATCGGGAACCCCTCGGGCGAGATCGCCGACATCGAGGGACTCGCCGAGGTCGCGCATGCCGCAGGGGTTCCCCTCGTCGTCGACGCGACACTCGCGACGCCGTACCTCGCGCGTCCTCTGGAGCACGGCGCGGACATCGTCATCCACTCGGTGACGAAGTTCCTCGGCGGTCACGGGACCACTCTCGGCGGCGTCGTGATCGAGAAGGGCACCTTCGACTGGGGCAACGGCCGGTTCCCGCAGATGACGGAGCCGGTGGAGTCCTACGGCGGCATCCGGTGGTGGGACAACTTCGGCGAGTACGGGTTTCTCACCAAGCTCCGCACCGAGCAGCTGCGCGACATCGGTCCGGCGCTCAGCGCCCAGTCGGCGTTCACCCTCCTGCAGGGCGTCGAGACGCTGCCGCAGCGCATCGACGCGCACCTCGCGAACGCGCGGGTCGTCGCCGACTGGCTGCACTCGGATCCACGCGTCGACTACGTCACGTGGGCAGGGCTCGAGGGCCACCCGCACCACGAGCGCGCCGCCAAGTACCTCCCGCTCGGCCCCGGCTCGGTGTTCGCCTTCGGAGTGAAGGCCGACGACGGCCGTGCGGCGGGGGAGACGTTCATCGGGAGCCTCCAACTGGCCTCGCACCTGGCGAACATCGGCGATGCGCGCACCCTCGTCATCCACCCGGCGTCCACGACGCACCGCCAGCTCACCGAATCGCAGCTCGCGGCCGCCAGGGTGCGCTCCGACCTCATCCGGATCTCGGTCGGTCTCGAGGATGCGGAGGACATCATCTGGGACCTCGACCAGGCACTCACCGCAGCGACAGGAGCAGGCAGATGAGCGGCATCCAGAGCAGTGCGGCCGGCGACAGCTGCACGATCCCTCCTGTGCAGGACCCGGCGTCCTGCGCGCTGCCCGGCCTCGCGTCGCCCCAGGCCGATCGGGCGTGGTCCGGTCCGGGCCCGCAGCAGAGGTTCGGCATCCTGCGCGGCGCCACCTCGATCGCGATCGTCGGCGCATCCGCCAACCCCGCTCGCGCGTCGTACTTCGTCGCGACCTACCTGCTCTCCAGCACGCGATACCAGGTCTACCTCGTCAACCCGCGGGAGACCGAGATCCTGGGACAGCCGGTGTACGCCTCGCTCGCAGACCTGCCCGTGGCGCCCGACATCGTCGACGTCTTCCGGCGGCACGACGATCTTCCCGGCGTCGCTCAGGAGGCGGTCGAGGCGGGGGCGCGGACACTGTGGCTGCAGCTGGGCTCGTGGAACGAGGATGCGGCGGCCATCGCCGAGTCGGCCGGGCTCTCGGTCGTCATGGACCGGTGCGTCAAGATCGAGCATGCGCGGTTCCACGGCGGGCTGCACCTCGCGGGCTTCGATACCGGTGTCATCAGCTCGCGGCGCCAGCTCTCCGCGCGGTGAGAGGGACCGGCGCCGAGCCTAGACTGGCGGCATGCCTCTCATCGCGCTGACCGGCGGCATCGCCTCCGGCAAGTCGACCATCGCACGACGACTCGCGGAGCACGGAGCAGTCGTCGTCGACGCCGATCAGATCGTGCGAGACGTGCAGTCTCCGGGCTCTCCGGTGCTGGCACGGATCAGAGAGACCTTCGGCGAAGAGGTCATCGCGGCGGACGGCGGACTCGACCGTGCGGCGCTCGGGGCGAAGGTCTTCGGCGACCCTGACCAGCTCGCGCGACTGAACGCCATCGTCCACCCCGCCGTGCGTGCGGAGTCGCAGCGTCGCTTCGAGGCGGCCGCGTCCGCAGACCCCTCGACCGTCGTCGTCTACGACGTACCGCTGCTCGTGGAGGCGCGGGTCGACGACCCCTGGGATCTCATCGTCGTCGCGCACGCCCCCGCCGAGGAACGCCGACGCCGACTCGTCGAGCTGCGCGGCATGACGGCACAGTCGGCGCAGGAGCGGATCGATGCGCAGGTCTCTGACGATCGGCGCCTCGCGATCGCCGACGAGATCGTCGACACGTCGGGAACCCTGGAGCAGACGATCCAGCAGGCGGATGCGCTGTGGGAGCGGATCCGCTCGTCGTGACCTTCACCGGTCATACCCCCGGTTCTGCGGCCTATCGGCGCCTCATCGTCGGGTTGTTCTTCGCCGGGATCGCGACATTCGCCCAGCTGTACTCGCCGCAGGCCGTGCTTCCCCAACTGTCAGCGGACCTCGCCATCCCGCCGGCGACAGCGGCGCTCGCAGTCTCGGCCGCGACCCTCGGTCTCGCTGCCGCGGTCATCCCCTGGTCGATGGTCGCCGACCGCATCGGTCGCGTGCAAGCCATGGCGATCGGGGTGATCGCTGCGACCGTGATGGGGCTGCTCACTCCCTTCAGTGCGGGTATGGAGATGCTGCTGGTGCTGCGGCTGCTGGAAGGGGTCGCGTTGGGCGCCGTGCCGGCCGTCGCACTCGCATACCTCAGCGAGGAGGTGAGCGCCCGCAGCGCCGCTGCTGCGGCAGGGAGCTACATCGCGGGGACGACGGTGGGCGGCCTGCTCGGCCGTGTCGTGTCGGGGGTCGCCGGCGAGCAGTTCGGGTGGCGCGTGGGGATCTGGGTCGTGGCCGGGGTCTGCGGGCTGGCCGCCGCGCTCTTCCTCTGGCTCACCCCGAGAGCGCAGGGATTCGTGCCCGGACGCTTCCGCGACAGCACGGGACCCGGCATGCTCACCCGGCTCCTGACGCCGATGCGGTCGCCGCGCCAGCTGGTGCTGTACCTCCAGGGCTTCCTCCTCATGGGGGCGTTCGTCGCCGTGTACAACTACCTCGGCTTCCACCTGGTCGCGCCGCCCTTCGGACTGCCGACGTGGCTGGTCACGCTGCTCTTCCTGGCGTATCTCGCCGGCACGGCGTCGTCGCCCTCGGCGGGTCGGCTGGCATCGCGGTTCGGGCGTTATCCGGTGCTGCTGAGCTCCATCGCGGTCATGGCGATCGGCGCGGCGACCATGCTCGCTCCGGTCGCGTCGCTCGTGGTCGTCGGTCTGCTGGTCTTCACGGCCGGGTTCTTCGCCGCGCATGCCGTGGCCTCCGGCTGGGCACCCGCCGAGTCACCGCCGGGCAGTCGGGCGCAGGCGTCGTCGCTCTACTACTTCGGCTACTACGCGGGCTCGAGTCTGTTCGGCTGGGCACTGGGCATCGTGTTCGGCGAGGCCGCATGGGCGTGGTTCGTGGCAGCGATCGTCGCGATGTGCGTGGTGTCCGCGGCGCTGGCAGCCGGCGTCCTGCGGCTGTCGCCGACGGGGCGCGTATGATCGCGTGGCGGCTCCTCGTCCTCGGCGCTCGCCGCCGCAGCCGACCGGAAGGACCGCGTTCATGCGCATGACCCATCTCGCAGCCTACGATCGGGACCTGCGCACGGATGCAGAGGTGAGGCACGCGCTCAGCGTGGTCGCGCACGGACCCCTTCGACTCGCCGTCTTCCCCGGTGGGCACGGGTTCGTGTCGTACGCCGACCTCGATGGACTCGACTCCGGCGACATCGAGACGCTCGTCGACGTCGCGCTCGCCCATTTCATGCACTCGAGCGGTATCGATTCGATCGAGTGGAAGACGCGGGGGCATGACCATGCTCCGGGGCTCGGCCATGCCCTGGAGACGAGGGGCTTCGTGCCGGAGGATCCGGAATCCGTCATGATCGGTGAGGCGGCTCTGCTCGCCCAGCCCGTGGACCTCCCTGCGGGCGTGGAGCTGCGGCGCGCGCGTACCGACGCCGAGGTGTACGCGATGGAGGAGATGCAGGGCAGGGTCTTCGACGATCCTCGTTGGCGCGTGCGCGCCGAGACGACGCTGCAGCGCATCCGCGAGGACGACAGCGTGGAGCTCTGGACCGCCGTGGCCGATGGACAGGTGGTCAGCGCCGGGCGGTTGGAGCCGGTGGCCGGCACCCGGTTCGCCGGGCTCTGGGGCGGCGCGACGATGCCCGAATGGCGAGGTCGAGGGATCTACCGCGCGCTGACGGCCCAGCGGGCACGATCCGCTCTCGCGATCGGAAAGACCTACCTGCAGTCGGACTGCACGGAGTTCTCGCGGCCGATCCTCGAGCGCGCAGGACTCGTGAAGGTCTCGACGACCACGCCCTATGTCTGGACGCGGCCGGCTGACTGACCGGAGCCGTTCTCCCGACGCCTGCGCGCCAGGCGACGCAGCCCGACGACCACGACCACGACGAGTCCCACCAGCAGCACGGCCGCCAGGACCGGGACGATGATCGCCGCGGCGGCGAGCGCGAACGATGCGCCATCCTCGGCCGTGCTCAGCACCGGAGCGGCGAGGCCGCCCGTCACGGTGTTCGCCGCCACGCGGGCGGACGCCTTCACGATGTGGACGATCAGGGCGATGGCGATGCCCACCACGACCGGAACCCACGCGTTGTCGGTGAAGAAGGCCGCGGGATCGTCCACGGCGATGGTCTGCGCTCCGGAGCCCGCACCGAAGGCGATCCCGCCGGATGCCGGGCGCAGGATGCTCTGGATGACGTCGTTCACGGAGTCGAGAGCCGGGATCTTGTCGGCGACGATCTCGAGCAGCAGCAGTCCGCCGAGGATCCACAGGGAGAGATCGCTCGACAGCCACGACCAGGACGACGGCAGTTCCATCGCCGGCAGGACCCTGTCGGCCAGCCCCAGCAGGAAGAGCGGAATCCAGGCGTTGAGGCCCGCGGATGCGGCGAGGCTGGTGCCGATGATGAACTCGATCACGCCCCCACTCTAGGTGTGCTCGCCTCGGCGGCCCGGATGTCGGTGGCCAGGCATACGCTGGAAGCATGCAGACCACCCGCAGTGTCCGTCCCTTCGAGGTCATCAGCGAGTACGCGCCCGCCGGCGACCAGCCCAAGGCGATCGCCGAGCTCGCGTCGCGCATCAATGCGGGCGAGACCGACATCGTGCTGCTCGGAGCGACGGGTACCGGAAAGTCCGCCACGACCGCCTGGCTCGTCGAGCAGGTGCAGCGCCCGACCCTCGTGCTCGCGCACAACAAGACCCTCGCCGCTCAGCTCGCGAACGAGTTCCGCGAGCTGATGCCGAACAACGCCGTCGAGTACTTCGTGTCGTACTACGACTACTACCAGCCCGAGGCATACGTCCCGCAGACGGACACCTTCATCGAGAAGGACTCGTCGATCAACTCCGAGGTGGAGCGACTGCGTCACTCCACCACGAACTCGCTTCTGAGCAGGCGAGACGTGATCGTGGTCTCGACCGTGTCGTGCATCTACGGCCTCGGCGCCCCGGAAGAGTATCTGCGCGCCATGGTCGCGCTTCAGGTGGGGGAGAGGTACGACAGGGATGCCCTGATCCGCCAGTTCATCTCGATGCAGTACAACCGCAACGACGTCGACTTCTCACGCGGGAACTTCCGCGTACGGGGCGACACGATCGAGATCATCCCGGTCTATGAGGAGCACGCGATCCGCATCGAGCTGTTCGGTGACGAGATCGAGGCGCTGTACTCCCTGCATCCGCTCACCGGCGAGGTCATCGAGAAGCTCGATTCCGTGCCGATCTTCCCCGCCTCGCATTACGTGGCAGGGACGGATGTGATCCAGCGCTCGATCGGCACGATCGAGCACGAGCTGGAGGAGCGGCTCAAGGAGTTCGAGCGGCAGGGCAAGCTGCTCGAGGCGCAGCGACTGCGGATGCGCACGACGTTCGACCTCGAGATGCTGCAGCAGCTCGGCTTCTGCTCGGGCATCGAGAACTACTCCCGGCACATGGACGGTCGTCAGCCCGGTGAGCCGCCGCACACCCTGCTCGACTTCTTCCCTGACGACTTCATGCTCGTCATCGACGAGTCGCATGTCACGGTGCCTCAGATCGGGGCGATGTACGAGGGCGATGCGTCTCGAAAGCGCACTCTGGTCGATCACGGTTTCCGCCTGCCGAGCGCCATGGACAACCGGCCGCTGCGCTGGGACGAGTTCAAGAACCGAATCGGCCAGACCGTGTACCTCTCGGCGACCCCCGGGAAGTATGAGATGGGGATCGCCGACGGCGTGGTCGAGCAGATCATCCGCCCCACCGGTCTCGTCGATCCGCAGATCATCGTGAAGCCGTCGAAGGGCCAGATCGACGATCTCCTGGAGGAGATCCGCCTGCGCGTCGAGCGCGAGGAGCGTGTGCTCGTGACGACTCTCACGAAGAAGATGTCCGAGGAGCTCACGGACTTCCTCGGCGAGCACGGTGTGCGCGTGCGCTACCTGCACTCCGACGTCGACACGCTGCGCCGGGTCGAGCTGCTCAGCGAACTCCGCAGCGGCGTCTACGACGTCCTCGTGGGCATCAACCTGCTCCGCGAAGGTCTCGACCTGCCGGAGGTCTCGCTGGTCGCGATCCTCGACGCCGACAAGGAGGGCTTCCTCCGCTCCGGGACGTCACTCATCCAGACCATCGGTCGCGCGGCGCGAAACGTGTCCGGCGAGGTGCACATGTACGCCGACAGGATCACCGACTCGATGGCGAAGGCCATCGAAGAGACAGACCGCCGTCGAGAGAAGCAGGTCGCCTACAACCTCGAGAACGGGATCGATCCGCAGCCACTGCGCAAGCGGATCGCCGACATCACCGAGGTCCTCGCCCGCGAGGGCGCGGACACGGCCGACATGCTGTCCGGGCGTGGTCGCGCGACGGGCAAGGGCAAGTCGCCCACGCCGAACCTCCGCCGGACGGGTATCGCCGCCGAGGGTGCGCAGCAGCTCGAGGCCATGATCCAGGATCTGTCCGACCAGATGCTCGCGGCGGCCGCCGAGCTCAAGTTCGAACTGGCCGGACGACTGCGAGACGAGGTGCAGGACCTCAAGAAGGAACTGCGGGCGATGGAACGGGCCGGACACGCCTGATCCTCAGGCGGTGATGACCATGGACGTCGCAGGGGAGGAGCTCGCCGACCGGGTGCGGGCCCTGCTGACATTCGACGCCGTCGTCGAGGAGAAGCGGATGTTCGGCACGCGGGCCTTCCTCCTCGACGGGCACATCCTCGTGGGCGCGCGCTCCGGGGGAGTCCTCCTCGTGCGGGTCGACGAGCAGCATGGGGCGGAACTCGTCACCCGGCGCGGAGTCGCGGCTGCGGTGATGGGCCCGCGCACGATGGGCACCGGATGGCTCGACGTCGCGCCTGAGGTGCTGGTCGATGATGCCGACCTGGCGTTCTGGCTCGACGTGGCGCGCGAGGATGCATCGCGCGAGCGGTGACGACGTGTCCGTCAGGGGCAGTGCACGAGGGTCTTGGCGCCTGAACGGTCGATCTCGTGCTCGCTCATCGGCGCTCCGCACAGCGGGCAGGCGCGCGTGGCTCGCTCCGCGGCGCTGGGCGGCGGAGTCTTCTCGTAGGGACCGACGGAGGCCGGTCCTGCGACGCGGATCAGGTTCGTGTTGATCCACGCATAGAGGCCACCGGCCTCGCGGATCCGAGCGCGAAGGGGAGGGCGATCACTGGAGTGTGCCATGATGCTTAGTGTACTAATCATTAGGGTCGATGTATAGTCGATGCCGTGACGGCATCCGATGACCTGCTCAAGCTCGACAACCAGCTCTGCTTCGCTCTGGTGACGGCCGCCCGCAACGTCGTCGCGATCTATCGTCCGATCCTCGAGCCGCTGGGGCTCACGCATCCCCAGTACCTCGTGATGCTCGCCCTGTGGGAGCGTGCGCCGCGGCCCCTCAACGACCTCGCCGCAGACCTCGCGATGGAGCCGGCGACGGCCTCGCCGCTCGTGAAGCGCCTCGAAGCGGACGGCCTGGTCGCCCGACAGCGCAGCACGCAGGATGAGCGGCGCCTCGACATCACTCTCACCGCTGCGGGGCGTGCTCTGCGCGAACGGGCGCTCGACGTGCCGCGCCAGGTCATGGCCGCCGTCGAGATGGACCTCGAGCAGATCTCGGCCCTCCGCGACGGCTTGTCGGCATTCGCGGGGCGCCGTTCAGCGGGGGACTGACCGCTTGTCTGGGAGCCCTCACGGAGCCAATGTCCGTGGCCCCTCGTAGAATTGATCAGTGCCTATCGTCCCGGTTGCAACCCCAGGAAAACTCAGTGTTCGCGGTGCCCGCGTCCACAATCTCAAGAACGTCGACATCGACATCCCGCGCGACTCGCTCGTCGTGTTCACCGGGCTGTCCGGGTCGGGGAAGTCGAGTCTCGCGTTCGACACGATCTTCGCGGAAGGTCAGCGTCGCTACGTCGAGTCGCTGAGCGCCTACGCGCGCCAGTTCCTCGGCCAGGTCGACCGGCCCGACGTCGACTTCATCGAGGGGCTGAGCCCCGCGGTGTCGATCGACCAGAAGTCGACGAACCGCAACCCGCGCTCGACCGTCGGCACGATCACCGAGATCTACGACTACATGCGTCTGCTCTGGGCGCGCATCGGCATCCCGCACTGTCCCGAGTGCGGAGCCCGTATCCAGCGGCAGACCGTGCAGCAGATCGCCGACCAGCTCATGGAGCTGCCTGAGCGCACCCGGTACCAGATCGTCGCGCCCATCGTCTCGCAGAAGAAGGGCGAGTTCGTCGACCTGTTCCGCGAGCTCGGGGCCAAGGGGTACTCCCGCGCGATCGTCGACGGCGACCTGATCCAGCTCGCCGAGCCGCCCACGCTCAAGAAGAGCTACAAGCACGACATCGCGGTGGTCGTCGACCGTCTCGTCGCGGCGGACGACATCCTCGGACGCGTCACCGACTCGGTCGAGACCGCGCTGGGACTGGCCGGCGGCGTCGTGCAGGTGAACTTCGTCGACGAAGAGGGCGACGCCGCGTGGCAGTCCTTCTCCGAGAAGCTGGCGTGCCCGAACGGTCACGCCCTCACGCTCACCGAGATCGAGCCGCGGACGTTCTCGTTCAACGCGCCGTTCGGCGCCTGCCCCGCCTGCTCGGGTCTCGGTACCCGCATGTCGGTGGACGTCGACCTGATGCTCGGAGACGAGGAGCTCTCGATCCGCGAGGGCGCCATCATCCCGTGGACGACTCAGGGCAAGGGCCTGTTCCAGTACTACGAGCGACTGCTCGAGGGCTTGGCGGCCGATCTCAACTTCTCGCTCGACACCCCCTGGCAGGACCTCAGGGTCGACGTTCAGGACGCGATCCTCCGCGGCGACAACTACAAGGTCACCGTGAAGTTCAAGAACCGGTACGGGCGCGAGATGCGCTACGCGTCCGGCTTCGAAGGAGTCGTGCCGTACATCGAGCGGCAGTACGCGCAGGCGGAGTCCGACACGCAACGCTCGAGGTGGGGCGAGTACCTCCGCGAGGTGCCGTGCCCGGTCTGCGACGGCAATCGCCTCAAGCCCGAGGTGCTGGCCGTCCAGGTGCACGGACACTCGATCGCCGAGGTGTCGCACCTGAGCCTCGCCGATGCGCGCTCGTTCATGGAGACGCTCACGCTCACCGACCGTGAGGCGAAGATCGCCGCGCAGGTCCTGCGCGAGATCCGACTTCGACTCGACTTCCTGCTGCAGGTGGGTCTGTCGTACCTGAACCTCAGCCGGTCCGCGGGGTCGCTGTCGGGTGGAGAGGCGCAGCGCATCCGTCTGGCCACGCAGATCGGCTCCGGCCTCACCGGGGTGCTGTACGTCCTCGACGAGCCGTCGATCGGACTCCACCAGCGCGACAACCGGCGACTGATCGACACGCTGCTGAAGCTGCGCGATCTCGGAAACACGCTCATCGTCGTCGAGCACGACGAAGAGACGATCGAGGCGGCCGACTGGGTCGTCGACATCGGACCCGGCGCGGGAGTGAACGGCGGCGAGGTCGTGCATTCGGGCCCGTACTCGGCGCTGCTGAACGAGCCCGATTCCATGACGGGGGAGTACCTCTCCGGTGCGCGGGAGATCCCGACCCCGGCGAAGCGCCGCAAGCTCGACAAGAAGCGGATGCTGAGCGTCGTCGGCGCGCGGGAGAACAACCTCAAGAACGTCAGCGTCAACTTCCCTCTCGGTGTGCTGACGGCCGTGACCGGTGTCTCGGGTTCCGGCAAGTCGTCGCTCGTCAACGACATCCTGTACCAGGTGCTCGCATCGCGGCTCAACGGTGCTCGCACGGTGCCGGGCAAGCACACCCGCGTATCCGGCCTCGACAACCTCGACAAGGTCGTGCACGTCGACCAGGCGCCCATCGGTCGCACCCCGCGGTCGAACCCGGCGACCTACACGGGAGTGTTCGACCGGATCCGCTCGCTGTTCAGCGAGACGCCCGAGGCGAAGGTCCGGGGCTACCAGCCCGGCCGATTCAGCTTCAACGTCAAGGGAGGGCGCTGCGAGGCGTGCTCCGGCGACGGCACGATCAAGATCGAGATGAACTTCCTGCCCGACGTGTACGTCGACTGCGAGGTCTGCCACGGCAAGCGCTACAACCGCGACACTCTGGCCGTGCACTACAAGGGCAAGAACATCGCCGAGGTGCTCGAGATGCCGATCGCCGAGGCCGCGGAGTTCTTCGAGCCGATCCAGGCGATTCACCGCTACATGAAGACGCTCGTCGACGTGGGCCTCGGGTACGTGCGACTCGGACAGTCCGCCACGACGCTCTCCGGCGGCGAGGCACAGCGCGTCAAGCTCGCCACCGAGCTGCAGCGACGGAGCAACGGCCGCAGCATCTACGTCCTCGACGAGCCGACCACCGGTCTGCACTTCGAAGACGTGCGCAAGCTGCTGGAGGTGCTGAACGGACTCGTCGACAAGGGCAACACGGTGATCGTCATCGAGCACAACCTCGACGTGATCAAGTCGGCGGACTGGGTGATCGACCTCGGACCCGAGGGCGGCTCCGGCGGAGGAGAGATCCTGGCGACGGGAACCCCCGAGCAGATCGCCCGCGTCGAGGAGAGCCACACCGGACAGTTCCTCGCCGAGATCCTGGATGAGGGGCGCTCCGCGCGGAAGGCCAGCTGATGGCCGACGTACTCGCGTACAAGCCGAGAGCGGGGGAGATACCCACCAACCCCGGCGTGTATCGGTTCCGCGACGCTGACGGCCGAGTGCTCTACGTGGGCAAGGCGAAGAACCTCCGGCAGCGGCTGTCGAACTACTTCGCCCCACTGCGGACCCTGCATGAGCGCACGCGTCGCATGGTGACGACGGCGGCGTCGGTCGAATGGACCGTCGTGCCGACCGACGTCGACTCGCTGCAGCTGGAGTACATGTGGATCAAGGAGTTCGATCCACCGTTCAACGTCCGCTACAAAGACGACAAGTCCTACCCGTTCATGGCGGTCACCCTCGGCGACGAAGCGCCGCGGGTGATCGTCACACGCAATCGCAAGATCCCGGGCGCGCGGTACTTCGGTCCGTACCCCAAGGTGTGGGCCGTGCACGAGACGATCGACCTGATGGTCAAGGCGTTCCCGATCCGCACCTGCAGCGACTCCAGCTACAAGAGGGCGATGCAGACCGGACGCCCGTGCTTCCCCGGGCAGATCGGCAAATGCGGCGGACCGTGCTCGATGACGGTCTCCATCGAGGAGCATCGCGCGATGGTCGACGACTTCGTCGCCTTCATGGCCGGGGGCGACGAGCGCTTCACCCGCGACCTCACCAAGCGGATGCTGGCGGCATCCGCGGCGATGGACTACGAGGCCGCCGCGAAGTACCGCGACAAGCTCACCGCGATCGAGGCGGTGCTGGGTAAGAGCGCTCTCGTGCTCGCACCCGACGAGGACGCCGACCTTTTCGGCATCGCCGAAGACGAGCTGGCCGCGGCCGTGCAGCACTTCGTGATCCGCGGCGGACGTGTGCGCGGAGTCAGGGCGATGACGATCGAGAAGGAGATCGACATCTCCAGCGCCGATCTCGTCGACCAGGTCCTGCAGCGCGCATACGGCGACTCGCAGGACGTGCCTCGCCGCATCCTGGTGCCGTCGCTTCCCGACGATGCGGCTGAGCTGGAGCTCTGGCTGCGCGACCGTCGCGGCAGGAAGGTCGAGATCGCCGTCGCGCAGCGCGGGCAGCGGGCCGATCTCATGCGCACCGCGACGCTGAACGCCCAGCAGGCCCTGATCCGCCACAAGACCAGGCGCACGAGCGACTACGTCGCGCGCACCCAGGCGCTGACAGACCTGCAGGAGGCGCTGGGGATGTCAGAGGCGCCGCTGCGCATCGAGTGCTTCGACATCTCGCACCTCGGCGGCACGAACGTCGTCGCGTCGATGGTGGTGTTCGAAGACGGACTGCCCCGCAAAGACCAGTACCGCTCATTCAACATCCCCGAGACCACCGACGACACCGACTCGATGTACCAGGTGCTCCGGCGTCGCCTGGCCTATCTCGACCGACCGGAGGAGCTCGACGAGCCCGCCGTCCTTCCGACGGGCGAGATCGGCGACGACCTCACCGTCGAGGTCAAGCGCAAGCCGCGCTTCGCCTACCCGCCTCAGCTGCTCCTCGTCGACGGCGGGCACCCGCAGGTCGAGGCGGCCGCCCGAGCGCTGCGTGATGCCGGACACACCGAGATCGCGGTCTGCGGCATCGCGAAGCGGCTCGAGGAGATCTGGCTTCCCGGCGAGGACTTCCCTGTCATCCTGCCCCGCACGAGCGAATCGCTCTACCTCCTGCAGCGCCTTCGTGACGAGGCGCACAGGTTCGCCATCACGCATCAGCGCAAGCGACGCCGGAACGACATCACCACCGTCCTCGCCGAGGTGCCAGGGCTCGGCGCGGCACGCATCAAGGTGCTCCTGAAGCACTTCGGATCCGTCACGGCGCTGCGTTCCGCACCTCCGGAGGAGATCGAGAAGGTGCAGGGCATCGGGCCGGTGCTGGCCCAGAACATCCACACCCATCTCTCCACTCGCTAGGCTGGAGGGGGCGGCGAAGAAGGAGTGACCATGGCTGACGGGGACAAGGGCGAGTTCCTCATCGTCACGGGCATGTCGGGCGCAGGTCGCACGACGGTCGCGAACGCACTCGAGGACCTCGGCTGGTACGTGGTCGACAACCTTCCGCCGCAGATCCTCCGCCCTCTGCTCGACCTCACCGACATGGGCGGCAAGGCGCTGCCGAAGGTCGCCGCCGTCGTCGACGTGCGCGGTCGCAACCTCTTCGATGACTTCCCCGGGGTGGCCCGCGCGCTGCGCTCCCGGGGCTCCGTCCGGGTCCTGTTCCTGGATGCGTCCGACGACGTCCTGGTCCGTCGGTTCGAATCGGTGCGTCGGCCGCACCCACTGCAGGGCGACGGCACGCTCCTCGACGGCATCCGCATCGAGCGCCAGCGACTCGCACCGATCCGCGAGGCCGCGGATCTCGTCATCGACACGTCGGCGCTGAACATCCATCAGCTCGCCACGCAGGTCTCGGAGCTGTTCTCCGAGGAGGGCGCTGCGCGCCACCGCGTGACGCTGATGAGCTTCGGCTTCAAGTACGGACTCCCCACCGACGTCGACCTCGTCGCAGACATGCGCTTCCTCCCCAACCCGTTCTGGAACGAGGAGCTGCGCGGTCTCACCGGCAAGGACGAATCGGTGCGCGACTACGTGCTCTCCCGCGAGGGCGCGGCCGAGTTCCTCGACGCCTACACCGCCGCCCTCACCCCGGTGCTCGAGGGATACCAGCGCGAGAACAAGAGCCACTCGACCGTCGCGGTCGGATGCACCGGCGGCAAGCACCGGTCGGTCGCGATGGTGGAAGAGCTCGCTCGACGCCTCTCGACGGTGCCGGGAGTCGCTGTGAACGTGCGCCATCGGGACCTCGGCAGGGAATAGCAGAAGCCTCCGTCAGAGTAGGCTGGAGGTTTGCGTCGCGATCCGGCGCGTGAGCGTGAAGGAGTGTCGTGGCACTAACCACCGACGTCAAGGCTGAGCTGGTCAGCATCCGCAATGCACCCCCGACGGTGCGTGTCGCGGAGGTCACATCGATTCTCCGGTTCGCCGGCGGTCTGCACTCGATCGCCGGACGGGTCGCCGTCGAGGCCGAGGTGGATGCCGAGATCCTCGCGCAGCGCGTGGCCCGCGATCTCGCCGAGATCTACGGCGTCCGTCCCGAGATCGCCCAGGTGCAGTCGAGCACGGCGAACGACGGGGCCCGCTGGGCCGTTCGCGTCATCGCATCGGGGGAGACCCTCGCTCGTCAGACCGGGCTGCTGGACCAGCGTCGTCGTCCGGTCCGCGGCCTCCCGAACCGCCTCACGACCGGCTCCCGAGCCGAAGTCGCCGGACTCTGGCGCGGTGCGTTCCTCGCCGCCGGAACCCTGAGCGAGCCCGGCCGCTCGGCCATGCTCGAAGTGGCGTGCCCGTCGTCCGAGGCGGCGATGGCGCTGGTCGGCGCCGCCCACCGTCTCGGTGTGGCCGCCAAGGCGCGCGAGGTGCGCGGGATGCCGCGCGTCGTCGTGCGCGAAGGCGAGGCCATCCGCACCATCCTCAGCGAGATGGGCGCCCAGAAGACCGCCGTCGCGTGGGAGGAGATGCGGCAGCGTCGTGAGGTCCGCGCCGGCGTGAACCGGCTCGTGAACTTCGACGATGCGAATCTCCGTCGCTCGGCGCAGGCCGCCGTCGCTGCCTGCGCGCGCGTCGAGCGCGCCCTCGAGATCCTCGCGGACGACGTTCCCGACCACCTGAAGGTCGCCGGTGAGCTGCGTCTTGCACACCGTGACGCGAGCCTGGATGAGCTCGGTCACCACGCCGACCCGCCGATGACCAAGGACGCCGTCGCGGGGCGCATCCGCCGTCTCCTGGCCATGGCCGACAAGCGGGCGCAGCAGGAGGGCATCCCGGGCACGGAGGCCGCCGTGCCCGCGGGTCTCGACGTCTGACGATCTCTGCACTGCCAGCGAGGCGACACCCCCGAGGGTGTCGCCTCGCTTCGTCATACGGAGGAAGGATCCAGCCGGCCCCGGCGTTGTCGTCACTAGGATGAGTTACGTCCGCTCTACGTCGCACATCGGCGGCGCAGAGGATCGGCAAGCGCCGCGGCGCGGCGCGGATTGGATGAAAGCGACATGGCGACCTACACGCTCCCCGA